>CAZCSL010000005.1:0-74704 GCA_964501415.1 uncultured Candidatus Izemoplasmatales bacterium
TAGATGGCTTCAACAAGACCTATTTAATCGTGCCACTCATTTGTGATAAATTTCATTGTTGATGATTTTAAAGGCCCTAAATACTTGTTCACTTAAAATGAGGGCTGTTAGTTGATGTGGAAAGGTTAATTTTGATAGGGAAATAACTTTATCTGCGGAGTGTTTTAATTCGTTACTTAGTCCATGTGAGCCCCCAATAAAAAAGGTTACTTTAGAACTGTGATACGTTTGAATATCTTTCAATAGTTTGGCAAATTTTTCGCTAGATAACGTGTCACCTTCATAAGATAAAGCGATTTTATAAGAAGGCTTGGTTTTTTGTAATAAGGCCTTGCCTTCTTTTTCCTTGGCAAGTTCTTTATCCTTTTTTGAGGCTTGATCAGATACATCGGTCTTTTTGACATTTGTGAATGTTAAAGTAGCGAACTTACTTAAAGGTTTTTGATAATGTTTAATGCCTTGCAGTACAAAGGGTTCTTTGATTTTCCCTACCGTTAAAATGTTAATCTTCATCTTTTTTCACCGCTCTTGGGTGTGCTTCTAAGTAACGTTTTTTCAAATCTTCCTTAGAAATGCTGGTGTATATTTCTGTACTTGAGATATGACTGTGACCTAACATTTCTTGTACGCTTCTTAAATCGGCCCCAGATGAGAGTAAATGAGACGCAAAGGTATGTCTTAGGGTGTGAGGAGTTAAACCATATAAGCTCCCTGCATGGGTAATGATTTCATTTAAAATATAAGCGACCCCTCGAGTCGTTAAAGGACCACCTTTCATATTAACTAAAACATGTTTGTGGGTTTGTTTTTTTGTTAAGTTGGGTCTTGTGGATAAAAGATAATCTTTAAGCACCTCAGCCAAGTGTTTACCAATAGGTAACAAGCGTTCCTTATTGCCTTTACCGTGAATCTTCATCAATCGCTTATCAAAGTTGATGTCCTTCAGCGTTAGATTGATTAATTCTGAGACGCGCATCCCTGTTCCATAAAGCAACTCTAGGAGTGTAAAATCACGCATGCCTTTATCAGTAGATTTATCGATGCTTTCAAAGAGTTTTTCAATATCCTCAGGATATAAAAACTTAGGCAACGGTTTTTGTGATTTGGGTAGCCTCACTTCCAAAAAAGGATGATTCTCTACAATATCTTCTTCAACCAAAAAATGATAAAAAGAACGCAGGGTCGATATTTTTCTAGCCACGGATTTCGCGGAAAAGCGTGAACTGCAATCAGACACATAAAATTTAGCAATCCGAGAAGACACACTTAAAAAGCCCCCTAAATCCTCACGCGTTAAAAACTGGTAAAAGTCTTTTAAATCATGCGTATAGGCTTTAGCGGTCTCAAGGCTATAACGCTTGATTGCCTTTAGATGATCTTCAAATAAAACAATCAACTCAGAATCTTTCATCTTGTGCCTCCATATACGCTTTTAAATCTTTTAAAGCCCTTTTGGCATATAATGCTTTACGTTCTTTTTTACGGTGTTTGCCTCTAATTGGATCAACTAAACCAAAATTGGCATTCATAGGCTGGAATTGTTCCACTGAAGCGTGCTCTAGATAATCTGAAGAGGCACCGAGGATGGTGGTGGTTGGAAAAGAAAGCAAGGGTTTTTCTTGCACGTACCTAGCGATGTTGATGCCTGCTATAAGGCCGCTACCTGCACTTTCAATATACCCTTCAACCCCCGTAATCTGACCGGCAAAAAATAAATCTTCACGCGCCTTGGATTGATAGGTTTTATATAAGTGATTGGGAGATTTTAAAAATACATTTTTATGCATGACGCCATAACGCATAATCTCAGCGTTGTTTAATCCGGGAATCTTTTTAATCAATTCTTTTTGAGCGGGAAACGTTAAATGGGTTTGAAAGCCTACGATGTTATACATTTGATCGCGGGCATCGTCTTTTCTAAGTTGCACGACCGCATAAGGCTTGTGATCAACATGCTTTCTAAGGCCCACGGGTTTCATAGGCCCATATCTTAAAGTATCCTTACCTCTTTTTGCCATGGTTTCAATGGGCATACAGCCTTCAAAGACGTTTTCTTCAAACGCCTTAATCTGCGCGACATCGCTATTAGTCAAGGTTTCATAAAAATCATGATATTCATCTTCATCCATCGGACAATTAATATAGTCGCCTTTTCCGATTTCATCATCATAACGATTTTTGTAATAACATACATTCATATCGATACTTTCTTTACTGATGATAGGGGCCACAGCATCAAAAAAATGCAAGGCGTCATCCGCTAAAAAATTCATGATATGTTCAAATAAGGCTTCTGAGGTTAAGGGACCAGTTGCGATAATCGTTGGCCCTTTGGGCAGTTGTTTAACTTCTTGCCTAATCAACTTAAAACCATCAAAAGCTTGTAGCTTATTCTCCACATATTTAGAAAACATCTCACGGTCAACCGCTAAAGCCCCACCAGCTGGGATTTTGCTTGCTTTAGCCGCTTCAACAACAAGACTATCAAGCATAGCCATCTCTTCTTTTAATAATCCAGGTGCGTTATGCGAGAGCTTTGAGCGAAACGAATTAGAACAGACAAGCTCTGCTAATTGCACGGTTTTATGCGCCGGGGTCATCTTATGCGGTCGCATTTCGTATAAATCAACCGCTAGACCTCTTTTTAAACATTGGTAAGCAGCCTCTACACCAGCAAGTCCCCCACCAATAATCGTAATTTTTTTCATAAAAAACACCTCACATTCATTATAGCATAGCCTTTAGATAAGAAAAAAAGACTTAAGGCAAATCCTTAAGTCTTTAACCAACAATCATATCGGTTTCTGGGTACTGTACTAAACCTTTCTTTTTACGCTCAGGTCTAAACATCAACAATAGCGCCAAGACCCCCATCCGTCCAATAAACATTAAGATTGATAAAAAGATTTTACTCACAAAATGAAGCTCAGAAGTAATACCCATAGATAGGCCTGTCGTACCGAAAGCCGAGAACACTTCAAAGGCTACCTTAGAAGTGGGAAATGGCTCAATTACAGCCAAAACGAAAATATAAAACGCCACCAACATACCGGCCACGGTCAAGGTAATAAACGATTTGTGAATCGTTTCTGGTTTAACTTGACGCTTGAATAAAACGATATGATCGCGCCCCGCGGCAAACGCATGAATAGAGAGTATAATCACAAGGAAGGTTGTGGTTCTAATCCCGCCACCAACACTATTGGGGGAAGCACCGATAAACATTAAAAGCATCAAAAACACTTGGGTTGAACCACTAAAATCATTCACATCCATGGTTGAAAACCCAGCATTCCGTGTTGTGATACTCATAAACAAAGCATAGAAAATGGATTCTAACAAGCTTTTATCCGCTAAAAAGCCTTGCTGTTCTACAACGAAAATAACCAAAGCTCCAATAGCCCATAAACCGATATACATCATCAATAAAATGCGGACAAACAATGAAAAATGATACGGTTCTCCTTTAACTTTGGCAATGATTTTTTCTTTAAATTCTGCTAAGGCCCAAAAACCAACCGCCCCTAAAAAGATTAGCAGCATACCCATGCTTTGCATGAAATAGTCATTAGAAAACATCTGAAAACTATCGTTATTGGGCGCGATATCAAAGCCTGCATTAGTAAACAAAGAAATCGTGAGGAAAAAGGCTTGAAAGAAGGCTTCCTTTATATCAGGGAAATGCCCAGATAAAAAGAGATAGGTTCCAATCGTCAAAAAGGCTAACGCTTCAACGGTAAAGATGACGATAATGACGTTTCGAATGAAACGGACAATGCCTTGTCTAGACACTTGGTTTTGATCGGTCATAATCATATTGCGTTCTTTAAAACCAATCTTCTTTCTAACGGCTAGCCAAAATATTGCCACCATCATTATTAAACCTATACCGCCAAATTGAATAATAAAGAGTAAGATGGTCTGGCCAAGCAACGTAAATACATCGGCCACAACAATCGTCGTTAACCCCGTAACACTTAAAGCACTGGCGGCGGTAAAAAAAGCATCGCTCCAATCAAGCGTTACGCCTTCTTGCAAACTAAAAGGCATTTTTAACAAAGAGGCTCCAATAATTAATACGATTAAATACGAATTAATAAAGCCCCTTGCATAGGTGCCAAACAATATTCTTCTTAATTGCTTTAAAATGGTCATATCAGCACCCCCAAATCATTTTCAGTAGTAGATTAAAAAGCCTAAAAAACCAGAAATCACGATAACCAATATCGGATGAAGCTTTATTTTCCATAGTAATACAAGTAAAAACACAAGTAAAATAGGGCTAACAAAATCAACGTAAGCATTTTTCGCCACAGAAACTACCGAAGCAAAAATCAGACCGATTAAGGCTGGTCTTAAACCAGTCAAAGCGGCTTGTACATGTTTATTATGCTTAAACGCTTCGCTGCGTGCAGAGACAAATCCAACCAATAAGACTGGAATAAACGTTACACTAACGGTGGAAACAGCCGCGCCCAAAACCCCTGCGCTTTGAAAGCCGATAAAGGTTGCGCTGTTAATCGCGATAGGACCTGGAGTTACTTGCGCTAAAGCAATCATATCAATGAACAATGAAGGCGATAACCATCCGTGCGTTTCTACCACCATGCGCTCAAACAAGGGTAACATCGCATAACCCCCACCAAAACTTACCGCACCGATCATCAAAAACGTCCAGAACAAGTTAAATAGCGTCATGATGATTCACCGCTTTCGTGGTCTCAATCAGATAACCAAATAGTCCCATCAACAAAATCACAAAGAACGGATGCATGCGTAAAGCATACACCAAGGCAAACGTCAAAGCGGCTAAAAATAGACCCTTTAGATGTCGATGCGCTTTAAATAATTTGACCCCTGCGGTGAAAATTAGTGCAACCACACTAATTCTAACGCCTTTAAAGATGGCTTCTATAACAGGATGATCGACGTATCTAAAGAAAAAAGCCGCTATTGTTAAAATAATCATAAAAGAAGGCAACGCCACGCCTAAAGCACTTAAAAAAGCTCCTTTTTTCCCACGTAAACGCAACCCGATAAAAACAGAAAAATTAATCGCTATAATACCTGGTAAGGATTGAACCATCACCAAGACATCGTTAAACTCTTCTTCTTTTAAATATTTATACCGATGCACAAATTCCCGTTCAAAAACGGGAATCATCGCATAGCCGCCACCAAAGGTAAAAGCACCTATTTTTAAAAATGAAAGAAAAAGCTGTGATAAGGTAGGTTGCATTTCACCATCTCCAATCAAGACTATCATAACAAAAAAAGTGTTGTTTTCACAACACTTTTATTTGCTTTAAAGTTGTTCGGTAATGGTTTTGCCTTGCATGAAGAGCGTAAGGTATTCTGGACCACCGGCTTTGGCATCGGTCCCAGACATATTAAAGCCTCCAAAGGGCTGATACCCCACGATTGCACCGGTACATTTACGGTTGAAATAAAGATTACCGACATGAAACTCTTCTCGGGCTTTTTCTAGGTGCTGTCGGTTTTTAGATAGGACCGCTCCAGTAAGGCCGTACTCACTATCATTCGCCACAGCTAAGGCCTCATCAAAGGTTTTAACCTTAGTGACGGCCAAGACGGGACCAAAAATCTCTTCTTGCATGATTCGAGCTTTTGGAGAAACGTCATAAAAGACGGTAGGTTCGATGAACCAACCCTTCGAATCATCGCTATTGCCACCGACTAAAAGCTTCCCTTCATCATGACCAATGCCGATGTATTCACTAATTTTATTAAAAGCAAGTTCGTCATTTACAGGGCCCATCGTGATGGTTTCATCTTCTGGATTGCCTAGTTTAATCTTTTGAACTTCCTCTTTTAGGGCGTTTAAAACCTCATCATACATCGATTCTAAAATGATGGCTCTGGATGCGGCAGAACATTTTTGACCACTAAAGCCAAAGGCAGAAGCCGATAAGATTTGTGCGGCTTCTTTGGCATCATAGCCTTCATCTACAATAATAGCGTCTTTACCGCCCATTTCCGCCACAACGCGTTTTAACCACGTTTGGCCTTGTTGCACCTTAGCGGCACTTTCATAAATATGTACGCCCACTTCTTTAGAACCAGTAAAGCTAATGAAGCGTGTCTTAGGATGCGTCACCATAAACTCACCCACGGTTTTACCTGAACCAGGCACCAAGTTTAATACGCCTTTAGGGAGCCCTGCTTCTTCTAAAACTTCCACCAATTTGTGTGCGATTACTTGAGTAGTACTCGCTGGTTTTAACAAAATGGTGTTGCCACTTACGATGGCTGAGGTGGTCATGCCCGTTAAAATAGCAAGGGGGAAATTCCACGGGGTAATAATAGCCCCAACGCCCAAAGGAATCATTTTATATTCGTTGCGTTCTATGTGTCTGCGTGATAAGACTTCATCGTCTTTGGTTTTTGCGATATCAAGCATTTGATTCGCATAATACTCCATAAAATCGATCGCCTCAGCCGTATCAGCATCGGCTTCATTGTAAGGCTTGCCAGCTTCTTTGGTCATGAGCGCAGAAAATTCAAATTTACGCTTTCTGACAATCGCGGCTGCTTTAAATAGTACATCGGCCCGCATTTTTGGATCAGTCTTTGACCATGTTTCAAATGCTTTTAAGGCGCTTTCCATCGCTAAATTCGCTTCTTTTAAAGTCGCTTGATGAACGATGCCAATATCCTCACCATGATCGGCAGGATTTTTAGAGACGATGGTTTTTTCGGATTTAATACGTTTGCCATCGATCACTAAAGGGTATTCCTTCCCCAAATAGCTTTTGACGATATCAAGGCCTTCATGATATTGCTTGATATGTGCTTTATCACTAAAATCGGTGAAGGGTTCCATTTTGAATGGATAGATTGCCATAAAAATTACCTCCTAAACTATACGACACTCTTTTCTATATCTGAAGTGTCCATCCCATCAAACCGTGATAGGCTCAAGCCTTCTACGGGCAATGATGGTTTTTCACCTAAGATAATTTCACTGAGCAACAACCCTGTCATTGGTGCTAACATAAAGCCGTGACCCGAAAAGCCACAAGCGATATAAAACCCTTCAACCTCTTTAGCATCGCTAATGATTGGTTGATGGTCTGGAGACATGTTGTACAGCCCGCCCCATTGACGCAAAACTCTTAGTTCACCTACAGGTGGTAAGAGTGCGGTAACGGTCTTCGCCATTTCATCGACAAACCGCCATGTTGAATGCATTTCATAACCTGGTGCCCTATCATCCCCACGGCCCATGATGAATGCACCGTGTGGGGTTTGTTGGCAGTATATGTTTTTGGAAAAACTAATGACCATAGGGCCTTGCATCTTTTCGTTAATTTCTGTGACCAAGATTTCTCGGTTTTGAGAATAAACAGGAATATCAACACCCGCCATTTCACCGATTTGCTTAGCCCAGCCACCTGCTGCGTTGATGACGTTTTCAGTCTCGATGGTTCCTTTATCGGTAACCACCGCTTTAACTTTCCCATTTTCAACCACAATATCTTCTACTGCAGTATATTTATAAAAGACTACGCCCATGCGCTCTGCGGCTCTATAAAAAGCATCCGTAGTCGTAAATGGATTTAAATGTCCATCGGTAGGACAAAACGTTGCGCTATAGACGATATCCGTATTTAAATAAGGGACGATTTCTTTGGCTTCTTCTTTAGTTAGTTTTTTGGAGGGGATGCCTAAGGATTGTTGGAGTTTGACGTTTTGTTCAAACATCTCATCTTCTTCTTTATTAGACCCAATAATCAAATAGCCTTCTTGTTTGAATTCAATATTGCCATCATATTTAAGCTCTTCTTGGGCATTTTCAAAAAATTCAACCGACTTTTTTGCCAATATACAGTTCATTTTTGTACCCCACTGTTGGCGGATACCCGCACCACAGCGGCCCGTAGCCCCTGCTGTGTAGTAGTCTTTTTCTATCACAACAATATCACTTTCGCCTTTTTTTGCCAAATGATAAGCAATGCTCATGCCACTGATGCCGCCACCTATGACCACATGTTTAGCTTTCGTCTTCATCTTCGCTCGCCTCCACAATCGCTTTAAGTTTAACACCTAAGGTAAAGGGACGATAATTTTGGAACTTGACATCATCCAAAGGCTTCTTAAGATATTTAGCCAATTCCCATTGAACCATTTTGCCACATGTATTCGCTTGGCATGGTCCCATGCCAACGCGTTTAATACGCTTCAACTCTTCAAAAGTCGTATACCCTTGGTCAAACAAATCGTATAAATCTTTCATCGTTACATCTGAACAACGACATATTATTACATTTTTATGATCCATGTGGCACCTCGATTGTAATCGCGTCATAAATAAACTCACGGTCCATCTCTACGTGTACCACTGCGGTTTTCTTTTGTTTCACACCATCTTGAATACGTGTCACTTTACCCTTTGTTATGACTTGACCACTGCGGTTAACTACGTTCACGGTTTCATCTTTTTTAGGTCTTGGGGTGAATTCATAAGGAATCTTAAGTAACGCCTTATTCTCTTTGATTTGCATCACTGAGATGGCTAAGCCTGGGCAGTGATAGACGCATATCGCACACCCTGTGCAAGCCTCAAAGTCGATGACAGGGCGTTTGTTAATGTCTTCACCGACATGTATGGCATCAAAAGGACAGCTGGTTTCACACGGATTACATGGTATTTCTTTATAACATTCGATAATGGCTTTTGGTTTTAAAAGTACCTCTTCATCTTTAGGAAATTCTTTTCGTACCATCTCACGTGGGGGAATACCATCTTTTTCAATCATATTATCACTCCAAGCTTATGATAGCCAGCTCTTATTTTTGCCGCATGTGGGCCGTTTCTTAAAAATTTCAACTCTTCTTTGAGCGCCTTGGTTCTACGTTTGCCATCTTCAACTTTATAGCCTAGATCTTCAGCCGCAAATATACCGCTTAAAGACCCTTCAACCATGGCAGAAGATGCTTCTTCAATGCCACAAACATCACCACAAGCATAAACACCCTTTATCGTCGTTTGGTAGCGATGATCAATCTTTGGAACATTACCACCAAGCTCACGGACATAAACCACATCAGCCCCAACTTGCATCAATAACTCAGTTAAAGGCGCCAACCCAACGCTCATACAAACGGTATCTACATCGATTGTCTCTTCGGTTCCAGGTATGCCTTGCCAAGCGGCATCCAACTCCCAAAGTTCAACTTTCTCAACGTGGTCTTTGCCGATTGCGCGCTTAATCGACGTTTGAGTATCAATCGGAACCCCTAATCTTTGTATCTTAGAAGCATGCACCAAATACCCGCTAATCGCAGGGGCTGCTTCAACTAATTTAACGACTTTAACGCCCGCTTGTAATAACTGATAACTCACAATTAAACCAATGTTGCCACTGCCGACCATCAATACTTTGTCGCCAGGTTTTACACCATACTGATTCATCAACGTTTGTACAGCGCCTGCGGCATACACACCGGGTAAATCGTTGTTTTCAAACGGAATCGATTTTTCTGATGCGCCGGTAGCGATAATGATACTTTGTGCTTTAATCTTAAAATACTTGTCGTCTTTGACACAGGCCAAGACTTTATCTTGATAAAGACCTACGACACTCGTTTCATTTAAAATCTCACATTGAGTGCCGTACTTTAGTAAATCATTTAACAATATTTCTAATATCTCAATGCCTCTGGTAGAAGCGTATTGCTTCTCACTGCCGAAAAATTTATGGGTTTGTTTGGTCAATTGCCCTCCTAAATCCTTGTTTCGATCGATAATAGTGACCTTTGCCCCTGCTTCGCATAAGATTTTGGCCGCTTTTAAGCCCGCAGGGCCTGCACCAATAATGACCGCTTCTTTATACTTCATATACACGACCCTTTCCGTGTTGGAACTCTACTACCATGCCAGGTTTTAAAGGCGTGATGCACGTTCTAACATTGGGTTTGCCATCGACAATCATGTTACAAGATGCACAATTCCCAATCGCACAATAAAACCCTCTTGGGCGTTTCAAATGAATCGACTCACTTAACTTCTTAACCCCATTTGCATGTAGCGCAGAAGCGATTGTATCGCCTTTGATACCATACATTTTCTTGCCATTAAAAGTAAAGGCAATCGCTTCTTTGGTATCAAATTCTAAAATAGGATGTTTCGTTAATCGCATAAGCACACCTCGCTATTATGTTTTTTACCATCACGTGTCATTATACCACAAAGCAACCCATGAGAAAATTCACTTTAAAGCCTTTTATAAGCAACCTAGAATTTTTCTATAAAAGAAAAAGCGATTTCTAAATTGAAATCGCTTTTTAAGCTACTGTATGGGCTTCTTTAAAGGTAAACGTTTCATCTTCATAGTCAATTTGAACAATCGAATTTGGGGTGATATCACCTTTAATCATCGCCCGTCCTAGTGAGGTCTCAATATGTTTTTCCACATAGCGTTTCATCGGCCTTGCGCCAAATTGTGGTGAGTAAGCCTCAGCTAAAACTTGTTCTTTGGCATTTTCTGTAAATCTCACTTCAATATCTTCATCTTTTAGTTTCAAGTTCAACTGTTCAATCTGTAAATCTAAAATAGCCATCAGTTCTTGTCTTCTAAGAGGTTTAAACAAAATGATATCATCAATACGGTTTAAAAATTCTGGTTTGAAATGCTTATACAAACGATCATAAACCCCTTTTTCAACGTCTAAAGCAATCTCACCTTCATCGTTCAACCCTTCTAACAACAACTCACTGCCGATATTAGAGGTCATAATGATGACGGTGTTCTTAAAGTTGACGTTTCTTCCCTTACCATCAGTTAGATGTCCATCATCTAGTACTTGTAATAACGCATTGAACACCTCGGGATGCGCTTTTTCAATTTCATCAAATAAAATTACGCTATAGGGTTTTCTACGTACATTTTCTGTCAGTTGGCCCCCTTCTTCATAACCGACATAACCAGGGGGGGCGCCAATTAATCTAGCCACGCTATGGCGCTCTTGATATTCACTCATGTCAATGCGAACCATTTGATCTTCACTATCGAATAAATGCTCAGCCAACGTTTTGGCAAGCTCGGTTTTTCCTACCCCTGTGGGGCCTAGGAATATGAATGATCCTACCGGTTTTTTAGGGTCTTTTAGGAAGGCCCTAGCTCTTAAGACCGCATCTGAAACGCTTTTTACCGCTTGGTCTTGACCGATAACGCGTTGGTGCAAGTATTTATCTAAATTTAACAGCTTATCCCGTTCACTTTCTACGAGTTTTTTCACGGGAATGCCGGTCCATTTAGAGACAATTTCGGCGATTTCTTCTTCGGTTACTTCTTCTTTAATCAAACGGTCTTCTTGCTTATCAGTTTCATTTTCTTTAGCTTTTTCAAGCGCTTTTTGGGCTTCTGGTAAATCGCCATATTTCAGTTTTGCAAGCTTGTCTAAATCATAATCCCGAGAGGCTTGTTCAATATCACGGTTAATCGATTCTATTTTTTGTTTTAAGGTTTTTACATCGGTAAGACCCGCTTTTTCATTTTCCCATTTCGCTTTCAAATGATCATATTTATCCTTGATGTGACTAATTTCTTCTTTTAAATTAGTCAATCTTTTTTTGGAAGGTTCGTCCTTTTCCTTCTCTAGTGATGTCTTTTCAATCTCAAGTTGTAACAGTTTACGCGACAATTCATCTAACTCAGCGGGCATCGAATCAATCTCCGTGCGAATTAACGCGGCGGCTTCATCCATTAAATCAATGGCTTTGTCTGGCAAGAAGCGATCAGATATGTACTTATGGGATAGTTGCGCACAAGCAACAAGGGCTTGGTCTGAAATTCTAATACCGTGATGGATTTCAAATTTATCTTTGATACCACGCAGTATGCTGATGGTATCTTCTACGGTTGGTTGTTCAATCAAAACTTGTTGGAAGCGGCGCTCTAAAGCGGCATCTTTTTCAATGTATTTTCTATACTCATCTAAGGTGGTCGCACCAATGCAATGCAGTTCACCACGAGCAAGCATCGGTTTTAAAATATTGCCCGCATCCATCGCGCCTTCGGTTTTACCGGCACCGACGATCAGATGCAGCTCATCGATAAACAAGATAATTTCACCATCCGAATCGCTTACTTCTTTCAAAACCGATTTTAAGCGCTCTTCAAACTCACCGCGGTACTTTGCCCCAGCAACAAGCGCGCCCATATCCAACGCAAAAATCGTTTTTCGTTTTAACCCCTCAGGTACATCGCCATTAACGATTCTCATCGCTAAACCTTCCGCAATTGCCGTCTTACCGACCCCGGCTTCACCGACAAGCACAGGGTTGTTTTTCGTCCGTCTGGACAAAATACGCACGACACGACGTATCTCGTGATCTCGGCCAATCACGGGATCTAGTTTACCCTCTTTAGCCAGTTGTACCAAATCGCGTCCATATTTTTCTAAGGCTTTATATTGCGCCTCAGGATTATCGGAAGTGACGCGATTATCTTTCCGTATTTCTTTTAAAGCTTCCAAGAACGCTTTTTTCTCTATATTAAAATCTTTTAATATCGTTTTTGTAGCTACATCGTCACTATCAAATAAAGCCAAATAAAGATGTTCTACGCTTAAAAAATCATCCTTAAGCTTTTTTTGATGATCTTCGGCCTTTAAAAACAAAGCACTACCGTGGCGCGATAAGAACATCTCTTCACTTGATTCCACGCTTGGTTCTTTATCCAAGACCTTCATTAAGGCATTCTTGAGTTTATCGATATCCTTACCCATCTTTTTTAAGATGTCGGAAATTAAGGATTCATCCACACTTAAAAGCCCATAGTGGAAATGGGAGGGAATCAGTTTTTGATGATTGTGTCTAATCGCAATATTTTGCGCTTCTTGCGTTACTTCTTTCATTTTTGTTGTCATATTTTCATATTTCATGTTATCACCTTCTTTTTTGTAAAAAGCTTCAGGGTATCCCCTGAAGCAGCGCGTTATTCTACTTCAACCATGTAACCTTGATCGCGGACTTCGGTTTTCTGAGCAAGTATTTTAAGCACACCATCTTCTAACTTAGCTTTCAGTTTGCTTGGATCGATGTTAGGAAGATGAATAGACCTTCTCATCGCACAAACGCGACGTTCTCTGTGTAAGTAGTTCTTATCTTTTTCATCCTCTTCTTTCTTCTCGTCACGCTGAATCTCAATGTTTAAGGTCTGATCATCATAAGATACTTTTATCTCATCTTTTTTAACCCCTGGTAAATCTGCATGGATTAAGTATTGGTTATCTTGTTCTTCCACATCGATCTTAAAAGAATCATGTCTTAGTGAGCGAAATGGCGTGTTGAAGAAATCATCCATGATGTCCGCAAAATCCGTAAATGCATCCTTTTGTGTTGGTGAAGTATTAAATGGTGTAAGTTTAAACATCGATAATCCCTCCTTCTTTTGTTAGCACTCTTTGATAACGAGTGCTAATTCTACTTTTATTATATTCATGGAATCCTTTTTTGTCAAGAGAAAATACTCAAAAAAAACAGACAATTTTTCATTGTCTGTCTTAAAACTAAAATCCACTTGGCAATAGGATTAAACTTAATGCCATCAGCGCCATCCCCGCAATCAAACCATATATAACGAGATGGTGCCTGCCGTATTTCTCAGCCGTTGGTAATAGTTCATCTAAGGCAATATATACCATGATGCCACCAACACCCGCAAAGATAATACCAAACATAAATTCGTTCATAAAGGTTATTAGAATAAAGAAACCTAAGACAGCCCCCAAGGGTTCAGCTAAACCTGATAAAAACGAGTAGATGAAGGCTTTTTTACGAGAACCCGTGGCATAATATATGGGTACACTAACCGCGATGCCTTCGGGTATATTATGGATCGCAATCGCAATCGCAATCGATATGCCTAAAGCTGGGTTTTCTAAGGCAGCTATAAATGTGGCTAATCCTTCTGGAAGATTATGTAAAGCAATCGCAAAGGCTGTGAAAAGCCCCATGCGCATAAGCGATTTTTGCTTTTTGATTCGCTCAGCTTCTTCTTGGTCTTCCATCTCCTCGATATTCTTAAGCTCGTGTGGGTTAGCGATATCAGGAACCAATCTATCGATCAACATGGTAATACCGATACCACCGAAAAAAGCCAGTGTCGTGATCAAATAAGCATTGTTATCGCTCGCCTCAGAAAGGCTTTCATAAGCTTCTGGAAAAATCTCTACAAACGACAGATAAATCATAACCCCCGCAGAAAAACCAAGGGCTACTGATAAAAAGGTTTCATTCGTCTTTTTTGTAAAAAATGCAATGGCACTACCAATACCGGTAGAAAGCCCTGCAAACAGCGTTAACATAAAGGCAAAAAGTATTTCACCACTTGAAAAATCCATGTCTTCTTCTCCTATCTATATTATGTGTCAAGATTATATCAAATCAATGAGGTCATGTCTATGACTATGTTATTTCAGAAGCATCTTTCTTTCCGAAATATAACAAGCCAACCAATAACCAAATCACCATGATTATAAGCGTAAAAATAAATACTGGCCATGCCCCAAACTGGAAAATCAAAGGCACGCTTATCGCCGTCATAATACCCCCACCTACAAACGGTTCAAAAAGCAGTTGTTTATACCCAAAAGCTTCCAAGGCTTTAGTATCTTGCTTAGCGTCTACAATACGGATTAACATTAGACCCGCAGCGGTCATACCCATCGATTGACCAAAATCACCGATACCACGTTCAAAATAGTTTTTAGGAATCATACGGGGCGCAAAATATACAAACGCTAAGACGTTCCATAAAATCCCTGTTAAAGCCAAAATCAAGAATACGCCAATATTAGCCCCTATCACTTCTAAAGATAGCGTGCCAATTGCGGAGACAATCAAAAAATCTAATGCCAAGCCTTGTATACGGTTAATCATGTCACGGTCGATAAGATGGAACCGATCAAACTTATCCATAAATACTTGGACCAAAACCCCACCTAGCATAGCTAAGGGGAACAAAGGTAAATAAGCTACGATGATTGTACCGTTTTGACCCCACGTTGCATTTTCCAACCACAAAAGCGCTTCTAAAATACCTTGGCCTAATAAAATCGCAATAGCGATAAACCCTATGTGTATGGCTAGGGGTTCAATCGATTGGGGTGAAGTGGTTAAAACCCCAGCATTTTGACGATCTTCAATATCAATGACACCGCGCAAGCCCGCCTCATCAAACGATGCAGGATCCTTAAGATAATTTGTCTTTTGCTTGCGTACGCCCCAGTTGATAAGTATCACGCCAAACACCACACCGCTTACAACCCCAACTGTAGCTAAACCAAGCGCCAAATCAGCCCCTTCAGCAAAGCCAACATCTTCAAAAGTAGAAGCCAGTCCTGCACTCGTACCATGTCCGCCTTCAAAAGCTATTTCAATTAATGCGCCCGCCATGGGTGATATCCCAAATAGCGGTACCAAAACCACCATAGTCACCAAAATACCTAAAACGTATTGGCCCCATGCAACGGTTTGACCATACGATACTTGAGGGCCAGCACTCATCCAAATTTGCTTAATGTTTGGTATCTTTTTACCTAAAAAAAGAGCCGCAAATATGACGTTGATTAATAGCCCAGGTAACGTGGTAAACACTGAAATAATATCTTGGGTAAAAATACCATAATCTCGACTAGAAAAACGATCTATATTGGGTAAAATTTGTCCCAATACAGCGGGCCCCAGCAATAATACAATGAGGCCAGCTATAACCGAAGAAGGCAAAAAATACTTAGAAAATATATGAAACCGCAAGCGTACTAACTTTCCTAAAACGAGCATCAATCCAAGTAAAAGAATAGATAATCCTACTATTTCTGGTTGCATAAAAACGCCTCCTAAAGTCAATATTCGTTTATATTGTAACTTTTAAGCAAACAACTTGCAAAAGAAAAACCCGCAAAACGGGTTTATTTTTTATATTTTTCCAAATACGCTAAAGCTGATGTTTTATTCATAGGTCTTGAATAAAGGAATCCTTGAATATAATCACAACCTAAGTTCGCCAAAATGGTTAAAATTTCTTTATCTTCAACCCCTTCAGCGATAACATCCAAGCCCATATGATGGGCTATATCGATAATCGTTTTTACTAAAAACTCAGTATCTTGGTTTTGGGATACATTTAAAGTGAACTCCCGGTCTATCTTAACTTTATCAACTTCTAAATCCCGCAAACAAGAAAGCGAAGAATAAGCCGTCCCAAAATCATCCAAAATCGTCTTTACCCCAACATGTCTGAATGATTCTAAAAAGGATTGGGTTAAAGCGCGGTTTAACATCAACGTTGATTCCGTCATTTCAATCTCCAGCTTATCGCCCATGTTCTTTTCTTTGATATAGGTAATCATCTTATGGATAAGATTTGGGTCAAACAAATTACGCTGTGAGATATTTATAGCCATTTTAATATTAGGCATTATTTTTTCAAAGTCTTGATAATCATTAATAACGGATTTTAAAACCCACTCGGTTATTTGATCGATAACACGCGTTTCTTCAGCCAAGGGAATAAAGTCCTCTGGGCTTAAGACCTCACCTTTGTATTGCCATCTGATTAAGGCTTCTAAAGCCACAATTTCATTGGTTTTAATATCGAATAAAGGTTGATAAACCAAAAAGAGCTCTTCATTCTTTAACGCCAAGGGCAACTCGCCTAAGCGCTTAATAAGTAGTTGATCTTTCTTATGCGCCTCATGAAAGACCACGTATTTTAACGCGTTATTCTTGGCATGCAAAGCAGCAATATCACTTTCATTAAATCGTTGTAACGCGGTTTTAGGTTCATTAGGAAACGAGAAGCCCAAAGAAAAATCCAAAAACAAAGGTACTTGTTGTCCATAATACGTTTTATCTTCGAGGCTTTTAGTGAAAGTAGAAGTCATTTTTTCATAATCCTCATGCTTCATATCCACCCAAAACCTACTTGAGTCTGCTTGGATGATGGTAGCACTTTGTGGCAACGCTTTTTCAATCGTGTGATATAAGCTGTTTAGCACCTTGAAATAGGCTTCTCTACCTAACAAGATAACCAACGGTTCATAATTGTTTATCTGCAAAGTCATAGCGACGTTATCTGTAGTCTTTTTATTGGCATCATAATTAGCTTGAAAATAGTTAAATGTAGGTAAACCTGTATCCTGATTATGTATATATGATTCTTCCATGGTTTGGTATTGGTTATAAAGAAAATCAAACAAAAATCCAACCACAACTCCTAAGCTACTAAAGGAAATAAGCCGGTAAAACCAGTTTGCAAAAGGTTGCATTTGACCCGTTTCCACGTTGACGGGCATAAAAGGCCCTAAAAACAAGCCAGCTAACACACCGGCAGCAAGACCGCCTTTCCAACCGTACAAAAAAGCCGCCAAAGCAACCGGGATATACATCGCATGCAAATAAGCGTATCGTGTCCCTCCCGTTTGATAAACAATAAGCGCGACAAAAGGGAACAATACAATCGTTAAGATGTGTAGTAAAAATCTACTTTGGGCAGGCTTAGTAAGGACTCTTTCAAATAATCGCTTATTTTTCAAGCAACATCCTCCTCTTCTTAAAGGGGATACGTCAATCATTATATCATATTAGCTTGTTGACTACTACAATTAATAGTTTTTACCGCAACTGGGCTTCCGCATTAAAAAACGTTTTATAGCCCAAACGTAACACAATGAACGTCGTTAAAGCCACGCCCCCTAAAATCCCAAGCATAACACCAATTTGATACATGATGGCTGTTGTAGGTATAACTCCAGATAAAATCTGCCCCGTCATCATGCCGGGCAAAAAGATAATACCCATACCAAGCATGTTGTTGAGTGTAGGCATAATCGCGGCATCAAAAGATTCGTTAATAATATGTTGTGAAGCTTTTTTGGGAGTTGCACCAAGGTTCAGTGTGGTTTCTAGTTTTTCTTTATTGTCATTAAACCGATTAAGCATGGTGTGAATACCTAAAGATATCCCAGTCATCGAATTACCAACAATCATACCGCTGATGGGGATAATGTATTGCGGATTATAGTATGGATCAATACGAATGACTACAAACAAAAAATAGATTAATGAAGCTAAAGTTCCCATAGGTAGACTTAAGGCAATCATTCTTTTTAATTCAGGGCTTAACTGATGCTTAAATTTTCTAAAAATTGTAAATATGGCAAAACCAATCATAGTCAAAACAACTAAAACCGTTAACAACGGGTGGGGATTTTCAATAATAATCGTTAATAAAAATCCGACCGCTACCAATTGAACCGTCATGCGGAAAGTCGCAAAAAGTAAAATCTTCTCACGTGAAATCTGACGTTTCTTTAAAATAGCAAGCACCAACAACACAAAAACATACCCTAGGGCAATTTGAGGAATCGTGAGTGCAATCACAGTATCATCCATTGCGCTCCTCCTTTATGACACGACCCCCATCTAAAGTGATAATATGGTTCGCAAATTGCTTAGCATGCGCTTTAGTATGAGTAATCATAATCAAGCTCTTTTGATGTTTTACTGAAAAATCAACGATAGCCTTAAAGATAATATCGGCACTTTGATCGTCTAAGGCGCTTGAGGGTTCATCCAATAGATACACCGGTGCATCCAACAATAACAATCTGGCTAAAGTAAGACGCTGTGCTTCACCACCAGAAAGATGTGCCGCCTTTTGATCAAGTTTTTTATTGAGTTTAACCTTTTTCAACATCGCATTTAAAGCCTCATCATTAGGAGGGTCAACCTCTTGTATATCAAATCCAATGATTAGATTATCTTTAATACTACCCTCAAACAGATAAGGTTTTTGATTCATATATAGTACTTGACGACGGTGTTTTATACTGTCTACTTCTTTTAAGTCCCTACCCTCATAAAAAACCTTTCCCCCCGTTGGAGAAATGGTTTTATTTAATACCTTCAGAATCGTACTTTTGCCTGCACCACTTTTACCAACTAATGCCGTAATGGTCTTTGTAGCAATCGACAAATGGTCGATTTTTAGGATATCTTTGTACATTATATCCCTAAACTGAAACAGTGGGTTTTCCATCCTATCACCTATCATGAATCGTAATCATTTCTTATGGCCTTTAATGCCATAAAACAGTATCTGAACAAAGCCTATAAATGCTGCTTTATCGTTGCTGTGGGTATTATAGTCAAATGCTTTTAATAGCCCCAATAATGTGATAATCGCATGTTCACTTAATCGTTGGTTGACAACGCCTTCTTTTTTCCCTTCTCTCATCAGGTGATCCATACCCATCATGATACGGTTATCAACATACCAATCCAACAAGCTTTTCATCATCGTTTTACGTGGGTTAAACACATAAGCTACCACGTCTTCATGGACATCCTCAATCGCTTGGGTGAATAGGCGCAACAGTTGGTCAGTCTTTTCATCGAAATCCCTAGAAGCATCATAAACAATGGCTTCAAAACGCTGGGTGAATACTTCTAATAAACGTTTCATAACTTCATAAATGACGCGGTCTTTATGTTCAAAATAATTATAAATCGATACTTGAGATACATTGGCTTCTTTAGCCATCATTTGAATCGTTGTTCCCCTTAAACCATGAGCCATGATAAATCGTTGCGCAGCTTGCAATATATTTTCTTTTTTTTGATTTGCCCGTCGTTCAAACCCGTTCATTAGCTATCCACCTCCTACATCCTCATTATACGTACTTTTATATCGATTGAAAAGACATATTCATCAAGAATGATAAATATCAAATAAAACTGCACTCCATTTGCTACTGTGAGCTAATCGCAGTCTGGAGTGCAGTTCTTATGTTTATCAAATGGTCATGGGTGTATCCATTAATCGTGACTCAAAAAATCACCGATGACGCCTCTCTAAATCCAATAAATAGCGCTTAACTTCTAATCCCGAGCCAAAACCTCCAAGAGATTGATTTTTCGCTATTACACGATGACAAGGAATATAGAGTGGTAAAGGATTTTTGTTCAAAGCTTGTCCGACCGCTCTTTGAGCATTTGGTTTGCCAATAGCCAAAGCGACCCATTGATAACTCCTCGTTTCTCCATAGGGTATGGTTCTAACGGCCTCATATACTTTTTTTTGAAATGGCGTTGCCTTTAGATTGACTTCAAAAGAAAGGGTTGTTTGTCTGCCCTTTAAATATTCATACAAAATCTCTTCGGTAGGGTTGTTTGGTTCATGAGGGGTTTGAGTTAATTCAATTTTTGTTACTTTTTGATTTTCAAAAAGCGCCTTTACACCGATCATAGGATTAACCACCTTATATTCCGCTAAGAAGCATCAATTCTCTTGAATTCTCTTTTTAAGAAAAGGTAATGGGAAATGACCCAAACCGTATAAAATATAACAAATTGAACCAAAGACTCATAAAAATTGTAATCGTCCCTAGAAAGAAATGCCATAAAGCCCACAAAAACGGCAGTGGCTATAAATCCTGAAAACCAAATTCTACCGTGAATAATACGTTTTTGTTGCTGTTTTGTTAGTTTTTGTTCACTCATAATCATCAACTCCAAATTGTAAAATGTATGCCCATTATAACAAAGAGCGAAATATTATCAAAGACCTCTAAATTGCTTTTCAACCTTGAAAGTGACCATCTTTAAAAAGGCCATTACTCTTAAGTTCGTATATCTCATCGAAAACCTCTTCTATAAAAGCTCTATCATGAGATACGGCGATAATAGACCCTTGGTACTCTTTCAGCATTTTACGTACTTCAGGGGCAGATAATGGTGAGAGGTTTCTAGTTGGTTCATCAAGCAAAAGCACATTGTTTTGGTCAATTATCATCTTTAACAACAGTAGTTTTGCCTTTTGACCCCCGCTGAGGTTTTTTGTGAGTGCCACCATCTCTTCACGTTCGAAAGCTAAAGTACCAAGTATTTTACGCACCCTTGCTTCTTTTTGAGGTTCGTGGGTCGCATCTAAAAAGGCTAACACGCTTTCATTTTGATTGAGAATCTCAAAACTCTGAGGCATAAAACCCACCGATAACCCATTATCCTCTATCCTTGGCTTGATACTTTTTAAAAAAGTTGTCTTTCCAACCCCGTTTTTTCCAACAATCACGATCTTTTGTGGGCCTTTAATCGTTAAATTCAAAGGAGCTGATAATAAACGAGATCCCATTCTTAACTCAAAAGCGTTTAAAGTTAGCACTACTTTTTTAGATGGCAAAGCTATTGTGGAATCAAAAAAAACATCAATCGATTCTTCTGGTTCTGGTAGGGGTGTCATCTTATCTTTTTCTTTATCAAATCGCTTTTCCTGAGCTTTTAGATGTTTCACTTTTTTCTTTAACAACCTTGCCAAAGAAGGGTCTCTAACGGCTTGATTTTGCTGATGTTCAACTTTTTGATAGATACGTCGAAATCGCTTCATCTTTTCTTGATAGTCTTTTCTTTCATTCAATGCCATCATGCGTTGATGACTTTCTTGTTGTAGCCTAAAATGACGATAATCTGAATAAGACATTCGTTCAGCATAAGAGACCGCATCTTTACGTTTGTGGATTCTTTTTAAATGAATCACACCATTAGCCGTATGCTCTAAAAGCCTCTCATCATGAGAAACAAACAAAATCGCTTTCTTGCTTTTAAGCATGAATCTTTCTAAGAATAAAATTGCATCAAAATCTAAATCATTGGTCGGTTCATCTAAAAATAAAATGTCGTTTTGCTCTAAAAGTAATTTCGCTAAGGCGAGTTTTACAATTTGTCCTCCAGAATACTCATCTAAGGGCTTATGATCTATGAACTCTTTATGCTCGAATTCAACTTCACTTAACGCTTTATCCAGATATTTTAACAAATCATAACGTCGATCATTGATTGCTTCATGCGGTGAATCTTTTAAGAAAAACGTCAAAGTTTCCGTTGTTTTCCACCGCGCACTTATATCTTGTTCTAAATAGCCGATTTGTCCTTGTACCGATACTTCTCCACTGCTTTTTTCCAAATAATCCACGGTTTGAGGATTATACAAATACTTCAACAAACTGGTCTTTCCTGTGCCTTCATGTCCAATAATGGCAAATTTATCACCCTGATTCAGATTGAAACTCAGTTGATTTATAAGGGGTATAGACGTTTTTTTTGCCTTGAGGGTCAATTGATTTACTTGTATCATAGTATGCTCCTTTATGGTGATTTAAAGTGACTCTAAAAAGTATTTTTTGGGTCTATTTGTTATCCACCTTCATCTCACCCCACTTATAGATTTAGTCAAATACATTATACTTTAGAACACAAAAAAAGGCCATTGTGTATGGCCTTAAGATTTATCACTGATGGAAATATACAGCATCTCGCCAATAGCGGCTAAAATTGAAGCAAAGCCCGCTATAATAAGACCATATGCGTGTTGCCAATCAACGTCTTGTTCAAAAGTTTGTCCCGCAAGTCTATATTCAATCACAACATATTGATCTATCAAAAAAAACATGGCAGCAGCGACAACAAAAAGCGCCAATGATAATACCTGTCCCTTTTTAAATATAACCGAGAAAAGCCCGCCTACAATTGGGGCAAAAAAAGCAACGAAAGCATACATATTTAAAGGCAGTTTACCACTAACAGCCCCACTAATACCAAACAAATCCAGGCTGTAAATGGTGTGTCCAAAAGTAATATTCATCCCAGTAAAGCTGCTATCATTATATCGTAAAACCGGAGCAAACAACATCATTGTAGCCAAAAGACTTAGTGCAAAAATACCATATGGCAATACCTGTTTTAATCGCTTGTTATTCAATCATACCACCACCCACACTTATTTTATGTTAGAAACCGTCCGTTGTCAAAACTTTATCGCTTAAACGTGACGATTAAGGATTGTGAATTATCAATATCAAAAGGGGTGAAATCAAAACCTCCATAACTCTTGATGTCTGTAAATCCCGTTGCCTTTAAAAAGCTGAGCAAATCCTTATACTTAAGCGGGTATAAATCAATCGTATTTTTTTGGATATTCTCCTTATATCGTAAAATGGTTGTAAACGCAACGGCTTTAGGCTTTATCTCATAGTGGCGCTCCATCGAATAGGGTGGGTTTTCAATCTTAGGTAGCTCTGTTATGTTTTTTCTTATTACGCGGTCGTAATTAACTATTTGAATAACACCATGTCCGCCTTTTTCTAAAGCTTTTCCAATTTTCTCAATGACCGATTTCACATCGGGTTGGCTCAAATGTACTAAAGTGTTTCCTATGACATAAAGTCCATCATATTTATCCACTGCAGAAAAATCACGCATATCCATGGTTTTAAAACGTAGCGGCAAACCCGTTTTGGCTTTTTTAGACCCTAACCGAATCAGGTTTTCAGAAAGATCAAAGGCGTCAACTTTGAATCCCTTTTCAGCTAAAGCGATTGCATATGACCCACTACCACACCCAAGGTCACAAATCCATCCCTTTTGAAATATTCGGGTTAAAAAAGCTAACGTTTCAGCTTTCAAAGGGAAGATATAATCATAAGCATCATACCAAGCATTATAATTCACCTTACCACCTACAGTTTAGACTCGTAAAACAGCTTGGCAGCGTCAATTTCTTCATTCGTGATTTGATGATATTGATGATGCCAAAATGACTCTACATCCGCTTTCGTTAATAGAATTTCATCAATAATTTGTTCGGTCATATCTGCAAGGCAGATAGGATCGTTTTTCCCCGCACCTACAAAGACTTTGAGATTCTGTTGTATGTTCATTTTTCTATCTTGATAAGGCAGCATCGGATGATGTAAAAACATAGCCTTAAATGGATTTTGGCTTTTATAGAGGGTACTTAAGATGATATTGGCCCCATTTGAGTAACCTATGGCGATAAATTCATCTCGATTCAATTGATGTTTATTGGCAAGTTCATCTAGAAATAGCAAAAGTTTGTCGCTACGTTGATCCAAATCATCGACATCAAATACACCAGGGGCCTTGCGTTTAAAGAAACGTTTCATGCCACCCTCATCAACATCCCCTTCTAAAGCGATGATGTGCGCTTTAGAATCTAAATGCGCCGCAATAGGTAATAAATCTTCTTTGGTTCCACCAGTGCCATGAAACAATAAAAGCACTTTGTTACTCGTTCCTTTCTTATACAAATATTCCATACTTTTCACCTCATTTTGGTCGTTTCAAACTAAATATTTCTCCTTGTTTAACATATAAACTCCCACCGAGCCTTGCTATAGGTTTGTAAGCAGATAAATCGATGGTGTGATCAGGCTGAACAACATCATTAGCCACATGCATGCGTATGACTTCTCCAATAATCAAAGGGGCTTCCTTACTGTTTAACGTTACGGTTTGGTATAATTTACATTCAAAACGCAAAGGACTCTCCAGGATCCCTTTTGTATCAATCACATCACTATTAATCGGTGTGAAGCCTACCATTTCCACTTCACTTTCATCTGGTTTTAAGCTTTTCGAGCTTTCATTCACACGCTCAATCATCTTTTCATCAACCATATGGACCACAAAGTTTTTACGTTTTAAAATATTCCTTGTGCTATCTTTGGGTTGGCCCTCTTTTAAACCGATAGAGAGCATAATCAATGGCGGGTCAGTACTTACGATATTAAAAAAACTAAACGGCGCACCATTCAAAACCCCTCTTTCACCTTGTGTAGTCACATAAGCAATAGGTCTAGGCACCACCGTATTGCTCAGCCAACGATAAGCTTCACGCTTTGAGAGTTTATCCATATGTATTGTAGTAAAATCCATTGCCTTAACACCTCGTTTATGTAGCGTATTTTAATCATACCATTTTCTATGTTATCAAGCTTTCGATACACAGTTTTTCTAGAGTCTATGTTAAAAAGCTAACTAAATCAACACTTACATACTTAGCAGGCATTTTAATGATTAAATCAAATAAAAAAACGCTAAAAAAGCGTTTTAAATGAATATATTAAGGATAAAAAAGTAGATGATTGGTATGACTAATGATGGCAACATATTAGCCACTTTGATTTGTTTAAGCTCCATAAAGTTCATGCCCATAGCCACAAGTAAAATATTACCAATCATAGCAACGCTCATAATCATTTCAGACGTTAAAAAAGCACCCAAAAAGATAGCTAAGATTGTGATGCTGCCTTGATAAATTAAGATGCTGATGGCCGCAAAAGCAACCCCCACACCAAACACACTAGCCAACATCATTGCGGTAATGAAATCTAGTAAGCTTTTAACCAATAGCGTCGTCATATCTCCTGTCAATCCATCTTGAATGGGTCCTAAAATAGCCATCGCACCAACACAAAATATCAACGTTCCAGCAATGAAACCTTTGGCAAGGGGTGGTAGGTTATATCGCGTTTCAATTCCATGTGCAAAACGCGTCAAACGGCCATCGATGTCTATAGCGGTTCCTATAATGGAACCTATAACTAAAGAAATGATAATCAATAAATCATAACGGGTAGAAATGCCATCTGATTCTACCACTAAAAAATCACTCAAAAACCAACCCAGGGCCATGGCACTCAAAGCCAGACCGAGGACAAACATGATTTTCTTTTGTAACACTTCATTTAAACCGCGTTTAAATATGAGGCCTAGAAAAGTAGCTATAATGACGGCTAATGCATTTATAACTGTACCCATATCTAACGCTCCTTTAAGTTTGGTCTAAATTAGTTGTTTTCAATTAAAGCAACCGTCTCAATATGGGCCGTTTGCGGAAACATATCGAAAGGCGTTACTTCTTTGATTTTATATCCTAATTTCTGTAAATAATTCGCATCTCTAGAAAACGTAGATACGTTGCATGATATATAAATAATGCGTTTAATATTTTTATTGGCAACTCTTTTTAAAAAGCTTTTATCGCAACCCTTTCTAGGGGGATCGATAAATAGCACATCAATATTGTCGTATTTTTCATCGTTCAATACCGTATCGTCACTGGCTTGGTAAAAATGCACATTTGACACATTATTTGATTTGGCATTTTCACGTGCTTGCTTAATATTGTTTTTAATGACATCAAAACCAATAACTTCTTTAACGTCTTTTGCAGCACTAAGACCAATAGCGCCAACACCACAATAAGCATCCATCACTCGGAAATCAGCTTCTAGCTTTGCATAATTTAAAGCTTTTTGATACAGTGCTTCAGTCTGAATGGGATTGACTTGGAAAAAAGATTGATGAGTGTATTTGTAGGTTAAACCACACAACGTATCTTCTAATAAATCTTCTCCATAAATAGTTTTACTTTTATTGGCAAGCATGACGTTGCCTTTGCTTGTATTGTTATTAATTACGATTCCTTTAATCATGGGATATCGCTCATTCAAAGCCTCTATAATGTTTTCCTTCTTAAGGATTTTACTGCCATTAAGAATCAAAGTTAACAAGATATCTCCCGTTTTTTCGCTGTGTCTGATCATCACACCTCTAAAAAGACCTTTATGTGTATGCTCATCATAAATGCTTATTTTATAGTTAATTAGTAGAGATTTTATTAACTTTATAATCTCAGAATAGACTTTAGGAAAAATGTGACATCGTTTTAAATCAATAATCTCGTGTGACCTTCTTTTGTAAAGCCCAGCAACCAAACGATCTTCCTCCATGGCAAATGGTATAATCGCTTTATTGCGATAATAATAGGGGTTATTCATCCCAACCATATCGTTTACATTTGTCGTTATATGACCAATTTTTCTTAACGTTTCTTTAACGCGATGCTTTTTAAAGGATAACTGCATATCATAATTCATATGCATGATATCACAACCACCACACGTAAAGAAATGTTCACAGATAGGCTTTTTTCGAAATGGAGAAGGCGTCGTCAATTCTATCAAACGACCAAAGGCAAAGTTCTTATTTACTTTGGTAATTTTAATCTGGGCTTGTTCACCCTTGAGCGCATCTTTGACAAAAACAGGAAAGCCATTTATTTTGGCCACTCCCATCGCATCATGTGTTAAATCAATAAACTCAACATTATGGTATGAATTTTTCTTTAGCACCTTCTCACAGCCTTTCATTACTCGAGTTGATATTTCTTTGCAAGGCCACCGCATGAGGTTTCCCGGTAATTCGATGGCATATCTTTGCCCGTTTCAAACATAGTCTCTACAACCAAATCAAATGATATTTTCCTTGAATCACTAAGAAAATACGCAAGCCCACAAGCATCTATCGCTCTTAAAGCTGCTACCGCATTTCTTTCGATACACGGAATTTGTACGTATCCCATAATGGGATCGCAAGTTAAACCTAAATGATGCTCAAGTGCAATCTCCGCAGCGTATTCAATTTGATCTAGTGATAGCTTGAATAACTCCGCGTGTGCCGCAGCCGCCATACTGCACGCACTGCCGACCTCAGCTTGACACCCTGCTTCTGCGCCACTAATAGAAGCATTATGCTTTATGATGTTGCCAATGATCCCTGCAGTCGCTAAAGCATCAATGATGGCCTCATCATCAAAGCCATGTCGTTGTTGCATATACCTAAGTACCGCAGGCATCGTTCCACTCGCACCACATGTTGGAGCAGTAACAATAGTGCCGCCACTTGCGTTCATTTCGTTTACCGCAAAAGCATATGCACTAACTAACCGCGATTCCTTGATTTCATTGGGTTCTTTTTTTATCTGTTTTTTATATAGAGTCCGAGCTTTTCGAACCACTTTGAGCTCACCTGGAAGATATCCTTGTTTTGAAAGACCTTCTTCGATACTTTGTTTCATGGTTTTCCAAATATTCATTAAAAAGGCTCTAATTTCAAACCCTTCAAAGCGTACTACATAATCCGATAACCTTATTGATTCCGCCTTACAATAAGTCATAATTTCCTTAAATGTTTGGTGCGGATAAACATCAGGGCTTTCTTCGTATGTGTCTCCTTCAATACGTATGGTTCCGCCTCCAACACTGTATACGCGCATATAACCAACTTCTTCATCGTTGGTATCATACGCATAAAAATCAAGCGTATTAGGATGCTTGGCAATGAAGTCTGAAGAAAAAATCACCTCAACATCTTCAAACACTTCTTTTATAATTTTATCGGTTAAATGACCTTTTCCAGTCAAACTTAGTGAACCAAATAAAAAAACGCGAACTCTATGATTGGGATAACGACTTTTAAACAGCCTAGCAGCGCGCTCGGGGCCCATAGTATGTGAACTGGAAGGACCTTTGCCGACTTTATATAGTTCTCTTATCGATTTCATATGGCCTCCAAATTACAAACGCTATATACATTATAACACAAATGCATAAAAAAAGAGAAAGCGACAGCCATCGCTTTCCTTCTTTTTAAAATGGTTATAAAGCTTAATAAAGCTAAAAATCCATCTTAACGTCTGCGCGTTTTTCAAGTTCAGCTTCAAAGAATGGTTTCTTATCCATACCGATTCTACTAGCCACAATACTAGTTGGGAAAGTAACAATCTTTTGATTTAAACGTGATGCGTTAGCATTAAACAAACGTCTGGAAGCTTGCAAGTGTTCTTCGACATCCGCAATCGTCTTTTGAAGGTTTGTAAAGACCTTTTCTGCTTTTAAATCGGGATACTGCTCAACGGCGACGTTAATATCGGCTTGTACCTGGTTCAATTTTTGCATAAACTCTTGTTTTTGTTCAAGCGTTAAATCATCCGGCATACCTTTGCGCCACTTGACCACATTTTCAAATGTTTTGGCCTCATGTTTTGTATACCCTTTAACGGTGTCAACCATTTTACTCAACGTGTCAAACCGCTTCGTTAAAGCAACATCAATCCCAGATTCGGCTTCATTCACCTTTACTTCATTTTGACGCAAGCTGTTCATGGTCGCAATGAACCAAATCGCTACAATAAGCAATATTGCAGCTACTACAATTAAAACAATGACTGCTTCTGACATTATTTTTCCTCCTTAAAAATCTTTTTATTTAATTTTAAATCATCTACCAATTCATAAAGCATCTCAATATCTTCTTTAAAGGTATCTACCAAGCGTTCATCGATTTTCACAAAAGGATATATCGGAAACGTGGACTTGTTATTATTGATCGCAAAATAAAGCTTTTCAGCCATGAAAGAAAACCCTAGTTGTCCTGGATGATTTTTCTCAATTTTCATTATAGATTCCATAAAATGCGGGGTTAAAACATAAAAGGCCGTATGAGGGTCAGTAGAATAGGTTTTAAACTTCTTATTGAAATCAATGCTTTCCAACTCTACTTTTTTGTATTTAATACCGTCTCTAGGACGATATCTTTCTAAAACTTGAAGTCGGTGCTCAATCGGTTTATGAAAATCAAACTTGAAAACTCTACCTTTAAAGAAAGTAACGTATCTGGTTTTTCTCCTACCTTTAGAATCCGTGTAGGTTTGTCTTTCTTGCAGATGTACATCACTGGATTCAAACTCGATGCCATCAATTTTACCACTTAAGTAATCACTACCTTTAAAACGGTCTGCGCGTTTAATAAAACCGCAGCTATATACTTCATTTTGCGATAAAGATTTTTTAGGATAGTAATCTCCATCTTCAATGATGCTAGAAAAATAGTCTTTTAAAAAGGTCTTTTTGAATTTTGTAATCGTTCCATTAAATTTAACCAATCCAACAATAAACGTGATCAAACCCAAAAAAAAGACAACTAAACCCAAATTGAATAAAACATTCCTGCCTTCACCAAAGATTGCAAACGCTAAAAACCCTAAAATAGCTAAAAATAGTCCAATCACAGAAATGATCTCTGATTGTTTTTTCTTATCTTGATGAACCCTTAATTCTTCTGCCATATTACCCTCCGCTTTTTTTAGTCTACACTCATTATAGCATTAAAGAAAAAAACGAGAAAGCAAAATTTGCTTTCTCGTAAAAGAAGGATTATTCGACTATCACTTTCACGATATCACCATCGTTTGACTCGATGTCTACCAACTCTCCAAACGCACCTTCTTCAAGCATATCAAGGATTTCACAAAAATCGATATCGCTGCTTTTAAAACTTGTTTTATCCAATACTTTTGGATGGATATTAAGCAATAGTTTCGCAAAAGCTAGTGGAATTTTGATATTTACTTTATCACCATCTGAACTTTTGATTAGTACTTTGATAAATTTAGGATCGTCTTTCGATTCACTCGAATTGTTATTGTGATTGGATAATGCGGTTTTTGTTTCTGATAAACTCTTTTCTCCTTGAGATAGTTTTTCTAACCATGTTTTCTTATTTTCTAACATGTACACTCACCCTTTCTATTTTTTTGATTTAGCAATCGTAACAACGTCTTTTTTCGTATCTCTCAACCAATTCTTTTTTACTGTTGTTTTCTTTTTCCATTAACACATAAGTGTTTGTAAGATCCATCATTATAATCTTCCTTTCATAATATTTTCTAATCACAACTAGGTATCCGGCTTATCGATTAACGCGTTTTTGTTCGAATTTTTTAATTAGTTCTTTAGTTTTTTTATGATAGTAATCATATTTAGTATGCATTAAACTAGTATCCAACATGATCACACATCCTTTCTTAATATTGTTATAAAGTCAAATGATTTATAGTCTAAATCCTTTTTTTAACTCTTTTGTAGCTTTAACATCTTGTTCTTTAGTCATATGTTTGGTTTCAGTAACTAAGATTTCTTGAATCAGATAGTTGTTGTTCATTTTAATTCTCCTTTTAATTTTTTAATTATCTTATTAATTTTTTTAAGTTATAGATTGTTTTTCTTCATCTTCAACTACATAATACACTATGTTTTTATATATGTCAACATTTAAATTAATTTTTTTAATTTATTTTTTATAATATTAAAAAAGACGATTAATTTTTTTAATCGCCTTTGGGTTTTATGTGCTTTTTATTAGGTTTGAACTTTATTTTCAAATTTCTTATACGCTAATATGCTTAAAGTGATAGCATACAGTGAACCAATAATCATGTAAGCTGGGTATGAGATGTTGTGTTCATGTGTTAACAATGCTGCTTCACTAAGCAATCCTTTCATCGGCCAAAAGGTTGGAAGTATACCGATGAAGTATTGTTTAAAGTCTTGCATTGTATCTAATACCAATACCGCTGGTAATATAACAATCACACCAGCGGTTTTCATGTAAGCAAACCCTTCGATTTTATTTTTACTCATGGAAGCCAAAATGAGGGCAAACACGGGGGTAAATAGCCCGGCTACTAAAGCATATAACAAAATATTGGTTAAACTGAACTGATCCCAAAGATTCACCCCGTGAAATGTATAGTTATCGCCACTTAGCATCTTAACGCCATATAAAGCCCAAAAAGAGGCGTTTACACTAATGATATAGGCATAAATGGTTTTAAATATGACGTATCCTTTGAGGCTGACTGGGGTAACCCTAATAGTATTAAGTGTGTTTTCATCACTATGGTCGATGAGGTTAAAGCCTAGCATAGCTGCGGTAACAAACGGAGCGATATTGGCAAAGATGATAATAATAGTCAAGGTCGCTAAAGTTTGACCTTCTTCGGTTTCACCATAGTTTTCAACCAATGTAGGCAAAACGAAAGCGCCGATGAATATCATCAATAATGGATAAAGCAACATGATCAATGTCATTTTATCTCGTAAAATATTTTTGATTTCGTATCTCAATAATTTAACATATTTAGACATAGCATCAACCCTCAATCGCTTTTTCTATATACTTAGGGAACACAAGATATCGCCCCAAAAGATAGGATAAAACTATAAGATAGACCACGCCAACACTAATCAAACCGATACTCACTTCTACATAAAAAGCCTTGTCTATTAATAATAAGGATGCATGAGTAGGTGAAAAGATAAGTAAAGTCTCAAAGGTTTCTCCTAAAATACCAAAAGCGTAAAATATGCTTGGAAACGCAAAGATGATCATATATGTCATCATCGCGGCAAGCAAGGAAGCGAAATCCTTAAGCCATACGGCAAACATAAACCCAATCATTGCGTGCGCACATGCGACGATTACCGCAAACGCAAACAATAAAGGTAAGTTAACCTCCAAATCGAAAAACAAAACAGCAAAAACTGAAATGATAACGGTCGATTGAAATGCAATGTAGATGGCACTTAACAGTTTAGAAAAAATAACGTGAGATAATTTCACCGGTGTAATCAATAACGTTTTCAAGGTATTTTCCTGGCGTTCGTAAAACAATGATGCGCCGATCAACAACACGGTCATGAGCGTTATATCCATAAAAATAAATATCGGCACAAACAGCTCAGCGCCTTCATCACCCACTAAAAATAAGACCAATACCCACAAAATACTTAAACCTAAACCTACCTGAAAGATATTATACTTAAATAACCGCTGAAACTCTCCTTTGATTAAACGACCTAAATTATTCATCGATTGTATCTCCAGTCACTTTGATAAAGATTTCATCCAAAGAAGTTTCGCCGCTATGCATGGTTTCAATATCATAATCCTTGATGATCTTTAAGAAGTCCTGGTTGTCTCCAATATTATCTAAATTAAACGTTGTTTTATGAGTCGAACCATTATCATGGTATTCCACATCTAGTATGCGTTCACCGTGTTTTAGCTTTAATGCTCTAGGTGTCGATATTTCCTTGATATTTCCTCCACTCATAAAAGCTACGCGATCACAAAGTTCTTCCACGTCATTCATCAGATGTGTAGATAGTAAGACCGTACCACCAGCGGCTTTAAACTCTCTAATCATATCTTTTATGATGCGCGCATTTTTAGGATCCAATCCATTGGTAACTTCATCCAAAAATAGTATTTTAGGGTTGTTTAACATCGCTCTAACAAAATTTAAACGCATTTTCATGCCTTTTGAAAACTCTCCAACTAAGCGGTCTTTATCCTCATAAAGTCCAACTTTCTTAAGTAAAAAATTAATATCTGCGTGATTTTTATATAGCTGTTGGAAAAATTTCATGTTTTCCATCGCCGTTAGTTTAGAAAAATGCACAGGCAACTCAAAACCGACCCCAATATCTTCATAAAAATGATTCGAATAACCGCTCAAGCTCTTGCCTTGATAAAGGATGTCCCCTCGGTAGTTTTTAAGTAAACGAGTCAAGATTTTTTGTGTGGTACTTTTACCCGCCCCACTTGGACCCAATAATCCAAATATCTCGCCTTCAAAAATTTCAAACGAAACATCGTCAACCGCTTTAATCTGATTTTTTGGATAGGTGAACCCTAAATGCTTGATTTGAAATATTTTCATTTTTTCTCCTCTCCTACCATGACACCATACTTTAAAATAGTTATGGTATCATTGGCTAACATGCGAATTCTAGATAAGCTTTCGTGGTTGTAAATATGTTTAGAAAGCTCAACAACATTGAAATGATAAAGTATTTTAGCCACTAATTGAATGTCTACAGTCGGTTTTATAAAACCCTTGTTTTGATCATTTATCAAGAAGCTTTCATAGGTTTTAATGCCTTCAGTCTCAATTTTTTGCATCAGTTTTTGAATGGTCTTATCACTAGCAAAATGCAGCCGGTACCCAAGCATAAAGTAATTGTGATGTTTTTTGGCAAATTTAACACCTGCAATCACAAACTCTTCATACAAATCCAAAAAAGAAACTTGATCTAATTTAGTCATAAGCGGCTTAAAATAAGTAAACTTCTTAGCTTGTACACTATCTAACAAATAATAGTATAGATCGAGCTTATCATTAAAATACTGATAGAAACTCCCTCTAGCAATAGCCGCCTCATTAACAATATCGCTAATGGTGGTCTTATCATATCCTTTTTCAATAATCACCTTAATAGCGGCGTTAAGGACGGCTTCTTTTTTTTTAAGTGGTAAGTTTTTGAATGTGTTTTTTGGCATTTTTCACCTCTTTGTGACACGTATGTCATTTATAGTCATATTATGACACGCGTGTCACATATTATCAAGTAAAAAAAGCACCTTTTATAAAGATGCTTTTATGTCCATGATGATATCCCTTAGTTCTGCGGCCTTTTCAAAGTCTAAATCTCTCGCGGCTTTACGCATGTCTTTTTCTAAATCTTCAACCATGGCTTTTTTCTCTACTTTGTCCATTTCTGATAATCGCTTGCTCATGGTTTCATCTTCCGCCTCAAGTTTGATTCTTATTGCGGCCCTGACATCCTTTTTGATCGTCTTAGGGGTAATATTGTATTTTTGATTATGTGCTTTTTGTATTTCTCTTCTTCGGTTAGTTTCATCTATGGCTTCTTGCATGGCCTCACTAATGCGATCAGCATAAAGGCGTACATGTCCATTTACATTTCTTGCGGCGCGCCCAATGGTTTGAATCAAACTGCGTGCGCTTCTCAAAAAACCTTGTTTATCAGCATCCAAAATAGCGATAAAAGATACCTCGGGTAAATCTAATCCTTCACGCAATAAATTGATGCCTACTAATACATCATAGACTCCCAACCTTAAATCTCTCATAATATCGATGCGCTCTAAAGAATCAATCTCAGAGTGTAGGTAAGCGACCTTGATCCCTAACTCTTTAAGGTAACTGGTTAAATCCTCACTCATTTTTATGGTTAAAGTTGTAATCAACGTACGCTCGTTATTTTTTATGCGTCTATTGATTTCCTCAACAATATCATCGATTTGTCCTTGTTTTGGCTTTACCAACACTTCTGGGTCCAATAACCCTGTAGGCCGGATAATTTGTTCTATAACATCATTTGTACGCGTAAATTCATAATCTCCCGGTGTTGCAGACACATACACAACCTGATGAATTTTTTCGTTAAACTCTTCAAAATCCAAAGGACGATTGTCCAGTGCTGAGGGCAGGCGAAAACCATAATCAACTAGCGTTTGTTTACGCGCTTTATCGCCATTAAACATACCTCTGACTTGAGGTAAGGTCACATGGGATTCGTCAATGATTAACAAATAGTCGTCCCCAAAAAAATCCATTAAAGTTGATGGGGTTTCACCAGCCGATCGTAAAGATAAGTGCCGTGAATAGTTTTCAACGCCTTTACAGGTTCCGATTTCTCGCAACATTTCTATATCGTATTTTGTTCTTTGAGCCAAGCGTTCGGCTTCTACGAGCTTACCTTCTTCTTTAAAATAAGCGAGGCGCTCTTCTAATTCCGCTTCTATTCGTTTGATACCTTCTTCTAATTTATCCTTATTGGTAACAAATTGTGTTGCTGGAAACAAGGTAATGACCGTATATTCTTGTAAGATTTCACCCGTTATAATATCAAACGAGCGTATGCGCTCGATTTCATCATCAAAAAACTCAATCCGAATGCCGGTTGATTTTTGATACGTTGGCATAACTTCGATAACATCACCTTTAACACGATAAGTGCCGCGTTTAAAATCGGTCTCATTGCGTTCGAACAACATCTGAACCAATTTTTCTAATACTTGATCTCTTTCAATGACATCACCTTGCCTCAGTGTCAAAGTAGCATCCTTATAGTCTTCTGGGTCTCCGATACCATAAATACAACTGACTGAAGCAACCACAATTACATCTTTACGCTCTAATAATGATGCCGTTGCACTATGACGAAGTTCATCGATTTCATCGTTGATTTGTGAATCTTTTTCGATGTATAAATCTCTAGAGGGTACGTAGGCTTCTGGTTGATAATAATCATAATAAGAAATAAAGTATTCTACACGATTATTAGGAAAAAACTCTTTAAATTCACTATAGAGTTGGCCCGCCAAAGTTTTATTATGTGCCAAAACTAAAATAGGCTTATCAAGGTGTGTAATGACATTACTCATCGTAAACGTCTTTCCCGTACCTGTAGCGCCTAAGAGGATTTGTTCTTTAGTGTGATTTTTAATATTTTCAACCATCTTGTTGATGGCCGCGGCCTGATCGCCTTTGGGTTGATAATTGGTCCTTAAATTGTAACTCATAACGCCTCACTCCCGTGCCTCCTTATTGTATCATATAAAAGATGGCTGTGGTAAAATATAAACAGGTGATAAAATGAACCCTTTAATCGTTGGCATCAATGCAAAGTTCATCCATACCAACAACGCTATTCGACTGTTGAAAGCCAACAGTCGTTTTACCGTGGATATATTAGAAGTGACAATTAAAGATGCTATTGATGATATCCTAGATAAAATAACCGAGAAACCAAGACTGTTTATAGGATTTTCTTGTTATATTTGGAACATTGAATTGATAAAAACATTGGTCTTCAAACTAAAAGAAATATGTAACACTCCTATCATACTCGGGGGTCCTGAAGTAAGCTATGATGCTAAATACTTCTTGAATGCCTGGCCAATAGATTTGGTTGTTAAAGGCGAAGGTGAAGCTGTGATTGATGGGGTGATTCAGCACTACTCAAACAATGAACCTCTAGAACAATTACCCGGTATTACAACCAAAGCAATTGATACCCCCGCTTTAGAAATCATGGATCTAAGTAAGCTTAAATCCCCTCATTTTTTCCAAATAGATGAACCTCAAAGACCAAAGCGTATTGCCTATATTGAAAGCTCTAGAGGATGCCCCTATAACTGCACTTACTGCCTATCCTCTTTGGAAAAGCACGTACGCTTCTTTCCACTAGATTATGTGACAAACAGTATTAAACATCTCATTGATACTGGTACGAAAAAAATTAAGTTTTTAGACCGGACTTTTAACATGAATCCTGATGCCTTAAAGATTATCGATACCTTTATAAAATTAAACCCTCAGCATCTAGAAGTACAGTTTGAAATGACTGGTGATAATCTCAGCAATGACATCATCGATTATATCCATACCCATGCACCAAAAGGGTTGTTTAGGTTTGAAATTGGTATTCAATCCACCCATCATAAGACCAACTTATTAGTCGGAAGAAAGCAAAACAATAAGAAATTGTTTGAAAACATCAAGAAAATCATCCATCACGACGTTATCGATTTACATTTGGACTTAATTGCGGGATTGCCTAAAGAAAACTTAACTCGATTTATAGAAACATTTGATAGCGTCTATCAATTAGGAGCCAAAGAATTACAACTAGGTTTTTTAAAGATGCTAAGAGGGACGTCCATACGCTTTGAAGCTGAACGTTTTGATTACGATTATAACCAAAGAGCCCCCTATGAAGTTTTATCCCATATCGATTTGAGCAAAGAAGATATTTGGCAAATCAAGAAAGTATCAACGATGCTTGATTTGTGTCACAACAAAGGTTATTTTGGTAAATTAACTCACAAAATTATCCAACAAAACTACGAATCAGCATTTTCGGTCTTTTTAAGGATGTATGAGGTTTGCGAACAAAACATAATCAGCAGAAATTATCAATTAGAAGACATTTTCACCTTTGTCACCAATTTCTTTTTGAATGACGGTATTGCTGAAACCTTAGTCGATGAGTTCAAACCCTACTATTTTAAAAGACAAAAAGTTAAGCCTAAAGGCTACACAGAGAAAATAACCGATTCTTTGCTAAAGACAAAACTTTTAAGTAAGTGTGAAAAAAAGTATAACATACCTTTGGGCAATCTTTATAACCATACGTACATCACACCTTATAAAGAAGGTTATATGGTTGCTTATTATAAGGATTTTCATGCCGAACTATATATTATAAATTAAAAGGGAGACTTCAATCTCCCTTTTTAACGATGTAATGTAATGATAGCTTGAAACAAATCTTCAAACATAGCTTCAACTTCCCAATCATTGTAAGGATCACAAATAGAAACAACTACTCCAAAAATCATTGCTTTTATCGTATTCAACCTGGTATGATCTTGAAGTGGTTTGATGATATTTTCTTTAATGCCTTTATTTAAAATGGTCTCTAAGCGTTCTTCGGCGACAACCAAAGTATCGCGTATTCTTTTGTGCAATTGTTTTTTCTTGTCTTTTGGCAGCTTGGAAATCTCGTAGTGATACTGATAATCTTGTAACATTTCATGGTTTTTAGCCAAGGCATAAAGCCGTTTTAAATGACTTTTGAACGCTTGTTCAAACGGAAGGGCCATCAAATCCTTGTCATCCAAAAACATCTCAAGATTTTTATCAATTAAAAGCCCAATGGCCTCTATGATTAAAGCCTCTTTGTGATCGAAATACTCATATATGGTGCTTTTGCCTATATTCAAGTCTTGCGCTAGGTTAGATACGGTTAAAGGCCTTGTATTATCACTTTGTGACAAATACTTCAATACTTTGTTTAAAATCCTTTCCCGCTTAGAGTTCATCGCTTAACACTCGCTTAATATGTTCATCTAAGTCTTCTTCAAATGCTTGGTTGGTATCATCTTCCACCGATTCAACGCTCGAATCAGAAGACTTTGGCATAAAAATCATCATTAATAAACTCACCAACGCAACGATACCACCTATGACGATCATGAAAGGTTGTGATTCTAAAATATAGTTAGCAACCAAAGCCAATCCGACCAATATGCCTAAAACACCGAAAATATATCGACCTTTCAACGTTAAAATTTCATACATGATAGGGACTACAAAAATCGTTAAGAATGTTGCATATATTAAACCACCAATTGCGGTTAGAGCCATCGGTTGCATCAGTTCATCACCCTGATCCGTCGATAAAGCCAAAGCAGATAGCGCTAAAATGGTAGTGAAAGCCGTCATAAAAATAGGTCTGATTCTTGTTCTGCCTGCTTCGATGATAGCCGCTCTTAAAGCATGGCCTTTCATTCTAAGTTGATTGATGTAATCTACCAGAACAATGCCGTTATTAACGACGACTCCAGATAAGATAATTAGTCCAATCAAAGCTATAATACTTACAGTCATACCAGAAAGATACAAAATCATGAATCCTCCGGTGAAAGCCATCGGAATCGTAATCATAATGATGAAAGGATAAGTGAAAGATTGGAACTGAGAAGCCATAATCATATAGACAAGTAATATACCTAAACCACCTACTAAAATCAGTGTATCAATAGCCTCCATAATCTCTTCATCTTCGCCGAGTACTTGATACGTATAACCATCTGGCAGGTCATAATCTTCTAATAGTTCATGGACATCTTGGGCAACCAGTGTTGCGTTATATCCACTCTCTATCTCAGCGCTAACGGTATTGGAACGTGCACCGTTGAAACGGTTGATTGTCGAAAATCCGGGTTGTACGTTTACAGTGGCTATTTCTTTAAGTTCTACCGGCGTTTGCGTCATGGCATCCATACCTACCACTAAATTTTCGAGGGTTTCAATATCTGGCATTTCTACCCTTGATGCATCGCCTTCACCATAAATGTAAACATCGTACAATTGATTTTGAAAACGCACCGTAGTCGCAACACCAGGGGTGCTTAAGTAGTCCGCTACAACCCCTAATACTTGACCTACCGTCAAACCATATCCAATCGCTTTATCTTTATCAACCGTAACTTTAATTTCATCGCTTTGTGCCTCAGCACCATCATCAATATCTCTTAACCCCTCAATATCTGAAAGTGCGGTTGCTAAGGCTTCACTTTCTTCTCTTAAAGTATCGAGCGAAGGCCCTTGCAAACGAACCTGGATACCAGAACCTACCAATGCAGCGGTATCCATCTCGGTGCCTTGTACGGTAGCGATAAACATATCATAATCGCTATCAAAATAGCGCTGTATCTCATCACGCATATCTATGGTGTCACGCTCTCTATCATCGGAAAGCACGACGTTGATGTTAACATCAGATTGTCCCATCATGCCCATCATCATATCGCCGCTGCCATACGTAATTGAAACACTTTCAACTTCTTGATAAGCTAAAAGGTTTTCTCCAATCTCATCTAATAGTGCACTTAAATCACCAAAGTCTCTTGGCGCATCATCACCGAGTTCTAAGGCGACTCTTAAACTGCCTTCATCGGTCTCTGGGAAGAACTCAAACCCACGTGATGTAGCCAATACAACAGAAAGTCCAAATAAAACAACCACGATACTCAATACGAGATATCTAAGTTTTAAAAAGCCTTTTAATAGTTTTTCATAAACATCTTTTATCTTTTCAAATGTAAACTTCTTTTGAGACTTATCTGTTTGGCTATCATTTTCTCTTAAAATGCGGTTGGCAACGGTTGGTACAAACGTCAATGCAATCAATAATGATGCCAATAAGCTAAAGGCAATGGTCAACGCTAACTGATAGAAGATTTCTCTGATAAAATCCTCAATAAACATGATCGGCAAGAAAACGCCTATCGTCGTTAAAGTTGAAGCTGTAATCGCGCCACCGACTTGATAAGCGCCATTGATAGAGGCATCCTTATTGCTAGCGCCTTCTTTTTTCATTCTAAATATATTTTCAATCACCACAATGGAATTATCCACCAACATCCCAATACCTAAAGCCAAACCACCTAAAGATACTATGTTAAGTGTGATATCAGATAAATAGATCAAAATAATCGCAAATAGCAAACTAATCGGAATCGCAACACCCACAATAAAGGTGATTCTAAAACTACGCAAGAAAACAAATAATACGATAATGGCTAATATACCACCAATAATCAAATTATTTGTAACACTCCCAATCGACTCTTCAATATATTCGCCTTGGTCAAACAACATCGTTGTTTGAAAATCATCGTGTTCTTCTGAAACCTCATTTATGGCATTCAAAACACCTCTAGAAACATCGGTGGTCGCATATTCACTACCTTTTTGAATCGAAATACTGATAGATTCTACACCATTCACCTTAGCGTATTGTCTTTCCTCAGCATTCACAAAGTCAATATCCGCAATATCATTAAGAGTAATGGTAGGAAACTCAATGCCTGGAATAGGTGAATCAAAATCAAAAAGCTTTAAGGCTTTGATTTCATCTAAATCACCCAAATCATCACCAACACGGACCATATAGTTTTGATTATCTATTTCAACGAAACCAGCGGGAAATGAGAAGTTTTGTGCATTTAAAATAGCATCGATATATTCTTGATCAATTTTGAACTCTTCCATCTCATCAGGTAAGGTTTCACCCATCGCCTCAAGCATATTGCCAATTTCTCTCATATTATCGGATATCTGATCGTTATAATCATCTAAGCGGTCTTGATCAACCATCACTCTGATTTCAGATTCATAGCCACCAGTAATATCTATAGAAGCCACACCTTCAACCCGTTCTAATCTAGGAGAAAGTTCATCGTTAATCCATTCAGTCAATTCAGGTAAATCCTTACCTGTATACTGAACAGAAAAATTCATTATCGGCAACATATCGACTCGTAATCGTAAAATACTAGGATTAGACGCCTCGCTAGGCAAGGTATCTAAAACTTGGTTGAGTCCTTCCCTCATCTCAACCATAATACTATCCATATTGGCATCTGTAGAAAACTCCATCATAATCATACTAAAGTTTTCTTGAGATGTAGAGGTTACTTCCTGCACGTTGGTTGTGGTAAGTAACGTGTTTTCTAAGGGAATAGTAATTTCATTTTCAATCTCATCTGGGGTTGCACCAGGATACGTTGTCACCACCACTGCAAAGGGTAGGTTTACATCGGGAAATAAATCAGTCGTAATGCGGTTATAAGAAACCACACCGAAAACCGCAATGGCGATTACTACCATGAAAACCGTAATGGCTTTCTCTACAGAAAACTTAACCAATGCTTTCATTGTGCCACTTCCTATCGTTGTATATTAAAAACCGACCGAATGTTCGGTCGGTTTTATTATAGCACAAGCTTCTGTGGTTACAAAGCTCAAATACTCATTAATTTCTAGGTACATCTATGTTTGTAGAACCATTGGTTGTTTGATACGTAATTTGGTCTAATCGAAAGCTTCTATCACTATTGACGTAATCTAAATTACCATTGGTCGAACGCATTTCAACCTCTTTAAAATATACGTCCTCAAATTCAATACGGCCATTCGTGGTCCGTGCGTAAAGCGTATGCCCACCAGAAGAAGCATCGTTGATATTTTCCAAAGTAATTCTACCATTAGTCGTTCTGACATCAGCGGTAGTATGTGTACTATTAGACAAAATTACATTGCCATTACTCGAAGAGGCCTCGAGATCAACGCTGATAGCGTCCTCAGATTGTATCGTCCCATTGGTTGAGTGAAGAGCAAGGTCGTTTGCTTTAATGTCACTGGCCAAAATGCGCCCGTTGGTTGTCTTAGCATATAATGTGGTTTCCACCTCTAGGCTTGATAGTACCACTCGGCCATTCGTGGTCACGATGTCCACATAGGTTAAGGAATCAAAATCATCAATGTTAATATCGCCATTTGTAGATTCAACGTCTATGGTTTTTAAATCTATATCATTTGGAATATAGATATATAATACATTATCCTTGGACAAGAGTGCATCCCAAAAAAATGTAATAACAAACCTTGAAGTACGTTCATTCTCAATAAAGATTGTGTTTGAGGTCTCATCAAATCGAATGGTAGTATCATAATCTTCAATGACTTCACCCGACACCGTTATTTCAGATTCATCTGTTCTTATAACGTTGATTTCACTATCAAAAATATCAACATCCAAATGCCAAGCTTGATTGGCTTCAGTAACATGGGTTTCATGATAAGAAGCCATTTCTTGGTTTGCGGCCATAATCTGATGTTGACCTCTAATTAATAATGCTAATCCTGCTGCGATTACCAAGATTGCACTCAAGCCTTTGATGTTTTGTTTCCACTGATATAACACTGGGCGTTTTTTTAACTGATAACTGATTTTAAACCGTCTCATAAAGCGCAATACGACTTTTTTCTTGTCAATGAGAAAAACATTCATATGCCATCGAACCAACCATATGATAAACGCAATTAAGACATCATATAACCAGGCGGTTAACAATAGCCAAAGGAAAATAACACCCACAATAAATCCCACAAATAAAAACGCATCTAAACCTATTGTTGTAGGATAATTAATGCTAGCTATGAAGCCTATTAAGCTTCCACCAACCGAAATGATCACCGATATCAAAACCGGCACTAACCATGTAACCACAAAAATATTAAATAAAATCAGCCAAAACATCTGAAAGAAATTGAACTGTGTGCCTTTTGTATCCTCTGTTGGCTTTTCAACTGTAGCCCTTGGCTTATAGCCATATTCTCTCAAAACGTTTCTAGCAATATCTTTGGGGTTTTCTAGTTCATCGACAATTTCTTGTTCGGTTTTACCTTCATACATCGTCCCCGTATAGAAACGTTCTTCATAAAATGCGATAATCTCTTTTCTTTCCTGTTCTTCCAATGGGTTTAAATACGATTCCAACGTCTCAATGAATTTCTTTTTCAACTTCATTCACTCCTATCAAATGATTTACACTTTTTTCAAAAGACTTCCACCCTTTGCGTAAACTAACTAAATGGGTTTTGCCTTCCTCAGTAATCTTAAAAAACTTTCGAGCCGGACCATGAACAGAGGGTTTTAAATAGGTGGATAAATAATTTTTTTTAACCAACCTCCGTAATACGGGATATATCGTACTCTCCGAGATGCCTAAAACACCGTTGACGGACTGGTATATATAATAGCCATACGTCTCTTCATGATCGATAATACTAAGTACACAAAGCTCTAACACACCTTTTTTTAGTTGTGCATCCATAAAACCACCTCACTACTATATATTGTATAGTACCATACATAATATAAGTTGTAAACAAAAAAAAGCTGAAAATTAATAATTTTCAGCTCCATAAAAGTTAAGCATCTACAATTCTTAGTGAGTTGGTTGTCGTGCCTAGTGGGAAACCGCCTGTAATGACCACACGACCACCACTTGAAAGCAATTTTTCTTTTCTAACATATTCAAGCGCTCTTTTAATCAGATCCTCGGTATCGTTTTCCAGTTTGAATACAACCGCATAAACACCATGATTTAAAGCTAATGAGCGAGCCTTTTGTTTCGTTGGCACCAAAGCCAAAATCATCGTATTCGGTCTGTTTTTGGAGATTAATCTTGCCGTTGTACCACTAACTGAAGGGGCGATAACTAAATTTGCATTGCCTTGAAGGACGGTTCGAGCAGCACTCATGGCAATATTTGCAGAAATATCTTGATGGGAGTGTCTATTCGCGCGATCAATCAAATCAATACGTTTAATTTCTTTTTCTATTCTTTTGGCAATATTGCGCATGATATCTACAGACTCTACAGGATACTTCCCAATCGCGCTTTCACCACTTAACATAATGGCATCGGTGCCATCTAAAATCGAGTTGGCAACATCAGAAACTTCTGCACGGGTTGGTTTAGGGTTTTCCTGCATGCTTTCTAGCATCTGAGTAGCGGTAATCGTCACTTTGCCACGCTCATGACAGCGAGCGATTATATCTTTTTGAATGACAGGGACTTCTTCTGGAGGCACTTCTACACCTAAATCACCTCTGGCTATCATAACACCATCAGCCTCATCGATAATATCGTCAATGTTGTTAACGCCTTCTTGATTCTCAATCTTAGCAATGATTTGAATCTTTTTATCACACGTTTTTTGAATTAACTTTTTAATTGCTGTAACATCCGAGCGTCTTCTAACAAAGCTAGCGGCGATAAAATCAATGTTGTTTTTACAAGCCCATTGAATATCTGCTTCATCTTTATCTGATATAAAATCGAGTTTCAGTTCCACACCCGGTACATTGATGCCTCTACGGTCTTTGATGGTATGCGTGTTAAAAGCGACGGCCTTAATCGTTTTATTGGATTTATCAACCTCGGTAATCTTTAAACTGAGATAACCATCATCCACCACAATAATGCCTCCCACAGCAACATCATCATAAAGCTGTGGATAAGTAACGCTAAACTTTGTCTCATCGCCTTCTATTTCATCCATGTAAATCGTAATCTCAGTGCCGACTTTGATATGTGCCGAACCGCCTTTGAACTTATGGGTCCTAATCTCTGGGCCTTTCGTATCTAACAAGCTTGCGACATTACAATTCAATTCATCGTTTAACTCTAGCATAGTGTCTAAACGCTTCTTGTGTTCTTCATAATTCGAATGAGAAAAGTTCAGGCGCATCACATCCATACCAGCCAAAATCAGCTTTCTCATCATCGCTTTTGACTCTGTTGCAGGACCAATGGTACATACAATTTTTGTTTGATTAAACGGTATCATCTTTGCCCTCCTCAGTACTCAACTTACCAAACAAACCATAACGTTTTGAAGGTAATTCTTTTTTAGCGGTTAAAGCTTCATCAAATGAAACAGCCACCACGTCTTTTCGGTGTAAAGCAATAATCTTATTACCCGTCGATTCACTGAGTAAATAAACGGCTTTCTCAGCCATTTCTATAGCAATAACACGATCAAAAGCTTGTGGATTGCCTCCGCGTTGAACGTGTCCCAAAACCGTAGCTCTGGTTTCATGAGTCGTTGCTTTTTCAATTTGTTTAGCCAGTTCAAACACATCGGTCATTCTCTCAGTGACAACGACGATAGCATGCCTTTTATTGCGATCAAATGATTGTTTGACCGCTTTGATGGTTTTATCTTTATCAAACCCCGTCTCCGGTGTAATAATAAACTCTGAACCACAAGCAATACCGGCATAAAGAGCTAAATCACCACAGTGTCGGCCCATTACCTCAACAACGCTACAGCGCTGATGAGAAAACGATGTATCGCGTAGTTTGTCTATCGATTCAACTGCGGTATCCAATGCAGTGAAAAAGCCTATAGTGTAGTCGGTAGCGGCGATATCATTATCAATAGTTGCAGGCAACCCTATGGTTTTAATGCCTGCATCAGCCAAAACCTTTGCCCCTCTAAAAGAACCATCACCACCTAGTACAATCAAACCATCGATACTACGGCTTTTTAAATTCTGTACGGCTTTTTTTTGCGTATCAGCTTCTTTGAATTGAGGATATCGTGCACTACCCAATATCGTTCCTCCACGATTGATAATGCGTGTAACGTCTTTTCTTGTCATACGAAATAGATTATCTTCACATAAACCTTTAAACCCATCTCTTACGCCATAAGGGGTAATACCATAATGAAAAGCACTTCTTACTACGGCTCTAATGGCAGCGTTCATGCCTGGAGCATCGCCGCCGGATGTCAATACTGCTATATTTTTCATAATCTGTCTCCTTATCTAAATTATACCAAAAGCATCCTGTTTATTAAACGTGTAATCGTTTTACCGAATTTGCAATTAACTGATGTTTATCTTCTTTAATTTGTATCTTTCCACTAATCTTATAAAAACCATCTTTCTTAAGACTAAAATCGAGTCCTTCATAAACATCTGGGAAACACACCACTTCTACCGATGTGATGCGGTCTTCCAAAGTCAAAAATGCCATTTTTTTGCCTTGTTTTGTTGTAATCTCCTTTACAGCTCCCAATAGACCACCAAGATGAACAAAACGATTGTTTGGCATGGTTAGAATCATGTTTGGCCAAGACATCTTTTCATCTTTCATCAAAACCTCGAAATCCTTAAACCGATCATAAGCAATATTGAAACCGATCGCTTGATACTCAACTTGTCTTAAGGTTTCTTGATTAAATTCTTTATAATCTTGAAAAATAAATTCCTCTAGGGCCAAACTTTTTTCATACTCCAAAAAATCCAATAGTGGCTCAAGATTATTTAACATCTTATTTCGATTAATGCCAAACTCATCACAAGCGCCACTTTTAATCAACATTTCATAATGTCTTTTATTAAACACGCCTTTGGTATCCTTGACAAACGATACAAAGGATTTAAATGAGATATTATTCTTGATATCCAAATACGCCACAATGGTTTGTTTTCCCAAATACTTAATTCCGTTCAAAGGATAATATAATGCATTTTTAGATAACGTGAAGACCTCAGATGAATGTTTTACAGAAGGTTTTTGTAGAACCAGCCCGTGTTCATGTAATTCTTGCATATAAAGTCGCATCAAGCGGTCATTATTTAAGGCATTTTGCATTAAAACCGACAAGAATACAGCCGGATAATTTGCCTTTAAATATGCCATCCAATAGGCTATCATCGCGTAAGCTACTGAGTGGGATTTATTAAAGCCATAGTCCGCAAATTTGACAATGTAATCATAAATTTTATTGGCTAATTCATGCGATTTCCCAGCTTTTTTAGCCGAATCAACAAAGTGCTTCCTTTCAGCCTTTAAAACCTCGCCATCTTTTTTACTTATCGCTCTTCTTAACAAATCTGCTTCAACTAATGTGTAGTTAGCAAACTGAACCGCGATGGCCATAATCTGTTCTTGATAGAGTAAAATCCCTTGGGTCGGGGCTAAAATTTTATCCACCGTTTTAGCAATCGGTTGAATGCTTTGTTGTTTTTGGCGGCGTTTTAGAAAAACGGGGATTTGTTCCATGGGTCCAGGTCTATAAAGCGCTAAAACAGTGACAATGTCATCAAAAGATTGAATTTTTAAGCGCTTGATTAATGTTCGCATCCCCGATGATTCAAGCTGAAACAATCCAGTCGTACTTTTTTCTCTAAGAAAGCTAAAGGTTTTTCTATCATTTAAAGGTATTTTGCTGACATCTATTTTTCTGTTATAAACCTCATATATACGCTCAATTGTCGTTTCAATCATGGAAAGGTTACGTAATCCCAAAATATCCATTTTTAAAAGGCCCATATCCTCTAAATCACTTTGTTCATATTGCGTTTGATAAAGCGTGTTTAAACCTTCTTGAATAGCGGTGTACTCTATCAGAGGTTTCTCTGATAATATCACCCCTGCTGCATGCGTTGATACATGTCTAGGTAATGATTCTATGTTTTTAGCGCTGTATAACCACCGTTTAATGTTATCATCGTTCTTTATACGGTTTTTAACATCAGCATCGTTATCGATCATGGTGCTAATATCGGTATATGGCTTCATTTTTCTCAAAATTTCATCGATATATTTCGCTTCAATATCTAATACCCTTGCGGTATCACGCAAAGCACTTTTTGACAAAAAAGTTCCAAACGTACAAATTAAAGCGACATACTTACTCCCATACTTATCTTTTAAGTATTTGATGACTTGATCGCGTTTGTGATCAGGAAAATCAATATCTATATCCGGCATCGTTTTTCTTGCTTTGTTTAAAAAGCGCTCAAATAGTAGTCCATTTGCAATCGGATCAATTGCTGTAATACCCAAAGCATAAGCAACCAAGCTCCCAGGAGCACTACCCCGTCCGGGTCCAACTAATATGTTGTTTTGTTTAGCATACTTTACTACATCCCAAATAATCAAAAAATAATCGTTAAAGCCCAAATCATCAATGGTTTTTAACTCTTTTTGTAGCCTTGATTGATAAGTTTCTATATCGACTTTTTGATTTTCTATACGTCTAGATAATCCTTTTTGACTAAGAGCCATTAAATATCTTTTTGTATCGATATCATTTGGGGTCTTAAATCTTGGTAATGTAGCCTTTTTAAACGTTAAGGTTAAACCGTGCGCCTTCAAAAACTTGAGATTTTCAGCATTTTTATTACTGTTTTTCGATGTTAAAGCCATTGGGCGAACATAAGGCTTTGATTGTAATACTTTACAAAGTGTTTGATAAGTGGCTATATCACTTTCACTGTGCATAACGGTTTTAACAAGTTCTACTTTTGGCATTTTAAAGGGTAAGGTTTGACTTTGTTTATCAATACCCAAATAAACATTAGAATTGCTTTTCCGTAGCATTTCTACCCAAACTTCCAATGCCTTAGACAGGCCTTCTTGGTCTAATTCACGCCATTCCCCGGTTGTTGAATCGATTACAATGCTGGTCCCCTGAATATGTTCTTTGAACCCATCAAAAGCCAAAACTTTATGGATACTTTGTAAAGAGGCTAACTTTAGTAAATTTTGGTATCCTTGTTGATTTTGAGCATAACATACAAGATTTAATGTTTCGTTTTTATAAAGAGGCTCAAGTTTGACTTGAAGACCAATGACAGGCTTTAAATCATGTTTAGTCGCTAAATGGTAGAACTTGTAGAAGCCGTGGCTATTTTTATCTGTCAAAACAACATGATCTTCATCATGTGTTTTTGCATAATCAATTATATCTTGAAGCTTTAACAAGGATCCTGAAAAGCTATAGGCACTTTCGATAAATAGATTTGTAGGCACGACACCACCTCGCTTATTAAAAATTATAACACAACCCTAAAAAAATAGCGTGAGCTTTTCGAAGCTCACGCTTTCTTAAAACGCTTTTTATACAATCCGAATAACGTTATGCTACCCAGCATTATCAGCGTTGCAATAATGCCTATTTCCAGACTCAATAGTTGTTCTTTCATGGTAACTTCATCGGTCAAAAGATCGAATTCTATCGTTTGTTTAAAATCATCAATACCATGAAGCTCTAATCTATATGTACCACCAGAATCAATCACGTAACCTGATTCAATCTCTTGGTCGTTTAGCTTCATATCACCCATTAAGTTTACGATTAGAGGCGTTGTTTTCAAATCTTTCTCAAACGCTTCTAAATCATTTTTAATGGTAAACTCAAACGTTTTTTCGTAATCGTTTAATCCAATAACTTTTAGTTTATGATTCCCAATTTGATCAATTTTATCGCCACTAGCATAGACCTCATCATTTAAAAACAGTTGACCGTAATCATAGCTTATACTAAGAGATTCATAATAGGTTTTAGAATCCTTTAAACCTTCTATTTTAGGTTCAATGATGAAATCGGTCTCTTCTGGGGGTGTCTTCAACGTATAATATCCTGGGTATTCAATGGTGTGTACGCCCTTATCTATACGTTCATCATTTAATAAGGCTTCATTGAAAAGCGTCAATTCTAATGGCCCTTGATACGTTTTAGATTCTATTTTAAAATCGCTTGCAGTATATTTCTCAGCCTCTTGATCAAATGCCAACCCGTAGCCTTCTATGCCTGATTTCTTCAAAAATAAGTATTCACTCTCCTGTTCAGATATATATAAGGGTTGATCAAATATGTGGGTCTCAAATAGTTCATTTTGCTTGTAAAAATAAAACTTTGTCTTTGTGTTTGATAAATTATTTTCCTCTTTCGGAACCTCACGTTGCACAATCAAAGTATCCTCTAAAGCAAATACTTTTTGAACCACCGAGTAATCATAATCATCATAAACTAGTTTCATGTGGACATCATTATTAGCATCCAATATCAAAAGATACGGTTCACTTATCATGTGATTATTTTCCCTATAGTGAGCTTCACCGGTTACAATATAATAATCACCCGCGTAATAATGCGCGCCAAACATCATCGGTTTCGTTCCATCGCCAAGATAATAGGTTGTTTCCGGTTCATCTTGGTGTGTAACTTGAATACGTCTTTCTTCCAAATCGTGATTGTAGCTTACGGTGTAAGGACTATCTGCGAACAGTACCGTTTGAAACATTAACATAATAAATGCAAAAAAGAAAAAGACAATTAACTTCATCGTATTACCTCCTCACTCTGATAATACGCATGACATTGTCTTTTTCTTTTATTTTTTTAAAAATCGTTATGCATTAATGAGTCTTAAGGTGTCTCTTGCAATCATGACCTCTTCGTTTGTTGGTACGACAAGTAAGGTCGGTTTAGAGTCTTTGCTGGAGATGATTTTTTCTTCTCCGCGCACCTCGTTGGCCTCTTCATCTAGTTTAGCGCCTAAAGCCGAAAGTCTCTCTACAATCAAAGCTCTTGTATTTGGTGCATTTTCTCCAACGCCTGCGGTAAAGACAATGGCATCCACACCACCCATACGGATAAAATAAGCCCCAATATAATCGGCAATCATTTTCGCTTGTTTCTTAATCGCCAGTAACGCTTTGTCATCGCCCTTATAAGCAGCATCCCATAAATCCCTAGAATCGCTAGAAACACCGCTGATGCCCAAATAGCCAGATTCCTTATTCAAATCATTCATAACTTCGCGAATCGATTTGTTTTCTTTTGTGGAAATAAACTCAATGATGGCAGGATCGATATCGCCACTGCGAGTTCCCATTGTGATACCTGCAAGTGGTGTAAAGCCCATGGATGTGTCCACCGAAATGCCACCGTCTACAGCACAAATACTTGCGCCATTGCCTATATGTAAAACAATGGTTTTTAAAGCTTTAACATCTTTGTTTAAAATATCCGCAACGCGGTGTGAAACAAATTTATGACTCGTACCATGAAAACCATATTTTCTAACCCGGTACTTCTCATACCAACTATAAGGAGTAGAGTAAATATAGGCATCTTCTTCCATAGTTTGATGGAAAGCCGTATCAAAAACCGCTACCATTGGCTTGTTTGGTAAAGCCTTTTGAAACGCTTTGATTCCCGTTAAATTAGCGGGATTATGCAAGGGGGCCAAATCACTTACGTCATCAATCGTTTGCAAAACCTCATCGGTAATCAAAACAGAGTCACTAAAAGATTCTCCACCATGGACAACGCGGTGTCCAACAGCATCGATATCATCGTAAGAATCTACGATATCGAATGAGACCAAAATTTGCAGTACCGTCTCAACCGCAGCAGTATGGTCCTTAATTTCCATGGTCTTAGATTTTTTTTCTCCGTTGTATTTAATCGTGGAAACTGCGTTAGGTAAACCGATTCTTTCAACAACGCCACTTGCAATAACCTTTTCCTCAGGCATTTGCAGTAGCTGGAACTTTAAACTTGAACTACCAGCATTAACAGCCATAATTTTCATTGTTCATCAACCTTTCTTTTTAAAAACCAATCTTCTATTTGTTTAAGCGTTTTTTGAAACGCTGTTTGATCAGTAAATGGGGGCAAATCTGCTAGTAAAAAATCATTGAGTTTTTCTTTTGCGTCTTGTTTCTTTTGCAAAATCAACAAACTCTTAGGATGATTCTTAAATAACCCTTCATCCAATTTTACCAACCCGTAAAGATGCATGTGATCATGCAACCGTTTTTTAAACCCCGGTGCTTCTTTTTGTTCAAAAAAGTTATTTTCAATAACTGCAAGAAAAAACCCATATGGATTTAAATACTGTTGGTGGTGCATAATGACTTCATAAGGAAAATAGCTATGTTTACGATCCTGGCTTTCAATCGGAAAATCCGTGATTATCATATCAACTTTTGGCCCTTGATAAGTCAAGGTGTCTTGGTGATAGACTTGATGTTTCATTTCCAAGGCATCAAATAGATTTCGAGCGATATGACACAACAATGGGTCCGCATCCAATCCAATGAACTGCAAAGTTTCTTGAACGTGATTATGCAACGTTGCCGATAGATTACCTGTACCATTTAAAGGATCTAGCACAACCAATTTATCCGACTTACCGTACAGTTTCTTAATGAGATAGGCGATGAAAATTCCAATCGAGTCTGGTGTCATCATGGAGTTGGTGATACGCATTTCCTTAAACCCTTTCAATAAGGCAATTTGAACAGCCTTACGAACAGATTCTTTCGAGAAGGCTTGCTCGATGAGGGCGTCTTTGTAAGATGACCAATCATCCACGATGCTCTCAAAACTTGGGTGATTCACTTGATCGTCAAGCAAAAATGCAAGTGCATGTGAAACACCTTCCAAATAAGGCGTTTTATCTTCATGATAAAGACGGGATGCACATTGGTCTAAGTAATCAAAAAACGCTTCACTAGCGGCTTGGGTTTTCATGTAATCACCTTATGTCATTGTATCAAATTGTGACGTTTTTGTCCATTGCCTTCGAGGATATTACGCGTAATCTTATTGCCTAGTCATATGGCATTTGGTATCATAGAATTGGGTGGTAGCCATGAAAGCTTTAGCCATACGCTTAATTGAATGGTATCAACGTGTTTCTAGGACTAAAAACCCTACTTGTAGGTACCATCCTACTTGTTCACAATACGCTAAGGAAGCGTTTCAAAAACGTAATTTTTTTTATGCGCTTTGGCTGACGTTTTACCGCATCATTCGGTGTAACCCACTTTCTAAGGGGGGATATGACCCTGTGCCTACGAAACATAAAAAAGACGAATCAAAAGAACCTTAGTTATCATATTGTTTGATAAGTATCAAAAGCACCGAATTAAAAACAAAGTATCTTATAAGTTGATTATTCATAGATTTACGTGTATTATACAATAAGATTTTGAGGTGAAAACATGAAAAAAGAAGCTTATCTATTCACATCTGAGGCAGTTACAGAAGGTCATCCCGACAAGATATGTGACCAAATCTCAGATGCTATATTAGATGCCATATTAGAAGATGACAAAGACGCTAGAGTAGCTTGTGAAACCGCCGTTACAACGGGTTTGATTTTAGTCATGGGAGAAATCAACACAACCACCTACGTCGATATTCAAAGTATTGTCAGAAAAACAGTTAAAGATATTGGTTATGATCGTGGAAAATACGGATTTGATAGTGAAAACATGGGCGTTATCGTTGCCATTGACCCACAAAGTGAAGACATTGCCAGAGGCGTAGACAAAAAAGATGACTTAGGTGCAGGAGATCAAGGTATCATGTTTGGATATGCTACCAATGAGACTGATAGCTATATGCCAATAACCCACGATTTAGCACAAAAATTGGCACGTCAGTTAGCAAAAGTGCGAAAAGAAGGTCCTTTAAACTATCTTAGACCTGATGGAAAAACACAAGTTACCATGGCTTTTGATAAAAACGATCAACCTATTCGCATCGATAGCATTGTTTGCTCTTCACAACACGCACCTAAATTTGGTATGGAAAAAATACGTAAAGATATCATCGAACATGTCATCAAACCTATCATTCCTCAGCATCTCATTGATGAGGATACCATCTTCTATATCAATCCTACCGGTAAATTTGTGATTGGCGGCCCTAAAGGAGACGCTGGATTGACCGGACGTAAAATCATTGTCGATACATACGGGGGGGCAGCCCACCATGGTGGCGGTGCATTTAGCGGTAAAGATCCCTCCAAGGTGGATCGTAGTGCTTCTTATGCAGCCCGTTATGTAGCTAAAAACATTGTCGCTGCGGGATTAGCCGATAAGGCTGAAATTATGGTTTCTTATGCTATTGGTATCAGCAAGCCAACCTCTATCTCGCTAAAAACCTTTGGGACCAACAAAATCGAGGAACAAGCTATTATAGAGATTATTAAAAAAGTCTTTGACTTAAGGCCTAGCGCGATTATTGACCATCTAAACCTTAAACGTCCTATTTATCAACAAACGGCTGCATATGGACATTTCGGCAGAACCGACCTTGATTTGCCTTGGGAACGATTAGATAAGGTAAATGAAATTAAGTCCCATCTCACAAAAAAGACCGATTAACGGTCTTTTTTAGACTTTGGACGGATCTACAATATACAAAACCCCAATAGTTCCTGGTCCACAGTGTGAGGATATCACACAGCCCGCCCTTGTTTCATAGATATTGTTTACTTTGACTTCTGAGGTCAATACATCTTTAATCGGTTGAACGTGTTGATCGGCTTGCGAGTGAGTAATCATCACGGCGTCTTTGTCGATTAAATCTTTATCTTTTAATACATCTTTTAATAGTACTTTGATGCCGTTGCTTAACTTACCCTTTGGCTTTTTACCAACAGCCATTTCGCCATCAATAACACGGATAATGGGCTTTAAGCGAATCATGGTCCCCACAAACGCACTGATGGCTTTTAGCCGTCCTCCCTTATGTAAATAATCGAGGGTATCAATAATGAACTGACTTCTAACATAGGGCGTTAAGCTTTCAATATGTTCAACGATAGCTTCAGCGTTTTTGCCTGCCTTAATCATTTTTGCGGCTTTTAATAGTAAAAGCCCTGACCCTGATGATAAATTTTGTGAATCAACTAGATGGATATTGTCGCTTTCTAACATTTTTTTAGCCAGATGTGCGTTTTGCAGTGTCGCAGAAAACTTAGAGCCAATGCCAAGATATATGATATCATAATCTTGATCTAAATAGTGTTTGAATATCTGTTCAAAATCTCCCGGAGAAGCCGCAGATGTCTTGGGTGCCAAATGGCTTTTTTCGACTTTTTGATACATTTGATCAGTAGTTAAATCAATCCCATCTTGGTACGAATCTTCCCCTAAATTGACGTACAATGGAACCACCGATATATCGTTGGCTTTAACTAGTTCTTCTGATAAATCACAGGTGCTATCGGTAATCAGTTTTATCTTAGCCATGCTTTCCTCCCTAATTCTAATACATTCATTTTAACAACCCTATCTTGTAATGTGAATAGCATGGTGATTAAATCTCAAACAATCTATGGAATTGATTACACATGATATAATAAGATGGAATAAACATGCAATAATACGGGGTTCACTCCAATGTGCAAAGGCTTTTTAAATCGATAAACATAGATAAAGGAATGATATGATGTCAACGATTATCCATAACAGTATTAAAATGACTCTTGCCAGTTTAACAACCATTTTACTCGCTCAGTTAATCGGCCTGGATTACCCCATTACAGCCGGGATTTTAGCGGTTTTATCAATCCAAAAAACTAGAACGGACTCTTTATTGATAGCGATGAAAAGATTGCTTAGTTCACTTTTGGCTCTTAGTTTATCTACGATTTTGTTTTTCATCATGGGCTATAACCTTTGGGTTTTCACGCTTTTTACCGCACTGTTCATATTTCTATCTTTTGGACTCAAAATCTCAGTCGGTATCGTTCCAAGTTTAGTATTAGGATCCCATATTTTACAATATGGTACCTATTCTTTATCGCCTTTATTTAATGGCTTGGGCCTAATGATTATTGCCCTTTTAGTCGCATTATCCTTAAACTTGGTTTATCCGATGAACACCAAAAAACATCTGGAATTGCATAAAAAAAGCATGGATATGCTCATTAAAGAAGATATAAAAATCATTTCAAATCTTATTTCAGATAATCACAATGAGCAACTTAAAGCTAAACATGATAAGGTTAATCATGACATAGAGAAGATATTGAAAGAAGCAGAATTATTAGATAGAGATCTTTTGTTTGATCAAAAACGTCCCCTCATAAAATATATTAAAATGCGTTACGAACAAATGCGTAGGCTGGACCGTGTGGTTGAATTGAGTTTAGAGATTCAAACCAAACATCCGTATATCAAATACGTTTCTGAATACATCCACAACTTATACCCTGATATTGGTGAGAGTAATCAAGCCCTAAAGCAAAAAAACAACCTTAAAAACCTGTTGGATACTTTTCGAAAAAAAGCTTTACCTAAGACCAGGGAAGCTTTTGAAACAAGAGCAATATTATTTCAAATACTCTATGAATTAGATGGTTTTTTGGATGCAAAAATCCACTACCATAACATATCAGCCGAAACATAAAAAAAACTTCTTAACATGCGTGAAATCTAGTATTTCACCGCAAATATCAAGAAGTTTTATAAATCAAAGTGGTGCGGGTGACAGGAATCGAACCTGCACTCCGAAGAACTAGATCCTAAGTCTAGCGCGTCTGCCAGTTCCGCCACACCCGCATCAATGGCTGGGCTAGAAGGATTCGAACCTTCGATGTCGGAGTCAAAGTCCGATGCCTTAACCACTTGGCTATAGCCCATTAAAATGGGGCGACTGAAGGGACTTGAACCCTCGAATGCCGGAGCCACAATCCGGTGCGTTAACCACTTCGCCACAGCCGCCATAATCATCTCATATAAAAAGACTATAAACATTGTATGAAATAAAGAATAGGATGTCAAGCGTTTTTATGCTAGGCATCACTTTACTTTTTTATGCTAGGCATCACTTTACTTATAATTCATTTAACTTTATAATGAATTATACAAGCTAGAACTAGGAGGTGTATAAAATGATGAATAAAGCTAACTTCAAACCTATAGTTCTGTTTGCCTTGGTGTTTTTTAGTATTGTTTTGTTTGAAACGACTTTTCGTTTGCTAATTTTGGAATTGCCTATTAACTTAAATTACTATAAAGTGCTCTTATTTTCAGCAACCTATAGTATGTTTATTATCATGATTTTAAGATTATTAGGTCCTAGGCTGATGAAAATAATTCTATGCATTTCGATACTTTTAATCTCCACGTTTTACTTTGCACAAACCATCTATTATTTAAGCATGGGTAGTTTGTTCTCTTTTAACATGGCTGGAGATGCATCAAAAGGCTTTGCATTTGTCCCTTATGTTATCAACTATATTCATATCGTACACGCCATCTATTTAATTCCTTTTATAGGAATCATCATTTTGCACATAACGCATAAACGGTTTAAAGATAGTGTGTTTGATCTCTTTTCTGTGCGTTATTTTAGTGTGAAGCCCGTTTTATTTGCATTGGTTTTAACCCTCTTTTTATCGTACATGAGTACCTTTGCCATCAGTTCATCTCCGTTTGCCGACAATGGTGGCGATGATATCCCTACTTATAGTGAAAGAGATTTATTTGATACAAACTTTTCTCCTGAATTGAGCGTCAATCGTTTTGGGCTCTTTACGTATGCAAGAATTGATTTAAGAAGCACCTTGAATTTTAGTGAAAAGAATGAAAAAACCGATGATTGGCTCATTAATTACTACGAAGAACGAGAGAAAAAAAGTAACGATTATACAGGCATTTTTGAAGATAAAAACTTGATTTTCATTACCGCTGAGTCACTTGCTTCTTATGCTATTGATCCGTATTTAATGCCAAACCTTAGCAAAATGATGGAAAATAGTATGGTTTTTGATAATTATTACGCGCCACTATATTATCGGAATACTGCCGATACAGAGTTTATGATGCATACATCCTTTTATCCGAGTGCCAACGTACCCCTAAGTATGAAATATTTCCAAAATAACTTACTACCTAGTACGTTGCCTGAGAGTTTTAAACAAGCAGGCTTTGAAACGATTGCCCATCACAATTATTCTGACTTTTACTATCCTAGTAGGGCCCCATTCTATAAAGAATTATTGGGTTTTGAGGATTACTTGAATGCTTACGATATGGGCTTAATAGAGCATGGCACGATAAACGAAAACATAGAAGATGAACAAATACCATGGCAAAGTGATAAAGAAATGTTTGAAGCTACCTTGGATGATCTATTAGAAAAAGATTCGTTCTTTGCTTATTATTTAACCGTTAGCGGACACTTGCCTTATGATGATTCACACGAGGTAGCCAAGGAGAACTTACCGATCATCGAAGAGATCTTCGAAGAAAATAACCGGCCATTTGACGATGAAATTATGATGTATTATTATGCTGCTAACTATGAACTTGACTTAGCCTTAGGTGTCTTATTAGAAAAATTAGAAGAGACCGGACAAAAAGATGACACGGTGATTGTCGTAGCTAGTGACCACTATCCTTATGGCATTGAAGATGACGTTATACACCAACATGCTCCTGATTTAAACTTAGACGAAACAAGATTAAACATTCATAACGTACCTTTCTTCATTTACCACCCTAGTTTAGATCAAAAACACTATGATAACTTGATGTCTAGTGTTGATATGATGCCGACGATTGGTAATTTGTTCAATCTTGATATGGATTACGAGAAATTTATGGGTCAAGATGTATTTGAAGACCGCTTCAAACTCATTCGCTTTCAAGATTCTTCCGTCATGAGTTCTTATTATACCGTCGAAGCAAATATGGATTTAGAAGTTGTGCAATTTGATGATACCTATGATTATGATAGAATAATGCGCCATTACAATGAAGCTATCCATAGACACCAATTAAATCTTTACATTCTTGAAACCGATTTCTTCAGGCGTTTAGAACATAAGCTCAAGCCTTAAACCAATTAAAAAGACTTTCATAAACTAGTGAAAGTCTTTTTTTATGACTTAATCAGTCGCAAACCATGTAATACCGAAACCTTTTTTTCCTATGTGAATAGAAAAGACAGGCCCAATGTAATCCGTAATAGTAAGTTTGACATTTTTGAAAACTTCAGTCAAGAGTGGTTTTAACTCTTCTAAACTATCTTTGCTTCGTTGATGTACCATTCTTACCACAAGTTTTTTCTTATCACCTATATCTGATTGAATCTGTTTAACGAGATAGTGCATTAATTTCTTTTGCGTGCGTTCCTTATGTACCAGTTTTAACTTTCCTTCTTCATTAAGTCGAATGATCGGTTTAACACGCAAGACGGTACCTAATAATGCTTGGGCTTTAGATAACCTACCACCACGTTGTAAACTAAATAGATTTTCAACGGTGAAGAATAAACCGGCTTTAGCAATGATTTGATCCATTCTTTTTATAATGTCTTGATCAGATGTATTCGTGTTGACTAAATCAATTAATTCCAATGCTAATAATTCATTTCCGAAACCTGCATTTTTGGTATCAAAAATGTGTATATCAGATGCCCTATCCATAGCATCACGTGCCAATAGCGCACTTTGATAGGTTCCGCTTATCCCTTTAGAAATTACAATCACAAACAGTTTTTCATATCCTTTTTTGAATTGTTTATCAAACGCCTCTTTGAAACTTTCAGGTGAGGGTTGTGCCGTACTAAATTTTTTTCCTGCTTCTTGTTGTTCGAAAATGAAATCTGGTGTTAAATCAGTTTCCTTATATTCATTTTCCCCTTCTAAGACGTGCAATGAAACAACTTCGATGTCTTCTTCTTGCAAGGTTGCCTCCGATAGATAAACCGTGCTGTCTAATACAATGCCAAATTTTTTGTCCATAATAACCACCTTTCTTGGTTTTTTACAGTATGTAATATATAGATAGGAAGTGCAATAAAGACCCCGTGAGTACAAAAAAGTGCCAAACCATATGTGCATAAGGTATCTGTTTCAAGGCATAAAATATAACCCCAAATGTATACGCACCACCACCCACAATTAACAGTACCATGGCATTCGTGGGTATAAGGGGATAGACATCCTGCCAAATAAGCATGATGCTCCAGCCCATCAATAAGTACATGGTTAAATGATAGGCTTTAAAGCGTTTAAAAAGCGTTGCTTTTAAAATGATGCCAACCACAGCTATCGTCCATAGAGCAAAAAGCAATATGTACCCTTGAGTGTTTGCAACCAATATCCATATATAAGGCGTATACGTACCCGCAATCAGTAGGTAAATGGCACAATGGTCTAAACGCCTGAATACCATGGAAACGCGCTTCATGCTCTTAGGGAAAGCATGATATATAGTGCTCGATAGATATAAAATAATCAAAGAAATACCGAAAACCAGTACCGGCAACGCTTGACTCACATCTTGTGCTTGCACCAGCAAAAAAATCAGTGCAAAAACAGAAAGTCCAACACCCAATCCGTGAGATAAGCTATTCATAGTCATCTCAGTCACGCTTTCTTTACGCATACGCTCACCTTTTCATTTTGATTAGATTAAGCATAACAAAGTGCCATTATACTGTCAATATAATAAAATCAAAATTAACGAAAAAGCGCTTTTACTGCTTTTACATCTTTGCGGTCAAATATCTTACTTTCATCATCAAACAAAGAGTGTATAAAGTATTTTAGTTTTTTTAACTTACGACAGTTATTCAAAGCAGGATATTCTTTTAACATTTGCATAAACACTTGATACCATAAACGATAATCTTCGAACTGAGCAAAATGCTTAATCGAACGATGATTTCTTTGCCACGGCTTTAACCCTGCAAAATGAATACCATATAAACAATCGATGATAGGATACCCATTGAAGCTAGAATATCTAAGGTCCATATTATGCCATTTCCCACTTAATTTCAATGTGATATATTGCATCTCAGGCCAAGGATATGTCGCCACTTCTTTTTGAACTTCTGCGTTGTTTAAGTCGCTTTGAATATCATTATAAAGCGTTATGGTTGGTTCAAATAAATAAAGCGAAGCATTGACCCCCATGTTTTGTTGATCCTCATGAATTCGATCGGTTACTTCCTTAGGTATTTTAGTATTTAAAGGATAATCTTTATAAACTTCGTGCCAGCGCCAAGTTCCTTTTTCATAAACGCTCTTAGGAATAATATATTGACCATCGTCATCTTCAACACAATATGATTTTTTTTCATTAATAATCCCTGCAGGTGTTTTTAACTCAAATAAATCATCATAATATCTCATCGGCAAAACATCTGCATCACAGACCAATACTTTATCATAAGCTTTACCCAAATCCCCATCTTTACCTAAACGCAGGGCATGGAAACGGCTAAATAAAAAGGGGCGGTCTTGACGTTGATGTCTTTGATTGTGTTGAACAAAGATATCTTTAAGTTCTATAACATCATCAAACAATACGTTCAATGCTTTTAAGGATTCCCTAGAAAAGCCTTCTGAAACGATAGCAATGATATCATGCTTGGTTTTTTGTTTGATTAACCCATAGGCAAAGACTAAAGCACCGGGCAGGAAATTATCATTTCGAATGATAAATGTGACATAAGCATTTTTACTCATGGTTACACCTCTATGAAAAGAGGATGACGAGCATCCTCTTTATTAATTTAACCAATACTACGATGAACTTCTTCTAAAACAGCTTTTTTTAACTCAAATCCTTTTTCCTGCAATTTTTGCACTTTTTCGCTCATATCTTCAACATAAGTATTGTCGCTAATGCCGGGTAAGTTAATTTTGACATTTAGGAGCGCACCCTCTAATCCAGCATAAAGTAATAGTGCACTGACACCGATATCACTAATGGCATTTTTATTGCCGTTTTTAACAAGAATAAACATGTCTTTTAAGGCTTCGTGTGCATTTTGGGCAATTTCAAAAGGTACGTCGATGGCTTTATACGTTGCTTTTTCAATAGCGGCTTTTCGCTCTTTTTTCTCATTGTCGCTTTCTTTGGGCATTTTAAACGCCCTCATAATCGCTTTAAATGCTTCGGTATCCTCATCTAGTAATTCAAGTGCGCGTCGTTGTTTTTCTTTAAATGATTCGTGAACGCGAATAAAAGATGCTTGTACATCTTCTTCCAAGGCCTTAAACTTCTTTTTAGGAATCGTTAAATGGCCTACCATCCTTGAAAGACCCATCCCCATCGCAGTAGCATAAGCGGACGCCGATCCCCCGCCTGGCGCTGGTGAGGCACTGTCCAATTCTTTGATAAATTCCTGTACCGTATAATCGATTAATTTCATGATTATCCTTCCTCAATTAAAGTTTGATTTTTCACTACTAGTTTACCATTTTTAAAGACATCTTTCACATGGTTTATCGCAAAATGATATAAAACATATGGCCAGTTCTTAGCTTCATAAATGTTTATATCTGCCTTATAGCCCTTAGCAATCGCGCCGATGTTCTGTCCTCTGTCAATACTGTGCGCTGCGTTAATAGTTGCGGCATTCAAGATTTCATTAGGTGATAGTTTCATATGAATGGCCGCAAGATTCAATGTGAATAAAAAGTTTTCACTCGGTGAACTGCCAGGGTTATAATCAGATGATATAGCTAAAGCAACGTTGTTTTGAAGCATTTTTCTAGCGGGCGCATAAGCGCTTTGCAAATTAAAGCTAGTTGAAGGTAAAATATTGGCTATGGTATTAGCAGAGGCCAATGCATCAATGCCTTTATCATTAACGACCATGAGATGGTCTGCACTCTTGGCTCCTAAACTGACCGCCATCTCTACACCGCCCAAAGCTTCAATTTCATCGGCATGTATTTTGAGCTTAAAGCCGCGTTTCTTTGCTTCAGTTAAAATATAGGTGCTTTCTTCTAAAGTGAATGCGCCTTTTTCACAAAATACATCAACAAACTCCGCCAAATCTTCCTTCTTGACGATGTCCATCGTTTTAACAACGTGATCTAAGAATGCTTTTCGTTTGTTTTCGTGGCTTTTAGGCAAAGCATGAGCACCTAAAAAAGTTGGGATGATATCAACAGGATGATTACCATTCAATTGTTTTTGTACCCGCAATTGCTTAAGTTCGGTTTCTTCAAACAATCCATAACCACTTTTTCCCTCGACGGTTGTAGTCCCATGTTTGAGCATAATATCCAGGCTCTTTTTAGATTGCTTATACAACTGTCTTTCAGTGGCATCTGTTGTCATCTTGACGCTACTTAAGATACCACCACCTTCTTTTAAGATTTGAAGATAATCGACGCCTCGCATTTTCTTTTCGAATTCATATTCTCTTGAACCGTAATGAACAACATGTGTATGTGAATCCACCAATCCCGGTGTAACTAAATTGTTTTCAGCATCGTGAATGATGGTTTTTTCATCGATAAAAGCTGATCCGTCTCCTTGACCAAAATCGATGATGACCCCGTCTTTAATCGCTATAAAGGCATAATCAATTTCAACGACGTCATCCATAACTTTTCCTCTCAATGGTTCTGCATAAGGTCTAGGCGTCGTCAGTTTACCAATGTTTTTAATTACCACATCAGCCGCTTTCATGAAATATTCGCCTCAATGATTTTAAGTTTATCAAAATCTCTAAAATGCAAGTACTTTTTGGCTAGAGATACTAAAGCCTCAAAGTCATCCTCAGGAATATCAAAATTATCAATAGCCGCATAATACTTTAAAGAACGGACGATAGTGTCCTTAGGAATTAAACCAACAATTTCACTGCTTTGAATTTTAGCGTTAAAGCGTTTAGCTTCAAAAGCAACAACTTCATTTATGCGGTAAATGGGGTTTTGCTTATAGTTTAATATATTCATAGTCACTTGCACGTGGTTTCTTTCTTCTAAAAAGACGGGGCCTGCTTGAATATGTTTAAACCCTCCTGAAGAACCGCGAATCATCCGTGCAAGTTTTTTTGCTATGTCTAAATCATCGGTGCTTAAATCAATATTATAGGCAATCAAAGGCAATCTAGCACCAACAGCCGTAACACCTGCTTTAGGATGTATTGCGGGTTTTCCATAGTCAGGATGCCATTGGTCTTCTTGAATCTTATCTTTCATGCCTTCAAATTCGCCTTTTCGAATATTAGGCAATCTTTTACGACCTTTTTTAACACTTGCCTCACCATACATAAAGATGGGAATATCTAGTGCTTCTGCGACTTTTTCCCCTAAACGATGTGCGTATTTTACACAACTATCCATGTCAACGCCTTCAATAGGGATAAAGGGCACGACATCAATTGCACCCATACGGGGATGTTCACCTGATTGGTCATTCATATCAATTAAGTCACGAGCAACTTTCATAAAGGCTAAAAGGGGCTCCATCATTGCCTCAGGATCTCCTAATAGTGTCACGACTGTACGATTATAATCTTTGTCAGGTTCGTAACTGACCAAACTAAAGCCTGGTTGGTCCTTTAAAGGTGCAACAATCTTTTCTACTTTGTCTAAATCTCTACCTTCAGAAAAATTTGGAACGCATTGTACAATTGGTTTCATCTTAATAGCCTCCCTTTTTATAGTATTTATGAACCAATCTCTTTATTTCATTTTTATTTGATGCGAAAGGTAAGGTAACCTTACCCTCTTGGCGTTCATTAAATATGGCTGATGTTTCAATGGCATGTTCATTTTGAGCCCAAGCTCTTCGTGCCACACCACCCATGACGTCATACATCATCGCAGAACGAATGATCTCATCGATGCGCTTAGAACCATCCAAAACTAAGCCATAACCACCGTTTATAGCTTTTCCTATACCAACACCCCCACCGTTATGCAAAGCCGTTAAACTCATACCTCTAGCCGCATTACCGGCATAGATGTGCATCGCCATTTCGGCCATGATGTTGGAACCATCTTTAATATTTGAAGTTTCTCTAAATGGTGAATCTGTGCCGCCGGTATCATGATGATCGCGTCCAATCATGATGGGTCCAATCTCTTGGTTTCTTACCATCTCATTAAACTTAAGGGCAATATCTCTGCGACCCCATGCATCTTGATACAAAATCCTTGCTTTAGTACCAACCACCAGTTGATTAGCTTTTGCGTTTTTTATCCACTCATAATTATCTTTATCTTGAAACCGGCGTGCTGGGTCAATTATAGACATAGCCGCTTGGTCTGTCTTATCTAAATCTGATTCTTTCCCCGATAAACAAACCCATCTAAAAGGGCCATAACCATAATCAAACAACACCGGTCCCATGATATCTTCTACATAACTTGGATAAACAAAGCCATCGACATCATTGGTTTTGTTTTTACAAATGGATGTAACACCAGCATCATAGACCGCCTTCATAAAGCTGTTACCATAATCAAAAAAGTACGTGCCTCTTTGAGATAAGTCTTCAATCAATTGATAATGATATTTCAATCCTTTATCTACATGGCTTTTAAAAGCTTCTTTATCTTCTTTTAAAAGCTTGGTTCGTGCCTCAAAACTTAACGTATGTGGTGTATACCCACCATCATAAACATTGTGACAGCTTGTTTGATCACTTAAAAGTTCTATATGAATTTGATGTTCAACCGCATAAGCAAGCAAATCAACGACGTTACCATGATAGGCAATCCCTATGGCTTCTTTTTCTTTTTTTGCTTTTAATGCTTTATCAAACGCCTCTTTAGGGGTTTTTGTAACAATATCTATCCAGCCTTGATCATGACGCGTCTTAATGCGTGAACTATCTACCTCAGCAATCAAACCAACGCCACCTGCAATTTTAGTTGCCTTACCCTGTGCACCACTCATACCACCAAGTCCGCTTGATACAAATAAAACACCTGCTAAATTAGCTGATTCATCGATACCAAGTTTAAGCCTTCCAGCGTTTAATAACGTTGAATACGTGCCATGGACAATACCTTGTGGACCGATATACATCCATCCCCCAGCCGTCATTTGTCCATAATTGGCAACGCCTAAACTTTGAGCTCTACTAAAAGAGGAAGGATGGTCATACTGACCGACCATTAATCCATTGCTTAACATTACACGCGGCGCATGTTTAAAAGATTTAAAAATACCAAGTGGATGTCCACTCATCAATACTAAGGTTTCATCTTCTTTTAGTATTTTCAAGTAGTGTTTGGTTAATTGATACTGCATCCAATTTTGAAAAACTTGACCACTTTCACCATAGGTGACCAACTCATAAGGATACAAGGCAACATCAAAATCCAAATTGTTATCTATCATCACTTGAAACGCCTTTCCTTCAATCGTTTCACCTTGATAGTTATCAATGGGTAATCCCTTAATAGGGCCCTTAGGTCTAAATCTATATCCATAAATTCTGCCGTATGTTAGTAGTTCATCTAAGAACTCTTCAGCCAAATCATCTTGCCAATCCTTTGGGATATAACGTAGTGCATTGTTTAAAGCTAACATCGTTTCATCTTCTGAAAGCGAAAAATCCCGTTTAGGCGCTCTTCGAATTCCTTTTTCAAAAGGTTTTTGTTCAGGTAATGCATTGTAAATGTTTCTAAGATCTATCGTTTTTTCCATAGCCATGCCTCCAATACCTCATCCGTAATTTTATCTTCAATCAAACAGGTTTCAACAAAATCCATATAAGGCTGCATCATGGTGTCCTCCTCAATAAAGGGAACGCCGGATCGAATGATATCGTAAGCTTTACGACATACGCTACCGCATGCATTTAACCCTTGGAAATCCAATGCCTGAGCAGCCGTAAACATTTCTAAAGCAATGACTTTCCGTGTGTGTTCCATCACTTTAGCAAGTTTTCTAGCTGCGATGGTTCCCATCGATACGTGGTCTTCTTTATTAGCACTAGAAGGAATAGAATCAACGCTTGCCGGATGAGTCAAAACCTTGTTTTCACTTACTAAAGAAGCTGCAACATACTGAACGATCATAAACCCCGAATTTCTTCCTTTGTATTTTGCCAAAAAGGGTGGAAACATCTTGTTAATGTCGGTATTTACCATACGCTCCAAACGTCTCTCAGATATATTAGCTAACTCGTGTACGGCAATGGCAAGGTAATCAAAAACCATCGCAACAGGTTGGCCATGGAAATTACCTGCGCTCAAAACATCCTCTTCTTTTGTAAACAACAATGGATTATCTGTAGCTGAATTCATCTCTATTTCAATTTTATTTAGTGCATATTCCAAAGCATCCAAAGTAGCACCATGTACTTGTGGTATGCATCTAAGACTATACGCATCTTGGATATGATCATCCCCTTGATGTGAAACATTCTTAGAGTCTTTTATGGTATGACGCATCATCCCAGCTACACGTAATTGTCCGTGGTGGGGTCTAGCGTTATGAATGCGCTCATCAAATACATCACAAATCCCTTTTAAAGCTTCAAAACTCATCGTCGCGCTTATGATAGCATGTTTAAACGTTTTAAATGCATCATAAGTAGCCAAGGCTCCTACACTAACCATCGCTTGCGTTCCGTTAATCAATGCTAATCCCTCTTTAGCTTCAAGCCTATCCAACGGCTTGATATTTGCTTTTTGCAGACCTTTTTTGGCACTTTGACGTTCATTTTGGTAGATAACTTCTCCTTCACCAAGCAAAGGTAAAGCCATATGTGCTAAGGGCACTAAATCTCCAGATGCCCCTAAAGATCCTTGAGAATAAACTACGGGTATCAAATCTTTATTTAAAAACTCACAAAGCTTCTCTATCACTTCAATACGGATACCACTATAGCCTTTGATCAATGCATTGACCCGAAGCAATAGCATGCCACGAACAACATCATTATCAAAAAGCTCTCCTGTGCCACAAGCGTGTGACAACAATAGGTTCTTCTGTAAGTCTGATAACTCTTCATTCTTGATTCGAATATCACTAAGTTTGCCAAACCCTGTGTTTATTCCATATACGACACGATTATCCTGAATGTGTTTTTCAACTAATTGATGCGCTTTATTTACTCTAAAAATAGCTTTCTCATCAAGAGCTACTTTTTGTTTGTCTCTAACTACAGCAATAAATTGTTCAAGATCTAATGATTCACCATCTAATATAATCATCTTGTATCCTCCTTTAACATCGGCTATATAATAGCATATACACCACAAAAATAAAAGCGTTTACAGCATTGTAAATGAATTTGAAAACACTTCAAAATTAAAACTTTTAGGCCTATTGAATCAACATAAAAAAAAGAAACCGATTTACTCATGGTTTCTTTTAAATACAGTTGGCAGGGGTGACAGGATTCGAACCCGTACTAACGGTTTTGGAGACCGCTGTGCTACCATTAACACCACACCCCTAGGATGGTGGAGGGGGACGGATTTGAACCGCCGAACCCTGAGGGAGCAGATTTACAGTCTGCCGCGTTTAGCCACTTCGCTACCCCTCCAAAATAAAAAAATATCCATCATTTAGCGCTAATACATTATAGCAAAAGAAGATTTATAAATCAACATCTATCGCTTCATTTTCCAAAAATAAAAGGGCTGTAGCTCAGCCCAATTATTCAGTAACAACCGTATAGCCTTTAGCTTCAATAATCTCCTTAACAGGATTAACATCCTCAGCTTCTAGGCGTACAACACCTTGATCCAAATCAACTTCGACAGAATCATATCCTGCTTCTGTTAGTGCGGTTTCTACGGTTTTTTTACAATGATTGCATGTCATGCCATTTACTTTTAATTCCATAGTATGAAGGTTTCCTCCTTTTTCTGGTTTAAAATCTGGCAGCTTTGTCGTTTTTAGGCGTAAGGCATTCAGGACCACGGCAATTGAGGAAAAGCCCATAGCAACAGCGGCAAGTACCATAGATAAGTATCCCATGGCGGCAAGTGGTATAGCAACAAAGTTATAAGAAAAGGCCCAAAAGAAATTTTGGTGAATGTTTCTTAATGTTGCTTTAGACATCTCGATGGCTTTAATCACCAAGCCTAAATCATGACTCATTAAAGTAACATCACTTGAATCAATAGCTACATCTGTACCATAGCCCATCGCAATCCCGATATCCGCAAGCTTTAAAGCAGGCGCATCATTAATACCATCACCCACAAAAGCAACAATCAGACCTTCTTCTTGCAACGTTTCAACAATATTCGCCTTTTCATGTGGTAAGACCTCTGCATAGACTTTGTCTATCCCTAATTCTTTAGCGATGGCCGTAGCAACCTTTTCATGATCCCCGGTAATCATTACCGTCTTAAGTCCTCGGGCTTGCATCGCTTTTATGACATCTTTTGATGTTTCCTTTAATTCGTCTCTAACCGCATAAGCAGCAATGCATTCACCTTCTATTGATACGTAGTTTACCGTCTTGGCCTCATCAAGCCATTTGGTCGCGTCTGCATGATATTCATCGGTTTTAATATCTAACTCGTCCATGAGTTTTTTTGAGCCAACCGCTACGTGTTTGTCTCCAACTTGTGCGTGAATTCCTTTTCCTTTCACTGTCGTAAACGATTCAACCAAAAGCTTTTCGCCTTTTTGGTCATTCGCATAAGCTTTAAGCGCTAAACTGATTGGATGGGTCGATTCGTTTTCCAACCAATAAACATATCTTAACGCTTTTTCATCACCTTTAAAGTCTGTTACTTCTGGTTTTCCATAGGTTAAGGTTCCCGTCTTGTCAAAAGCGATTGCCTCAATTTTATTGGCAAGTTCAAAAAATTCTCCGCCTTTGTACAAAATATGATGCTGGGCAGCCTTCCCGTTTCCAACCAAAATACTGGTTGGGGTAGCCAATCCCAAAGCACAAGGACAGCTGATGACCAATATGGCAACACTACGTGTGAATGAAGGTTCAAAAGCAAAATTAAGAACAAAGAAGTGCAATAAGAAGTTAAAAATAGCAATACTTACAACTAAAGGTACAAACCAAGCAGCTATTTTATCGGCAGTGCGTTGTATCGGTAATTTTTTAGCGCTGGCTTCTTCAACCGTTGAGATGATTTGCGATAACATCGTATCGCTACCGACTTTGGTTGTCTTAATCGTGATACTTTCTTCGGTGTTGAGCGTGGCCCCAATAACGTTTTGATTCTTGTCTTTTAAAACCGGAATACTCTCACCTGTAATCATGGATTCATCGACGTAAGAAGAGCCTTTTACGATGATGCCATCCACAGGAATTTTTTCATGCGGTTTTACCAAAATATGATCGCCTACTTCTACCATTTCAATAGGCACCATTTTTTCTTCACCATCTTGGATAATTCTGGCTTCTTTCGCACCAAGATTCAACAATTCTACCAAAGCATCCGTAGTTTTCTCTTTTGCAACATGTTCAAAATAATTACCAAGCAATACCATTGAGATAATTAGGGCACTAATCTCAAAATAATACTCTGGATGCATCATCGTCTCAACAAATGTATGTTGATAAAGTAAATACATACTGTATAAATAGGCACTCGTAGTCCCTAAGACCACCAATATATCCATACCTAAAACTTTCTTTTTAATCGCGCGATAAGCTGAAACATAGAATCGTTTACCAATATAAAACTGAACCACACCACTTACAACCAATTGAAACCAACCGTTCATCAAAATAGCCGGAACAAACAAAAAGTCAAAAAGCGGGATATGGCCAAACATAGCCCACAAAAGAGGTAGTGAGAAGGCCAGTGATATCATGACTTCCCGTTTCATCTTATGACGAATTCGTTCATTATCATTGAGTTGGTCATCCAGTAATGCCTTATATCCAGCATCATTAATGCGTTGCGCAATATCGCTTAAATCTATTTTATCTGGATCATATTCGGCCAAGACTTTTCCAGCTCCTACATTGACACTGACACTGACACTATCCATATCTGAAAAAGAGTTTTCTATTGTTTTAGCGCACATCGCGCAGGTCATGCCTTCGACTTTTATGGCTTTTTTAATCATGACAAGCTCTCCTTTTTAAACACGTTACACACATAAATATTATTATCTTTCGTCTTTTCATGTTCCATTAATCGTCCATAATCCTTTTTCAAAACTGGGTGTTTTTGTCTGTTCAATCGAATAATCTCAAGCCATGCGGGTTCTTTAGCAAAAGCCTCCGACAAATAATAAAAGACACGTTGTTTTTCCCGTCTAGAAAAGACGATTCCAGCCTTTTTTAATTTATTAAGATGTTTCGAAATATTAACTTGTTTTATACTGAGTATTTCCTCAAGTTCACAAACGCATAATTCGTTTTCATCCAAAAGACTAACCATGCGTAACCTTGTTTCATGAGATAGTTGTTGAAACCAATCAAAAACTTCCATATAGCACCTCGGTTAATAATCTATCAACATTATAATATAGACTTATATGCCTTCAAAGGCATATGCGTTTTTATTGCTAAAATAAATTCTTAAAGCTATAATCGTATTGATTAAAACCGAGGAGAAAAAAATGACAACTATCACAAATTATGAAGACCTTAATAATACCATTCAAAAAGACTTTGTTTTGGTAATTGCCAAAACAAAAACTTGTACCATCTGTAAAACCATTGATTGGCAGTTTAAACATCAAATAAAGCATTATGAAAGCTTAGAAAAATTTGAAGTTTATATCGAAGATGTAGAACGATTTAGAGGTGAACACATGGTTTTCAGTGTTCCAACAATCTTGTTCTTTTCAGAAGGAAAAGAACTGCTTAGGCAATCTCGCTTTTTTAATTTTGATATGATTAACAGATTGATAGAAACTTATAGACCATTAAAAAACACTCTTTAATATCAGAGTGTTTTTGTTTTAAATAAGACGTTCCCAAGCACTTCATCTTCTCTTTTAATATCAATCAAATACCCACTTGAAAGCCGGTATAGGTATAGAGAAATGACATCATGTGTAAAAGCTTCTTTTTTATACTTAACAAAAATGGCGGTGATATTTTGTTGCTCTATTTCTTCTGTCGGCAGCACTTGATAGGAAAAGGTAGGGAAAAATGCGTTATTTAAATGACCATTAACATCCATATAATCAGCCGAAACAAACCGTTCTATTTTATGAATAAATGTCTTCTCATCAATTTCCCAGGCATCAAAAGGTAGGGATTCTGGGGTTTTTTTTGCGTCTTTAAACCGTTCAAGCAATGATTGTTCGGGTCGTACAAACTGCTTGGTCTTAATATTTATTAAAGCAAACTTACCCTTTCCCTTTAAGTATACCTCACCACTTTGCGAGCGCATCTGATATTTCCGGTAGCCAAACATACGCTTAAACGAGTAAGGAATTGTCCCAACTATAATTTTTTCTTGTGCTTTAGGTAGTTTAGAAATTTCTAGTTGATATTCAGTTAAAACCCATGCTAAATCTTGTGATAAATGGTAATCGGCTCCAGCATCATAGCTATTGGCGTTGCGCTCCATAATATCGTTTAACATAAACATCATAAAAGGGACTTTTAAGTATCTTCTTGTATCACAATAAAAGTTTTCTATGTTGTACGTTTTTTCATACATCCCGCTCACCTCGAGCATTATTATACCACAAAGACAATACAAAGTGCTTTGTGTATTGTATAATGATTATACGAGGTGATTAACATGAATATAGCATTGATTGCTCATGACAAGAAAAAACAAGAGATGATTGAATTTGCCAAATTATATAAAGATACGCTTAAAAACCATCAACTAGTCGCTACAGGCACGACGGGAAAACGTATTACTGAGGCAACTGGCTTAAGTGTTAGAAGGTTTAAATCTGGTCCCATGGGTGGAGATCAAGAAATGGGTGCTAGAATAGCACAAGGCAAAATCGATATGGTCGTATTTTTTCGAGATCCTTTAACGGCGCAACCTCATGAACCTGATGTATCTGCTTTGTTTCGATTAAGTGATGTTTATAAAATTCCACTGGCTACCAACATTAAAACCGCTGAATTACTGTTCTTATCGTTAAAATAAAAAGGGAAATTAATTTTCCCTTTTTTGTTGGTTTGATTCATCAGAAATTTTATTTAAGGCATAAATGCTCGATATCAGATACAAAACACCTATAAGTGTATTATATGCGATGTTGATTCCGCCCCATACCGCTTGATACACAAAAATACCTTTCTTCGTTTTTAAATCTGTATCTTGTTTGAACACTTTACGGAATAAATATTGGTTAATGAGGAAGGCGATTAAGGTAATAACGGCCAAAACAGTCATCACAATGCCTAAAAACTGGAACATATCAAACAAAAAAGCTTCTTGACTAGCTGGCAAGTTTTCATCATGAATCACATCAATAAACGATTGCGGCAAGTTCAATAACAGACGACTAATAAAAAACAGTGTGAAAACACTTAGGCCTTCGAAAACGAGGCCAAGAATAGTGGTGATTTTAGATAAGCTATCGTTTTTAGACATAGGCCTAGAGCTTATTGTGGGTTCCATCACAATAAGGTTTGTTATTGCTGTGTTTACATCCGCATAAAAATACCGTTTCGTCTTGCTCTGCTTTAAAAGCAATAGGCTTAAGAGAGGTTACTCTATGAGAACCATCGCAATATGGCTGTGCTTCACTGCGACCACAGCGGCACCAATAATAAGTTTCTCCTTTTTTTACAAAGACTTTGTAAGGACCTTTTTGAGCTATCTTTACGTCTGACATGTTTTCCCTCCTAAAACATATTATTCAATTACATTATAAAGCATAAACCCGTCTATTGATAGTCATAAAATGACAAAAAATGCACCCTACAATAATCCTAGATAGCTAAATATTGTGACTATGATAAAAATGGTTATAGATGCTAACAAGCTTGTCCACAGAACAATTTGACCTGCGAGTTCATCATCTCCCTTAAACCCCTTAGTAATAGCTACACTAGAGACAGCCGCAGGTGAAGCAAAAATAGCAATTAAAGCACCCCAGGCATATCCGAACTCTATCCATTGATTTAATATAACCGCTGTTGGTAAAGCGATTAATGGTACAAATACTAAACGGCCTACAACCCCTAAGAATAGTGGTTTAAATAGTTGTTTGCTACGGTGCATCTTAAACTGACCACCGATGGCTATCATAGCTAAAGGCGTAGCTGTTATAGATACCATTTCCAGTGTTTCATCAATAAAAGGAACAGCATTAATCAAAGATTGGTATTGAGTATTTAACAAAGCCGCTACTATACCTAAAAATACCGCAATCATCAATGGATTAATCATTGTCGACTTTATAAAATCTAAAAAGACATGGGCAGATTTATTTTCTAAGGTATAAACATTAAATATAATCACCGAGAAAAAATTCGTTATGGGAATGATGAATACATTCAGAATAACCACAATAGATAAAGCCTCAGTCCCACCTAGCCTCAAGGCTAAAGGTAAGCCTATCAACATGAAATTACCCCGGACAAAAGCTTGAATGACAACCGCTTTATGTAACGTGGTCAAATCAAACCAATATATAATAAATAAGGCCAGTATGAAAATGATGGATACCATGACAACAGCAAAAAGAATAATATACCCGTTAATCTCACTAAGGTCTGTAATATCTTTTAACGTATAAAATATAAGTACCGGTAAGGCTACATAAAAAATGAATCGATTCAGCTGTGAAATAAACGATTGATTTAAGAGTTTCATAGTTACCAAAAAATAGCCTAACATAGCTATTATAATTAGGGGCATTAAAGCGTTAAAAGCAAAGAAAAAATGGGCCATAACAATCACCGCGCTTTTATAAAGTCAAAATCATTGTAACATGTTTTTGGTGCTTAGATAATAAAGTCCTGTGCTTTTTTTCATTATGTTTTTCCGTGTTTAATTTAAAGACTTGAAATTCATTATAATCAATTAAAAAGTCTATCTTAAATCAAAGATAGACTAAAGGAAACAATTGGTGACCCGTACGGGATTCGAACCCGTGAATGCCAGCGTGAAAGGCTGGTGAGTTAAGCCGCTTCTCCAACGGGCCAAAAAATGGCGGAGTAGGAGGGATTTGAACCCTCGCGCCGGTTGCCCGACCTATACCCTT
>CAZCSL010000006.1:0-71685 GCA_964501415.1 uncultured Candidatus Izemoplasmatales bacterium
CGCCAGCGTTCATCCTGAGCCAAGATCAAACTCTCCATAAAAATATGTAAACTGCATAAGCAGTTTTGTTTGAAATTGGTTCAACTCAAAAGTAATTCTGTTCTATTCAGTTTTCAAAGACCATAATGCATTTTTCTGAGTGCTTTAATATTATATAATAGTCAATACATGTTGTCAATAGATTTATCGGTTAAAACACCCAAAATTTAGCGATTATTTCGGACTTGTGCATATAGCGTTTCTCAAGCCCGCAATAAAGAGTATATAACTTCCATCTGCATAAGTCAACAGTTTTTTTATATTTTTTTATGTTCTGTTTGGAAGTTTATATACTGTGTGATTATTTCGCTTCAAATGTCTATTTTATGGTGTTTTATTCATGTCATGTAGCCTCTAAAATCAAATGACTTTTGAGGCGACTATTAGAAAGTATATTAAAAGCGAGCTGATTTGTCAATCAAAAAAGCTCACTTTTTATACTTTTTTTTATCTCTTTCTATATAAGATTATTTTGCTTACAAATAGGCTTCGATTTCCGTGTGTTTTATAATGTGGCGTTCATTGGTATAACGGTTGATAAACTCAACATACCCTGGATCCATCCGTTTACCTAAGACAATGCGATAAGGAATGCCGATCAAGTCCGCATCCTTGAATTTCGCACCGGCTCTTTCATCTCGATCATCGATAAGCACATCGTAAGACTGTTTAAGTCTGTCATATATTTCATGACTAAGGTTGCTAATCGACTGATCGTTTGAATCTAGTGGTAATATATGGACTTTAAATGGCGTAATTTCTTCTGGCCATAAAATGCTATTGTCGCTGCTATGTTGTTCTACAGCCGCCATAAGCGTCCTAGAGATACCCAAACCATAACATCCCATGACTACGGGTTTTTGTTGCCCGTTTTTATCGGTGTAAAGCGCATGCATGCTAGTTGAATATTTAGTGCCTAACTTAAAAATGTTTCCTACTTCAATGCCTTTGGCGAGTTTAATCTTTCCCTCACTACATTTCGGGCATGCATCGCCTGCTTGGAGCTTAGAGAAGTCTTGATTAGAACCATACTGACACGTATCACAATAAGAGATAGTGTCTTCGCCAACCTCACTCATAACCATAAATTCATCCGCTTGCTTACCACCGATTTGGCCCGTATCTGAAGAAACGATTTTCGTGTCGAGTCCGACGCGGTTGAAAATCGTAGTATAGGCTTGTTTGATTTTATCGTACCACAGATCTAAATCCGCATCATCAGTATGGAATGTGTATAGGTCTTTCATGATGAATTCGCGACCTCGCATCAACGCAAAACGCGGTCTCAGTTCATCGCGAAACTTGGTTTGAATTTGATACAAGGCTAAAGGCAGTTTTTTGTATGTGTTAATGTAATCTCTCACCACTTGTGTCACTACCTCTTCGTGGGTCGGACCAAGGCAAAAGTCTCTTTCTTTCCGGTCTTTTAAACGGAATAATTCAGGGCCATATTCGCCCCAACGACCCGATTCTTCCCAAATATCTCTAGGTTGAACCGCAGGCATTAACATTTCTGAACAATCTCTTTTGTCATGTTCTTGGCGAACGATATGTTCAATTTTTTCAATGATACGCCATCCTAAAGGTAAATACGAATAAATACCTGCAGCGGTTTGTTTGATAATTCCCGCACGACTCATCAGCTTATGGGATTTAACTTCCGCATCTTTAGGCGCATCTTTTAAGGTTGGTACAAATAACAGACTTTGTTTCATAAAGACACCTCATTATCCAATATTAAGTAATCTTAATATATCATTATACGTTACAAATAAAATAAGCGCAATTAGTAAAAAGAACATCAACATGTGTAAATAGTTTTCCACGGTCTTGTTGACTTTACGTCTTGTAATGGCTTCATAGCCTAAGAACACTAGTCTACCCCCATCTAAAGCAGGAATAGGTAGCAGATTCAAAATCGCTAGATTGACTGATAAGAACGCAATGAAATTAAAAAGCGTTATCAAGCCTTGTTGGTAAGCACTAGAAATGAGTGAAAAAATACCTACAGGGCCAGCCAATTCACCTACATGAACCGTCCCACCAAAAAGCAATCTCAAGGTATCAAAAATCAAAGTTCCTGCCCCAGCAACACCGGTAAACCCTGCCACAAATATACTTCTCATCACGTTGTTTTCATAGACGGGTGAGATACCGAATTGTGTCAACACCATCGCATACCCTTGCGACTCAATAACTTCTTTTGGATAGGGCTCAAAAGACAGTTCCTTAGTCTCGCCATCTCTTTCAACCACAAAATCCATGCGCTCGCCTGCTTCATTGGCCTGCATGGCAGTGACAACCTCACGCCAATTAGATATTGAAACGCCGTCAATTTCTAAGATAATATCCCCAGATTTTAAACCGGCGCGATCAGCAGGGGCACTCGGGACGACTTGACCAACAGAAACCGTACTAAAATCATCATCGCTCGGTGTAGCGAATCCCGCTGAAATAATGCTGGTTGTAGGGGTAAAGACTTCGGTATGCGTCTGTCCATCACGCATAAAGGTTAAGGCGATTTCTCTTTGGCCTGCATGATTTCTGATGACCGATTGTAGTTCGGACCAACTCTCGATTGTGGTACCCTCAATAGCGGTGATTTTATCGCCTATTTCCAAATGTTTCGATGCTGGAGAGTTTTCGGCTATCATGCCTATTTCTGTGGTCACTTGTCCTTGATCATCTTGAGCCGGAAATCCGACAAAAAGGGATATGATGATAAACAAGAAAAATGCCAAAACGATATTCATGAACGGTCCGGCAAATATTGTTAAAAAACGTTCCATCAACGTCTTTGAATCAAAGCTGCGATCATAAGGCGCTACTTGTAGTTCTTTATTTTTAAAAACATAGTAGGCTTGATCATCCACAATTTGACCGTTAATAGATAAAGGCTTATCACCTTTTCCTTGCAAATCAATGGACTCGACATGAATCTGTTCGGCTTCTTCATAGCGTTCATCTTCGGGATTCATAATCATATGTGTAATAACGTTGCCTTCGCGTAATACTTTTATATCTTGTCCGGGTTTGATTAACTCGCTGCTAACTTCCTCACCAGCCATGCTGACATAACCCCCAAGGGGTATCGCACGAATCGCATAAAGCGTCTCACCTTTTTTCTTGCTATAGATTAAAGGACCCATACCAATAGAAAATTCATGGCATAAAATACCTGCTCGTTTAGCCATAATGAAATGTCCCAGCTCATGGATTAAGATTACCATGCCTAAGACAAGTACGCCGATTAAAATAGATAGTAAAAACATAATTTCACCTTCATAATTCTAGATTGTAAGTATATTTTCTGACCGCTTTATCATGGGTCAAAATTTGTTTTAAATTTTTAATGTCTTCTTGTTTGAAATGATCCAAAGCCGCTTTGATACACGTTTCTATATCAAGAAATTTTATCTCGTTATTTAAAAAACGCGAGACCGCTATTTCATTGGCTGCATTCATCGTTACAACATGTAATCCTCCGTGTTTGGCAACCGCCAAACCTAAATCGAATAGACTATATCGTTCTTTGTCTATCGGGGCAAAATTAAGCGTACCTATTTGGGTGATATCAAACAATGAATAATAGCGTTTAACCGCTTCTTTTTGCATCGCAGATAAAATCGGTATACGCATGTCACTTGGCCCCACATGCGCTAAGATATTGCCATCTTTTAGATGTACCATAGCATGGACGATGCTTTGTTTGTGATAAATTGCCTCGATTTTGTCATAGGATACATCAAAAAGGTAGTGCGCTTCAATCACTTCAAAAACTTTGTTCATCATCGTTGCTGAATCAATGGTAATCTTTTCTCCCATAGACCAATTCGGGTGTTTTAAAGCGTCTTTTAACGTGACGTCCTTAAGTTCTTCTTTCGATTTATCACGGAAACTACCACCTGAGGCAGTAATAACCAACTTCTCAATTTCCTCAATTTTGCGACCCTTTAAACATGCCCTAAGCGCCGCATGTTCACTATCGATGGGTATAAGCTGAGAGGATGATGTCAAAAGGGCTTTTCTAATCAATGGCCCGCCGACTACAAGCGTCTCCTTATTAGCAAGTAAGACATCGAGATTTTTTTCAATCGCTTTCAGTGTTGGCCGCAGGCCTACAGAACCAACCAAGGCATTTAAAATATCCGCATCGTCAGTTTTTTCAATCAGACGCAACAATCCGTCCTCTTCCAAAGGATAAAAGGCTACATCTTGATAATTCTTTTCTATGGTTTTTTGATACTGCGCAGGCATGGCCACGGCTTTAACATCAAATTTATCCAATATCTCTTTGACTTTGTCAATCTGGTGATAAGCACTGATTGCTTCTAAAGAAAAAGCATCAGCATACTGTTCAATCAATTCCAAAGCTTGGGTCCCAATACTGCCAGTTGCGCCTAAAACCACAAAAGATTTCATAATAAACGCTCCATAGCCATAATCACAACACCCAAGACCATCGATGCAAATAACGTTGAATCAAAACGGTCCAAAACGCCCCCATGGCCAGGAAAGATAGGAGAAAAATCTTTGATCCCATGGCTGCGTTTGAATGAAGACGCGATTAAATCGCCCATTTGAGCTATGATGGATATAATAACGCCTAATAACACATGTAATAAGACATTTAAAACCGTTAGTTCAATATCGAAAATATTAAAAACAACTGCATATACAGTCGCAAAGAGTACCGCAAAAAACAAGCCGCCCAAAGCACCTTCAACGGATTTTTTAGGGCTTAACACCGGAGCTAACTTACGCTTGCCAAAACGCAAGCCCACAAATAAAGCGAAACTATCGGTAAACATGACAATGATCAACAAATAAAGCAAAATCATTAACCCTAGTGATTGAATATAGGCCAAGGTTGCAAAAGGCAAAGCAACATATAACGTACCAAAAAATAGCTTTGACATCACATCCACATTCATCGTTTGTTTTAATACCAATAAGCTTAAAACCACAACCATTTCGATAACCAACACCAACATAATCCAAGGCGCTAAGGTAATATCATCGAACATGATTCTAGATGTCGTATAAAGCGCTAGTGTAAACAAAATCGAAAATACCACCAAACCGTGCGAAATATTTTCCTTTTTTTGCACCATAAAGAAAAATTCAGCACTAGCAATGATGGCCATGGCTCCAACGACCAATGAAAACCAAAACGCCGGCAAGAACAACAAGGGTATGAATATCAATGCCAAAACAAAGCCGGTAATTATCCTTTGTTTCATGATTAAGCCCCTTTCAAGCCACCGAACTTGCGATGTCTTTTTTGATAGTCTTTAATCGCCTTGACAAAAGCCTTTTCTCGAAAAGCTGGCCAGTGCGCCTTAGTAAAATAAAACTCGGCGTAGGCGTTTTGCCAAAGCAAATAGTTGCTCAAACGTTTTTCACCACTGGTGCGTATCATCAAATCCACATCCGGTAAGCCTTTGGTATAAAGATGGTCAGCTACCACATCATCACTCACGTCTTTGACATCAAGTTGATGGTTTTTGATCTTACTTCCAATCGCTTTGATGGCTTGTGTGATTTCATCTTTGGAACCATAATCAATACAAATATTTAAAGTTAAGGCATCATTGTCTTTGGTCTTATGTTCAATCTCTGCCATTAAATCAGCATTGGCTTGACCAATCCGGTCTCTGCGTCCACTAAAACGCACAGCAACGCCTTCCATATGGATTTTTTCTTGTATTTCTTCTTGTGAATAATCTGCTTTAATTTTATCGGGCAACCCCATCAAAAAATCAACCTCAGCTTGAGGGCGTTTCCAGTTTTCCGTTGAAAAGGCATATAAACTTAAAACCTCAACACCAAGGTCACGACATAACAAAGCAACTCGTTTTACATTCAAGGCCCCTTGATAATGACCATACGTTCTTGGTTGTCCTCTTCTTTTAGCCCATCTGCCATTGCCATCTAAAATGATTGCTATATGTTTTGGTACCGATTTTTCCTTTAATTTTTCAAGTCGTTTCACGACGTTCACCTCATCCGATTAACCACCGTCCATTATACAATAAAGTACGGGCTTTTTCTATGATTATTCTTGTTAAGAAAAAAACCACAAGACGTGGTTTTTTTAAACAGTCATTAAATCTTTTTCTTTTGCCTCAAGTTCTTGGTCGATCTTCTCAATGTAACTGTCGGTTAATTTTTGTACATCATCTTGATAGGATACCGAATCATCTTCGGTAAGCTCGCTGGCTTTTTCTAGCTTCTTAATCGCATCATTGGCTTCACGACGAGCATTACGAACTTTAACTCTGCCCGTTTCTGCCATTTGCTTAACTTGCTTAACCAACGTTTGTCTGCGTTCTTCGTTTAATTGTGGTAATACAATGCGAACTTGCTCACCCTCATTGTTAGGTGTAACGCCGAGATTCGCAGCCAAAATAGCTTTTTCAACCTCTTTTACAAGACTCTTGTCATAAGGCTTAATCAACAGTTGCGTGGGTTCAGGAGTCGAGATACCGGCCACTTGATTTAAAGGCGTCTTAGCCCCATAATAATCAACTAAAACCGGTTCAAGTATTTTGGGATTAGCGCGTCCAGTACGTACACGTGCTAGTTCATACAATAATGATTCCAATGCTTTTTGCATCTTTTCTTCTGCTTGTAATAAAATGTCATCTGCGTCCATACAATGGCCTCCTACCTTATCACTGTACCTATATTTTCGCCCAGCGCTGCGCGTTTGATATTACCTTTTATGTTCATGTCAAACACGATGATTTCAATATGGTTATCTTTGCATAGCGCTGCAGCGGTTGAATCCATAACTTCAAGTCTGTTTTCCAACACTTCGTGATGCGTCAAGCTCGTATATTTTTTAGCGTTTTTATGGGTTTTGGGATCAAGATCATAAACGCCATCTGTGCCATTTTTCGCCATAAGAATCGTTTTTGCACCGATTTCCGCAGCTCTTAGGGCACTGGTAGAATCTGTGGTGAAAAACGGATTGCCTGTGCCGCCACCAAAAATGACGATCATGCCTTTTTGAAGATTACTGATGGCTTTTCTTCTGATATAAGGTTCTGCGACCTGAGGGATATTCAAACTGGTCATGGTCCTGGTTTCAACGCCCATGGTTTCCAGTGCATTTTGCAAAGCCAGAGCATTCATAATGGTCGCAATCATACCCATATAATCAGCACTGCTTCTTTCCATACCCATTTCACTAGCCATTTTACCACGCCAAATATTTCCCCCGCCTACGATGACGCCAATTTCAAATTGGTCCAAATCGTGGGCTTCCTTAATTTCTTCAGCAATTTCTTTAACCCTGAGCGGGTCGATGCTTTTGGATTCTGATGACATCGCCTCGCCACTGAGTTTAATGATAAGACGCTTTTTGTTTTTCATGGTTTCTCCCCTATCTTAGCAAAACAGGTTAAGACCTTTAATTCTTAACCATTCATTTGTGACTGAACTTCACTTGCAAAGTCTTCAGACTTCTTCTCAATACCTTCGCCCACTTCTAAACGGAAGAAGGATACAGCAGAAGCATCATTGTTTTTCAAGTATTTTTCAACGGTAACATCGGGGTCTTTAACAAAGGGTTGATTAACAAGGCAAATTTCTTTTAAGTATTTGTTTAAACGGCCTTCAACCATTTTATCGACAATGTGTTCAGGCTTACCTTCATTCAAAGCCTCTCTTCTCAATACCTCACGTTCATGAGCAATGACTTCTTCACTTATTTCAGATTGATTCAAATACTTAGGGTTAATCGCCGCAACATGCATGGCAACATCTTTAGCCACGTCATCATTGCCGCCTTCTAAAACGACGACTGAAGCAATATTCCCCCCCATATGTACGTAAGTACCAAACACTTGTGTATCTGTTTTTTCAATGACTTCAACGCGTCTAAGGGTTAGTTTTTCTCCGATCTTAGACGTTGCTTCAACGATAACATCTTTTAGTTTTTTTCCGTTCAGCTCAACTTCTAACGCACTATCTAAATCCGTGGCATCAGAAGATAAAATAGCTTCACCAACTTGTTTTAAAAGCGATTTAAATTGGTCGTTTTTTGCAACAAAATCCGTCTCAGAGTTCAGTTCATATAAGACAGCCTTATTATCATTTCTAACGACATTACTCAAGCCTTCTGCGGCAATTCGATCCGCTTTTTTAGCTGCTTTTGCAATGCCTTTTTCTCTTAAATAATCGATAGCTTTATCCAAATCACCATCGGTTTCTTTTAACGCTTTCTTACAGTCCATCATACCAGCACCTGTCTTATCGCGCAGGGCTTTTACATCGCTTGCTTTTATTGTCATGCTTTATAATACCTCCATATATTTCATATCATGATAATTTTAACATAATTTAACGCTTTAATAAAATGTTGTATCCACATTTTGAAAAAATAGAGAGCAAAAGCTCTCTATTATTTTCTTAAAGCTTCAATGAGTTCAGCTTTTCTTAGTTTAGAATATCCACTTAAGCCTTTTTCTTTGGCTAAATCTTTTAATTCTGCAACGGTCTTTTCTTCTAAGTTATCGGCAGGAGCCTTAGATTCTTTCTTAGTTTCCGCCACTTTTTTAGGTTCCGCCACTTTTTTAGGTTCTTCTTTTTTAGATTCTTCTTTTTTAGGGGCTGGTTTCTCTGTCTTAGTTGACTTAGCCTTGGCCGCCTTAGAATCTACTGCTTTTTTAAGCGTAGCTTTATCGGGTGTAGCCTTTTCTTCTTTTTTAGGTTCTTCTTTTTTCTTTGCTTTTGGTGATTCGCCTTCACCTGCGGTTTGACCACCAGAACCTTCAATCATGGCATCTGCCATTTTGCCAACAATTAAACGAATAGAACGAATCGCATCATCATTAGCAGGAATAACATGATCGATTTCATCGGGATCACAGTTGCTGTCGATCATACCAAAGATAGGAATGTTGAGTTTTCTTGCTTCGCGGATCGCGTTATTTTCTTTGCGCGGATCAACGATAAATACCGCTTCTGGTAAGGTACGCATTTCTTTGATGCCGCCTAAGAAGTTTTCTAAACGGGCTAACTCTTTACGTAAATCAACCACTTCTTTTTTAGGTAAGCGTTCAAACGTTCCATCTTTTTCCCATTGGTTGATTTGATGTAAACGGCGAATGCTACGACGAATCGTTTTGAAGTTAGTTAACGTACCACCTAACCAACGCTTAGAAACATAAAACTGCTCTGAGCGCTTAGCGTGTTCCTCAATTGCGTCTTGTGCTTGTTTTTTCGTACCAACAAACAAGATTTTACCACCATTTTGGCCTATTTCAAGAAGCTTCTTATAAGCATCCTCGATATAGGTAACGGTTTGTTGTAAATCGATGATGTGTATACCATTACGACTGGTATAAATGTAGGGCGCCATTTTCGGGTTCCAGCGTCTAGTTTGGTGTCCGAAATGCACACCTGATTCTAATAATTGTTTCATTGTGATAACTGCCATAAAGAATTTCCTCCTAATTATTTTTTGATTGGCCTCCACAAACCTCGTCATTCGACGTCCACTTCAATCCTTGAAGCTCACCAACGTCAAACTCTTCTTGTGTGTGTATTTTACGGCATTTAGTAGTATATCAAAAAAACACCTGCATAGCAAGTGTTTTCTTTGCAATTTTATCGCGTTTTAGAAACCATAAAACCGTGAGTTTCATAGACCTCTAATTGATGTGATAAAGTTGTATGTAAAATAGGATACAACCATAATATCGTTAGAAAACTGCTCATCGCCATCAATATTTGAAAGGGAATATCTGCCAACAAATAAGGCCAAAAAACATGTATCCCTGTTTGAATCATATTAAAAGGTATATACATCCACCCATAGATAATACTAATTAGAATTCCAAAGAACGCTAGTTTAATCTCTGAGGTTGTCTTTCTCATTAATAGGTGATAAAGAATAGGGACCATAAGCCAGCCAAAAAACATAGGTGTCATATAAAATGGATTTAACGTCCCCATCGCCATATTATCCAATATAACATGTACAAAAATGATAATTACATTTTCTCGGAACGTGAAAATTGAAGCATATACAACTAGCAGTAATACCGTAAACTGAATATTGGGTAAAACCGTTAAAAACAATTCTTGTACAAATAAGATGGCTGTGCACATTGCAATAAGCACCATGCGTTTAACCGTCATGAAACCCCTCCTTTAATAGGGTTCTTTAATACTGAAGCGATAAGTGGCACCGTCTTCTAACGGCAAGTTATCAATACCACGCAAAGCCGCTTCGCCATTTAACTCTATGTAGATAAAACTTGACTGAAAATCGGTGGATAATTCATCAATACCTAATAGTATTCGTCCAAATGAATCATGTCTTGACCCCATTAACTCGAGTTCAAAATGTCGGTCTAAGACTTCATATAAGTTCTCGCCTGTTTCGAATGACAGGGTTTTTGTTTTTAAGACTTGTCCATCTTGTGAAACCAACTCAACGGTAATCTCACCATCATCAGAAGAGATTAAGCCCGTCGAAAAATAGACATAGGACAATCCAAGAATTACACCTACCGCAAGTATGCTAAATAGCAGCTTAAGCTTCATCAGTCATTTGGATCAAGCAAGGGATGATTTTGATTGCCATTGGCATGGGCATGCAGATAAGCTAAAGCTAAGAAAGCTTGCGGCGTTGTAAACATCAAGTCTGCATCATCATCCTCGCTCATATAAACAAAGCTACCCTCGCTGGTTTGGTGAGTCAAAAAAACATCGATTAATGACCTGTCGCCATCATTTAATTCTTCATCAAAGATATCAAAACCATGGTAGGTGTAGACCATAAGTATCCAAGCATAGCTTGAGGCATTATTTCCCCAAAGGTTATCATGAGGAATTTGATATAAATGGTTAGCAATATCGTTGGCTAAATCAACCTCATCATAAGCTTTAAGGGCAAAATAAAGCAAACTTAACGTATCGTGGTCATTTTGATCCAAATCTACATTCGAAGCCATGGAAATAAAGCTATCGATAAAGTCATCGGCCTCATAACCATAAAGAGCCATCGCATGTATCGCATCGGTATAGGGATGAATCAAGCTGACATCCTCATTTAATTTGGATTGCAACTCCTCAACATCTGCGCCCAATGCATTCAAAACAAATATTTCTTTGGCAATGCTAGCCGCATCCTCTAAATCCGCTTCATCCATAAGTTCGATGCTCACATCGTCATAAGCTTCTAAGAAACCTAGCGCCCGCACTACATGCATTTCTGCTTGGGCTTCAAAATAAGCGTCCTGCGCTAAGATGAAATCGAAGGATTGAGATAACGCATCATAAATTGTTTTTAAATCGTCATCCCACCAGGCCAAAGAAAATCTAAGGGTATCTTCATCTTCAAAACTTAAATCATTGATGGCATCCATAACCGCCTCATCATTCTTTTCAATATGAATAAAACTGCCTTCATAAGGACTGAGCGTTCCAATACGGTTCAAAAACACGCCATCATCCGTTTGTAGATACTCTAGTTCAAACTCACTTTTGAGTGCTTCTAAAATGTCTGAATCCTTTTTAAAAGAAATTGAAGCTTCGTGCTCCGTTTCATCCTCTTCCACGATAACATTAATTTGAATGTCATCCTCTTCTTTGCTTGTGTCTGAGGGGGTATCAGCCTCTTCACAAGCCGTTAAAACAAAAGCCATAAACAATACCAACACCACAGAGAATAGTTTTTTCATAAAGACCTCCTTGTAATTAAAAAACCATCCTCCTGGATGGTTGAACGAAATCTTTATGCAAAAAAATGCACGTTAGACAACGTTACGACTCAAACCCAGGAGTGTAATTCTATTTGAATACAGGTAGGTCTACCGGCTTAACATCGTCCTACTATGCACCTTCCCGCTTGAGCAGTGGTATCTTGCATTTCGTCCGTATTACGGTTGCTGGGACAGCTTGGGACTCACACCCAATTCCCTGTTACAATTCACCTATATCCTTGTAGTTACAGTGTACCTCTTTTTTGCGGCTTAAGTCAAGATATTTCATAATTATTTATCTAATTTCATGATATAATAATGAGCGAAAGGATGATATCAATGAGAGGATTTAAGATTGCAAAAGGGTATCCCAAAAATATCTTGTTACCCCAAAGAAGTACGAAAAAAAGTGCAGGTTATGACTTTTCCATTTGTGAAGATATTTTAATTGAACCTAAGAGCATCGTTCAAGCAAAAACGGGCATAAAGGCTTATATGGCTGATGATGAAGTACTAAAAATATATCCAAGAAGCTCTTTACCGATAAAATTTGGATGTACCATCCCTAATAATGTAGGCGTTATTGATTCAGATTATTACGGCAATGAAAAAAATGATGGCGCCATTTTCATTCAACTTTATAACTTTACCGATACGGCGGTTGAACTAAAAAAGGGAACTAGGGTTGCTCAAGGTATTTTTGTTAAATATTTCAAAACTGATGATGACAATGATTCAAACCAAGTAAGACGTGGCGGGTTTGGTTCTACGGGTTAAAAAAGCACTTGATTTTAAAATCAAGTGCTTTTTTTCATCGTACTTTAGACATAAATGTTTGCATCGCTTTGCTTTTGGGCGCATCCAATATTTCTGGGGTGCCCATCTCGGCTATTTTGCCTTTATCCATAAAAATGACATAATCTGCAAAATCCCTAACAAAACTAATCACATGCGTGACAAAGACAAAGTCCTTACCTGAGTCTCTTAGGTTTTCAACCGAAGAAAGCACTTCATCCGTAAGGATCGGATCTAAAGATGAAGTCGGTTCATCCAAAAAGATGATATCCGGATCGATAGATAAAGCGCGGGCAATAGAAGCTCTTTGGGCTTGTCCGCCAGAGACGTTTTGTGGATATTTATTGGCTTGTTCAACCAAGGATAGTTTTTTGAGGTTATCTAAAGCAATTTTTTCGGCTTGCTTTTTTTCTAAACCTCTGGTTTCCGTTAAAATTACGGTAATGTTTTGTAACAGCGTCAAATGCGGAAACAAAGTATGGCTTTGAAACACAAAGCCAACGTTTTTACGATACGTCTGTTCTCTAACATCATAATCATTGATTGTTACTTTACCACTGGTCGGTTTTTCTAATCCCGACATAATTCTCAATAGCGTTGATTTACCAGAACCTGAAACGCCGATGAGACCTATGGCTTTTTTATCTTTCAATGTGACATTGATATCATTTAAAACCTCAACATCATACGTATGAGACAACCCTTGTATATCTAAATTCATTGTTGTAACCCCCAACGACGCTCAAATAAACGTGTAAATTGTGACAGAGGTATCGTGATAATTATATAAAGCGCCCACATCAAAAGATAGCCTTCCACAAAGGCAAACGTCCTTGATGTCATGACACTCGTAGAGTGAAAGAGCTCGCCGTAACTAATAACGTGCAATAATGCGCTTCCTTTGATAATCAGCGAGAAGTTATTCATCAAAGGGGGCATTAAAATACGAATAACCTGTGGAACAATGATGAAGCGATAACTTTGAAAAGGCGTGAAACCAAACAAATCCATCGCTTGATATTGTTCTTTAGGAATGCTAGAAAAAGAGGATTTAAAGATATTTTTCATGTATGGAGTAATATACACAATGATACCCGTTATCCCCATGACAATTCGGTTAGTTGTATTAAATGCTGGTCCGATTACGAATGCCATGATAATGATAATAACCAAAAGCGGCGTTCCGTATATTATCTCTGTTAAAACGCCATCAAAAGCTTTAAAAAAGCGAATTTTGGATTTAGACATTAAAAACAATAAAAACCCTGTAATCATACTGCCAAACATAATGATAAAAGAAACAAGTATCGTTCGCAAAAAACCACTAAAAATCATGGATCCATATCCATCATAAGCATTTACGTTAAACGGCTGACGTTGTCTTAAGGCTACAAAAACAGCGAAGGCAATAAAGAAGAGAATCGATAGGAAATATGAGGTACGCTTACTCATTGATGAAGAACTCCAGGCCGTAACGTTCTAAGAGCGCTTGGACTTCATCATCCCATCTTTCTCTTAAAACATCATACGCGCCACCGTCATCATGCATGGTAGCTATAAATTCGTTAGCTTGGGCTAAAAGCTCTTCATTTCCTTTTTCTACAGCCATACTGATAGGTGAAGATTGGAATGGATCCCAAATCACCATCGTTGTATCTGGATTCGCTCTGTGACCATTGGTCACAGGGAAGGAACTCATCATCAATATATCTGAACTGCCTTGAGCCACTTCTTGAATCGCCGTTGATAGTTCCGTTGCTTCGGTGACATCTTTACCTAAATCACGAGGAATCTGTGAAGAAACTTGAGCGGCAATGCCGATAAACTTGGTATCATCGATGGCTAAGATATCTTCAGTTGTACTATCGCCATCAAGATTGTGTTGGTCCGCGAAGTCTTGGTTGACTAAGCTGATAATTTTAAAATAAAAGTAAGGATCGGAAAAATCAACCGATTGAGCACGTTCTTCGGTTTTGCTCATGGATGCAATGATAATATCAATATCCCCAGCATTAACAGCAGGAATTAAAGAACCAAAGTTGGTATTGACAATTTCGACTTCTCTTCCAATGAATTCACCAAACAATTCAGCCACATCAACGCTGATGCCGTAAGGCTCGCCACCTTCAATGGTCTCAAACGGGGGATAGGATAAATCCATACCGACCCTTAAGGGGCGTTCATCTCCATTATCACCTAACCCACAAGCAGATAAGGTAATGGAAACGAGTAAAAATAATCCAAAAATAAGCATTTTTTTCATACGCCTTTCCTCCAAATAATAATTAATTTTATGGTGTTATAATTATACTTAAACATCGCTTCTTTTACAACCGAAACACTAATAAAAAACGGGTGTTTAAACACCCGTCCTAAGCAATAGTAAAAATAATTTCTGCTTTACATGCTAACTCATTATCTACAGTAGCTGTGGCACTCGCTTTTCCAATTGGTCCTTTTATTTTAATAATTTCGACTTGCATCTCTAAGGTATCGCCTGGTTTAACTTCTCGCTTAAAACGACACTTGTCTATACCGGCAAAAAACGCCAGTTTATCTTTGTTTTCTTCTTTTTGTAAAATCGCAATCGCTCCAGCTTGAGCCATCGCTTCCACAATCAAAACCCCAGGCATAATATGATATTTTGGAAAGTGACCTTGGAAAAACGGTTCCGATACCGTCACATTTTTGATTGCTTTGACGTAGGTACCTTCTTTAAGTTCAATGACTTTGTCTACTAGTAAAAAAGGATAACGATGAGGCAAAATCTTTTTAATCTCATCACTGTTCATAATCATGTGGAAGCCTCCCATTTTTTAAACACCAAAGTGGCATTGTGTCCACCAAAGCCCAAAGAGTTTGAAAGGGCATAGCGGATACTTCTATTTTCCCCTTTATTAGCTTGAATGTCAATATTGCACTCAGGATCTTGATTTTTCACATTTATGGTGGCTGGGATAAATCCATCCTTTAGCGCTAAAACTGAGACGATGCTTTCTATGGCACCCGAAGCGCCCAATAAGTGTCCAACCATGGATTTTGAAGAACTGACCTTAAGATTTTGTGTATGTTCTAAAAACAGCTTGTTTATCGCTTTGGCTTCAATTTTATCGTTGAGTGGCGTAGAAGTGCCGTGCGCGTTGATGTAATCAATGGCTTTTTCATCGATGTTGGCATCTTCAATGGCTTGTTTCATACATTCATAAGCGCCAACTCCTTCTGGGTCTGGACTGGTTATGTGATGTGCATCACAAGTTGCACCGTATCCGACGATTTCACCATAAATCTTTGCCCCTCTGGCTTGGGCATGTTCTAAGGATTCCAAAATAAACGCCCCCGCACCTTCACCCATCACAAATCCATCTCTATCCTTATCAAATGGTTTAGACGCTTCATTTGGATCATTAGACTTAGAAAGGGCGTGCATGACAGAGAATCCCCCTAAACCGAGTTTGGTTATAGAAGCTTCTGAACCCCCAGCGATAATCACATCGTGATAACCGTGTTGAATACTTCTAAACGCATCACCGATAGTGTTGGTTGCACTGGCACAAGCGGTGACACTAGCGGTTGCCATACCTTTAAAACCGTGTCTAATCGCAATGTTACCTGGTGCAATATTAATGATAGCCATAGGAATGAAAAAAGGACTTAAGCGATTATAACCTTTTCCTTGGGCTTTGTCTTCTTGATCAGCAATCGTTTTTAATCCTCCAATACCGCTTGAAAAGAAGACGCCCGCTTGCTTTGCGTTAAGCTTTTCTACATCAATACCGGCATTGGTGATGGCTTCATCACTAGCTTTAAGAGCTAATTGTGTAAATCTATCCAACCGTTTGGCCTGTTTTTTCCCTAGATAAGCTTCAATGTCAAAATTCTTGACTTCACCAGCAATTTTGACATGAAAATCAGTAGTATCAAAATGGGTGATGGGTGCGATACCATTTTTACCAGATTTGACCTGTCTCCAAGTTTCATCAACGTCATTTCCAAGTGGATTAATGGTGCCTATACCTGTAATCACAACGCGTTTTCTCATTATATCATCCCTCCATTTACATGTATAATTTGTCCCGTTATATAAGAAGCCTCTTCACTTGCCAAAAACAAAGCGGTATGTGCGATATCTTCAACCTGGCCAAAGCGCGCTAGTGGAATTTGAGAAAGATACGCTTCTTTAATATCGTCTGATAAACGATCAGTCATATCGGTTGTAATAAAGCCAGGTGCAATGGCATTGATTGTTATTTGTTTTTTACCAAATTCTTTGGACAAAGCCTTAGTCAAACCATTTATACCAGCTTTAGACGCCGCATAATTGGCTTGAGCTGGATTTCCGATTGAACCAACAACCGAAGAGATATTGATGATGCGGCCTTGTTTTTGTTTAAACATCGGACGCGTTAAAAGCTTTATCATATTCCACGTACCTTTTAAGTTAACGTCTATAACGTCGGTGAAATCTTCGGGTTTCATTCTGAGCATCAAGGTGTCTTTAGTGATGCCAGCATTATTGATTAAAACATCGATTTGACCAAACTGATTCAGCGATTCTTGTACAACTTGATTTGCTTGTTCGTAATCACTAACGTCTCCTTGTATAGCATAGGCACTTGTACCTTGTGCTTTAATCTCTTTTACAATTTCCTCAGCGGCTTGGTGGTTCTTATTATAGTTGACAATGACTTGGTACCCTGCTTTTCCAAAAGCCAGCGCTAAGCCTTTGCCTATACCTTTGGAAGCCCCTGTTATTAAGACGGTCTTTTTATTCATCGCCTTTCAACTCCTTTAACGTATCTTGTATTGATTCATAATCGTGTATATGGTAAGTGGTTGCGCCGGGTAATATCTTTTTTACAAAAGCACTTAAAGTAGCCTTAGGACCGATTTCAACAAAGGTATCAAATCCATCAGAAACCATGTTTAAAAGCGCTTCATGAAAACGAACTTGGTGGGTAATATGATCGGCCATTACTTCTTTTAAGTCTTCTTTTTGATACCGTTGACCTGTGGTATTTAAGTATAGATATTGGTTTGGGGCATTTAATTTAACCAACGATAAATATTCCGCAAAACTTACTCGAGCACTTTCCATGAATGGACTGTGGAATGCGCCTGATGTATTTAATAATCTAAGACGTTTGATGCCAAACGCTTTGGCTTTTTCTGAGGCTTTTGCGATGCTTTCTTTGGTCCCGGAAATGACACACTGATTCTCACTATTATGGTTGGCTAAATAAACATCATCAAGCGCAGAAACCAACGCTTCAACTTTGGCTTTTTCACTTTTGATCGCAGCCATTTGTGACGATTGGGCTTGGCAGGCTTGATCCATAAAAAAGGCACGATGTTCAATGATTTCGATTCCAGTCTTAAAGTCAAATACCCCTCTATCGTAGAAGGCGGGATATTCCCCTAAGGATAAGCCCAAACTGCCTTCTGAAGTAACCCCATTTTTGCTTAAAAGATCAATAATGGCAGCTTGAAAAGTAAATAAAGCGGTTTGGACATAACGGGTATCATGAAGCTTTTCCTCATCATTAAACATAATATCTAACAAGTCATAACTTAGTTGGCTTTGGGCTTGGTCAAAACGCCTTGAAACGATGTCACTTGACTCATATAAGTCTTTGCCCATGCCTATTTTTTGCGTCCCTTGCGGGGCGAATAAAAACGCTAGTTTCATAGCAATCCTCCTCAATATTTCATGATGGTGCCGCCCCAAGTTAGACCGGCACCAAAAGCCACCGCTGCAAAAGTATCTCCTCGTTTTAAGCGGTTTGATTTAATCGCTTCATCAATAGCGATAGGCACACTGGCTGCAGAGGTGTTACCCGTTTTATCAATATTCATAAACATTGAACTCATGGGTAATTTAAGCCCTTTAGCAGCATACTTGATAATGCGTTCATTTGCTTGATGAGCGATAATCATCTTAAGTGCGTTTAAGGAAATATCACTCGCAGTACTTAGTTTTTTAAGTGTATAGGGAATGGCCCATACGGCGAATTTGAAAATCTCTTTGCCTTCCATTTTGATAAAGGGGCGTTTTTGTTCTGGGGTTTTGAAGTTTTCTTTTAACGGATAACCATCCATAAACAAGTGTTTCTCTTGGTCTCCTTTAGAAAACGTCTCAATCGCATGGATATGTTTTTCTTCAGATGCGGATAAGACCATCGCTCCAGCACCATCGGCAAACAAAACACAGGTATTTCTATCGGAATAGTCTGTGAACTTTGATAAGGTCTCTGCGCCAATGATCAAAATATGACGATACGCCTGACTTTGAATCATTTTATCGGCAATGTTTAACGCATAAATAAACCCGCTACAAGCAGCGTTAATGTCAAATGAAGGGATCGTTCTTGCGCCTAATCTACGTTGTAACAGTTGTGCCACGCTAGGAAACATATAGTCGCCAGTAACCGTAGCAACGATGATCATATCGAGTTCTTCAGCGGTAATTTCAGCGGCTTCAAGGGCTTTTAAAGCAGCTTGATAAGCTAAATCCGAGGTATTTTCATCTACCGTCATTGGACGTGTTTTAATCCCTGTTCTTGAACTAATCCACTCATCGCTTGTGGCCACAATTTTTTCTAAGTCTTGATTACTAACTTGATTTTCAGGCATGTAGGCCCCTGTACCTAAGATTTTACTGTAGGTCATTTGATGACCACCTCTTGTAAATTTTCATAGTTAAAGCGTTGTAAAAAGCCCATTTTGCGATACTTATTATAACGTTCTGTGGCAAGTTCAAAGCGACTTAATTCGTTGAGTTCACTCAAGGCTTGACGCAAGGTTTGATCGATGGCCTGATACATTTTTTCAGGTTCATGATGAGCCCCACCTATGGGTTCTTTAATGATACCATCAATGATGCCAAACTCTTTTAAATCATAACTCGTCAACTTCATCACTTCACTTGCTTGTTTCGCCTTTTTGGCATCTTTCCATAAAATAGAAGCAAACCCTTCGGGGGACAATATGGAATAGATGCTATTTTCCATCATAAACACACGGTTGCCTACACCGATGGCTAGGGCCCCTCCACTACCACCTTCACCTAACACAAAAGCGATTAAAGGGACCTTGAGATCACTCATCTCATAAAGATTATGCGCAATAGCCCTTGCTTGACCTCTGGATTCCGCTCCGATGCCTGGAAAAGCACCCGGTGTATCAATAAAAGTCACAATGGGACGCTGAAATTTCTCAGCTTGTTTCATAAGGCGCAGTGCTTTACGATACCCTTCTGGATGAGGCATACCAAAATTATGCTTGATATTTTCATGAGTCGTCTTGCCTTTACGCTGGCCGATGATAGTCAATGGCTGCTTATCAAAAAACGCCAAACCTCCAATAATAGCTTGGTCATCTTCATAAAGGCGATCACCAGATAGTTCTATAAAATCATCAAATACATGTTTAATAACCTCTTGTGTACCGGGTCTTTTCACATGTCGTGCCAAAAGAACACGGTCCCATGCAGTAAGCTTGGACATCATGTGTTGTTTGTAAGAAGCAATTTTTTCTGAGATATCTTGAATCGCATCTTCATCATCCAAGCTTCTTAATTCTTTTTCGAGCTTGATGAGTTTTTGTTCTTTTTGCAATATATCCATAGGTTCACCCTCTTTGATGCATGGTTAACAACTTGTCTAAAGTCGTTTTTAAGTCTTTACGATGAATGACGGTATCAACCATACCTTTCTCTTTTAAAAATTCCGCCGTTTGGAAACCTTCGGGTAATGATTGCTTGATCGTTTGTTCAATCACCCTAGGTCCGGCAAAGCCAATTAACGCTTTGGGTTCGGCTATGATAATATCACCCAAAGAAGCAAAGGAAGCCGTCACGCCTCCGGTAGTTGGATGCGTCAAAACGCTAATAAAAAGCAACCCTTGATGATGTAGTTTTTTGATGGCGCCCGCGGTTTTGGCCATCTGCATCAAACTAAAAATGCCTTCTTGCATACGGGCACCCCCACTGGCAATAAACATCACTAAGGGGAGTCGTTTTACCATGGCATACTCAATGCTTTTTGCGACTTTCTCCCCAACTACACTGCCCATAGAGCCCATCATAAAATGAGAATCCAAGACCCCTAAAACCAAAGGATTACCGTTGATTTGAGCATAACCATAAATATAAGCATCATCTAAGCTCGTAGCTTTTTTATAATCGGCAATCTTATTTTCATATTGATCGATAAAAAGCGGATTCAATGTGATGAAACCCAACCCCTTTTCAATGAAGGAATGAGGATCAACGGTAATATTAATCCGCTCTATAGCTCTTAGGCGAAAGTGATGGTCACAATGGGGACAAACATAGTTATTTTTTAATAACGTTTTAGAGTTTAAAGCTTTTCCGCATTGTTGACATTTTTCATATAAACCTTCGGGAACTTCTTTTACTTTATTTAAATCCAAAGGCTTTTTTCGGTAACCTTCAACCTGTGTTTTAAACCGTTTTTGCTTATCAAATCCTGTTTTTAGATATTCACGTTTCATACGCTAACAACCGTTCTATATGTTTTTCGATAAATGCTGTATCGATACGATCATGAACAAAATCATTATGCATCAAAATCATCATTAAGAAATACTGATTTGTAGGTATGCCCTCAATAATCAATTCCTCTAAAGCCGCGCGGAGATTACGAATGGCTTCAAGTCGGTCCTTACCATGGGCGATCAACTTGCCAACCATGGCATCATAATAGGGAGGTATTTCGTAATCTGTATATAACATCGTATCCATACGAATGCCTAAGCCTTGTGGCATATGAAAAAACTTAACCAATCCTGGAGATGGCCTGAAATCATATTTAGGGTCCTCTGCATTGATGCGCACTTCTATCGCGTGACCATTAAAAGCAATATCTTCTTGTTTGATTGACAACTCTTTACCAGAGGCAATTTGTAGTTGTTCTTTGATAATGTCAATGCCCGTAATCATCTCACTAACCGGATGCTCGACTTGAATTCTAGTATTCATTTCAATAAAGTAAAACTTGTTGTCTTTAACGATAAACTCAATCGTCCCCGCGTTTTCATAACCAACATGTTTGGCTGCTTTAATCGCCGCTTCATACATTTTTTCTCTGAGGTCTATGTTTAATGAAGAAGGCGCTTCTTCCACGACTTTTTGATTACGTCTTTGTATGCTGCAATCACGCTCACCTAAATGTAAGACATTTTGATACTTGTCCGCTAGTATCTGTACCTCCACATGTCGTGGTTGTTCAATGAACTTCTCAACATATACCCCATCATGTCCAAAAGCTGCTTGGGCTTCTTGTTTGGCGGCATAATAGGCGTCTTCAAACTGTCCGGCATTACGAACTAAGCGCATGCCACGCCCACCACCACCAGCACTGGCTTTGATAAGTACGGGGAACCCAATTTTTTGCGCAATTTCTTTGCCCGAAGCCATATCGACTTCTTGATTACTGCCTGGGACCAACGGTACACCGGCTTCCTTCATGAGCTTGATAGCTTGAGCCTTATCACCCATCTGTTCAATAATTTTAGAAGTGGGACCAATGAAGGTAATATTTACATCCTCACATAAATTCGCAAATTTTGTTTGTTCGCTTAAAAAGCCGAAACCTGGATGAATGGCTTCAGCCCCTGTATGTATCGCTGCAGTAATTATGTTTTCCATATTTAAATACGAGTCATTGGCACTGTGTGACCCAATACAAACGGCTTCATCCGCTAGATGAACATGTAAGCTAGATTCATCTGCCTTAGAATAAACCGCAACGGTATCGATACCAAGTTGTTTACAACTACGGATGATTCTTACAGCTATCTCGCCCCGATTAGCAACTAAAACTTTTTGAAACATTACTCAATCTCCATAATGATTTGGTCATACATAACCATATCACCGTTCTCAACATGGATTTTTCGAATAACGCCATCTTTAGGTGAGGTTATTTCATTCATCACTTTCATCGCTTCGATAATACATAAAGTGTCACCTTTTTTAACCGTTTGACCCACATGGACAAAGGGTGGCTTATCAGGAGCCGGAGCGGCATAGAAGGTGCCAACTAAAGGGGCATTGACTTTGGTAAAGTTTTCATCCGCTTCTGCGGTTGATTCCGAAGTTTTTTGAGCTTGCACTTCTTTACTCGCAGGCAGTTGTTCATTTGTCACAAGGTTTGAGCCTGGTGCGGATTTTGTCAACTCTATTTTGACATCATCTTTTTCCAGTTTCATACTCGATAATTCAGAATCCTCAAAAATCTTAATAATATTTTTTAACTGTTTGTTGTTCATCGAATTCTCCTATATTTTGAAAATCAAAATAATAAATGGGTAAAAAAAATACTAGTCTTTAACGGTTTCTATATATTCTAAGACATCACGAACGGTTTTCAGCTTGTTAACTTCTTGATCTGAAATCGTAACTTCGAAATGTTCTTCAAGCGTCATCACTAACTCAACAACATCCAAAGAATCCGCTCCTAAGTCGTCTAAAATATTCGCATTTAACGTTACTTTTTCCTTATCGACATCTAGTTCTTCTGATATCAGTGCTTGTATCTTTTCAAACATAGACACACTCCTTCATTATTTTTCATCATAAGTGCATTATAAATAAAAGCCTATCAGATGTCAATCTTATTTGATATTCAAAGTATGTGGGCACGCTTACATGTTTTTACATACATATGTATACGTATGAATATGATTATTTTTTTATTGAACGACGGATTATATTCATCAACTAATATACTGTTTAATCCTCTTTGTTTAGCCTTTATTAAACTCATTATGTTCTTGTGAAAAAGCAAGTCATTATTTAGTTTCCCTACTAACTATGTATAATTTACCTTATTTATAATTATTATGTTTTTCATTGATAACAAACTCTAAATATTGACAAGGAAGCCATCTTTCATTAACTTTACATTGAAAAGAAGCATCCATATCTTGAAGAGGATAGTATTTATTCTCAAGTAAGACTATTGGATCTTTACTTAATACGACTTGTTTAAATCTATGGAATTGATCTTTATAATCCTCTTTTAAATGGTACTTTAGAATTTCAATAAAACGCTTTTCAAATACCTTTATATCCACCGATGATCCTTTGTGTTCTTTCAGTGATGTAGCTTGGTTTTTGAACTCATCCATGACATCATTGAGATTGATTCCAATACCCATTAAACAATAAGTTGTTGGTTGGTTCATTTCAATTAAAATCCCGGCAATTTTCTTATCATGAACATATATATCGTTTGGCAGTTTAATATAACCTTTAACTTTATATTTTAACAACGTATCAACGACACTTAAAGTTGCAATAATCAAAGCTTTGGTATAGGTAATCGGTTTTTTAAGTAGTAAGGTTGCTAAGAAATTTTTATTTTTCTCACTATGCCAACGACGAGAAAAGCGCCCCTTTCCAGCCGTTTGGAAGTCTGCAGTTATGAGCGTTTTGTCTGGTAATTGTTCTAAATATTCTTTTGCATAATCATTGGTAGACGTTGTTGTTTTTAAATGGATTGTTTTCATTTTTACACCCCATAAATATCTATTATTGTACCATGTCAATAATTGAACTCAAAATAAAAACGCCTAAAGATAGGCGTTTTATAGATTATAAATAAACTTAACGTTTTGAAGCTTGGGCTTCTTTAATGTTTTTCTTTAACTCTCGTTCAGCTTTTAAGAAATCTCTTGTGCGTCTGCGGTTTTCTTCTAAACGTTCTTTTCGAACGTCTTCTAAGTGTTTCATTGCATTGTCCTTATCCATGCCTACGTGCGCTTCTTGTGCAATAACATTAATCACGTTTTCACTATGTTCCAAGGCACCGTTAATGACAACCGTAAAAATCACATCTTGATCTTTAACCAACTTAATATAGCCTACATCAATAGAGGCGATTAGTGGGGCATGGTTATCTAAAATAGCAAACTCTCCTAAAGACTTAGAGCTTACTACAACATAATCTACATTTTCATTGTACAACTCACCCTCAGGATTAACGACGATGATTTTCATCTAATCACCTATTCTTCCTTTTCGGCACGTTTAACGACATCCTCAATGCTGCCAACCAAGCGGAAAGCATCTTCAGGATAGTCATCATATTTACCTTCTAAAATACCTTTGAATCCTTTAATCGTATCTTCTACAGGCACATATGAGCCTTTTTGGCCTGTAAACTGTTCTGCAACATGGAAGTTTTGTGATAAGAACAAGCGTAAGCGACGCGCTCTGTGTACAGTAAGCTTATCGTCTTCACTTAACTCATCCATACCTAAAATAGCGATAATATCTAACAGTTCATTGTATCTTTGTATCGTACGTTGGACTTCTCGTGCGACTTCATAGTGTTCTTTGCCAACGATGTCTGGTTCTAAGGCTCTTGAGGTCGAAGCAAGTGGATCAACCGCTGGATAAATACCTTCTTCACTAATCTTTCTTGATAAGTTTGTCGTGGCATCCAAATGCGCGAATGTTGTGGCAGGAGCAGGGTCGGTATAGTCATCCGCAGGCACATATACCGCTTGGATTGATGTGATTGAACCTTCCTTAGTAGAGGTGATGCGCTCTTGTAATTGACCCATCTCCGTTGCTAAGGTTGGTTGATAACCGACTGCTGAGGGCATACGTCCTAACAATGCAGAAACCTCACTACCCGCTTGTGTGAATCTATATATATTGTCTATAAACAACAAGACATCTTGCTTTTCTTGATCACGAAAATGCTCAGCCATGGTTAAACCCGTAAGACCCACACGCATTCTTGCACCTGGTGGTTCATTCATCTGGCCAAACACCATAGCGGTCTTCTTTATAACGCCTGATTCTTTCATTTCATAGTATAAATCGTTACCTTCACGCGTCCGTTCACCAACACCGGCAAAAACACTGATACCGCCATGTTCTTGGGCAATATTATGAATCAGTTCTTGAATCAATACGGTTTTACCAACACCCGCACCGCCGAAAAGACCAATCTTACCACCCTTAACATAAGGAGCTAGTAGGTCGACGACTTTGATGCCTGTTTCAAGAATCTCGGTTTCACTACTGATTTCATCCAGCTTAGGCGCTTGTCTATGAATTGGCATGTGCTTAACGCGTTTATCGATATCACCTTGTTCATCGATAGTCTCGCCTAAAACGTTGAATATGCGACCCAAGGTTTTTTCACCCACAGGAACACTAATTGGACTTTCTAAGTCAAGTGCAGGCATGCCACGGCGCAAACCATCGGTTGAATCCATCGCGATGGTCCGAACAACGTTATCGCCTAAGTGTAGAGAAACCTCTAAGGTAAGATGAATGTTTTCAGCTTCTTTTTCGCTTTTATGATCAATTAAAACTGCGTGATTAATCTCAGGAAGTTTATCATCGAATTTTACATCGACAACAGGTCCCATGACTTGTAAAACTGTTCCTTTGTTCATTGTAATCCTCCTTTTAGTCCAACGCTTCTGCGCCACCAATAATATCGGTAAGTTCGGTCGTTATCGCATCTTGACGTGCACGATTATATTTAAGTTGTAAATCTGATATTAAATCCTCCGCATTATCAGTGGCACTTTTCATAGCCGTCATACGGGAGGCATGCTCGGTAGCTTTTGCTTCTAATATCATGCCGTAAAACAAATTAACAACATACATTGGAAGCAAATCTTGCAAGACTTTTTGAGCGTTAGGCTCATAATAATAAATCGGTTTATATTTGCTATCTTGGTGGTTGTCATAATCCAAAAGCGGATTTAACTCTAAAGGCACCAAGGTAGTATGTTTGACTTCGTGTTGTAAGGTATTGATAAATTGATTATAAAATACGATTATTTTATCAAACTTTCCCGCCAAATATCCTTTTATGAATGTATCGCTGATTTGTTGGAAATCAATAAATTGAATATCGTCTCTTACTTGGATGACTTCATCATGAATCAAACGATATCCCCTGCGTTTGGCAAATGAAAAAGCCTTATAACCTAGTGCCGCAACTTCAAATTCATCTTTGGAATCATGCGTTTTTTCAATATATTTTTCAAATTGCTTAAAGACGTTATTGTTATAAGGACCTGCCAAACCACGATCACTTGAAATAATCACATAGACCGTCTTATGGATTTCACGGGCTTCAAGCATTGAGTGAGATAAATCTTGATCACTTGAGAGCACTCGTGAAAGCACACTAGAAAGACGTTTAGTTAATGGTCTAAACGATTTGATTGCCCGTTCGGCTTTTTTTAATTTTGCCGCACTGACCATATGCATCGCTTTAGTTATTTGCGATGTTTTTTCTGTGGCGTTAATCCGTTTTTTGATATCTCGCATAGATGCAGCCATAGTTTAAACCACCTTAGTTAAACCGTTTTTTGAACTGTTCAATCACGTTGTCAAATGATTTGGTATCCGGTAATGCCTTCTTTTCTTTGATATGCTTTAACAACGCTTGACCTTTTTCATCGGTATCTAAATAATCATGCAAAGAACGTTCAAAACGTTTGATATCTTCAACTTTTATGTCATCCAAAAAGCCTTTGGTAAGCGCATAAATACTAACAACTTGCTTGTTGACAGGCATGACTTCATGCAAGCCTTGTTTCAAAATTTCAACCGTTCTTTTACCACGTTCAAGTTTTTCTTTTGTCGCTTTATCGAGATCACTGCCAAATTGAGTGAAAGCTTCTAATTCTCGGTATGACGCTAAATCCAAACGCAAGGTCCCACTGACTTTTTTAATCGCTTTAATCTGTGCTGAACCACCAACACGAGATACGCTAAGCCCTGCATTAATCGCAGGTCTGACACCCGTATAAAACAAATCGCTTTGTAAGAAAATCTGTCCGTCTGTGATACTGATGACATTGGTTGGAATATAAGCAGAAATATCGCCAGCTTTGGTTTCGATAATCGGTAAGGCCGTTATCGACCCACCGCCAAGACTATCATTGAGTTTTGCCGCACGCTCTAAAAGGCGTGAGTGCAAATAGAAAACATCGCCCGGGAAAGCTTCTCTACCAGGTGGTCTGCGCAATAATAGTGACAATTCACGATAAGCCGTCGCATGTTTACTCAAATCATCGTAAACAACCAAAACACTTTTGCCTTCGAACATGAACTCCTCGCCAATGCTAACCCCCGCATATGGTGCTAAATAAAGCAATGGAGCGGGTTCAGAGGCACTAGCAGAAACGATGATAGTATATTCTAAAGCCCCATGTTTTCTAAGGGTTTTTTGTACTTGGGCTACGGTAGATTCTTTTTGGCCAATCGCTACATAAACACAAATAACATCTTCATCTTTTTGATTAATGATGGTGTCTAGGGCTATGGATGTCTTACCCGTTTGACGATCGCCGATGATAAGCTCACGTTGACCGCGACCAATGGGTACTAAAGCATCCAATACTTTTATACCGGTTTGAAGCGGTTCTTCTACTGACTTTCTGGCCATGACACCCTGGGCTTTTTTCTCAAGTGGACGCGTTTTATCGGTCTTAATGTTTCCTAGACCATCGATCGGTTTACCTAGTGGGTTAATGGCACGACCAAGCAAGGCTTCTCCGACGGGAACCTCAAGTATCCGGCCACTTGTTTTAACGGTGTCGCCTTCTTTAATTTCGGTAGATTCATCTAAGATGATGGCACCGACATGATCCTTTTCTAAGTTCAATGCCATCCCATAAATGTCATTGCCAAAATCCAGTAATTCACCACTCATCGCTTCATCCAGTCCATGGACGAGGGCGATTCCATCACCAACGCTGATGACGGTACCGACATTATCGGTTTTGATTTCCTTACTGTATTTTTGAATTTGTTCTTTGATAAGTGTACTTATTTCTTTTGTGTCCATTTTGCTCATACTCTCACCTGCCTATTTTGTCAAGCGACGCTTAAGTTCTAATAAGGTTTGATTGACGGTTTGATCCATAACCTTACCTTCATACTCGAATCTAAGTCCACCAATAATCGACTCATCAAGATGGGTTTTCATTAGAACTTTTCGTTGATATTTTTTTTCAAAACTGTCTCTTAAATTATTAATTTGTGTTGGTGATAACGTGGTCTTACTATACACATGAATTTGCATGACATCATGCATGCGATCAATTAATTCATTAAAATCTTTGTAAACCATACTCAAAATCTCACTGCGATTATTATCGATGATGACACATAAAAAATCCTCAAACAAAGATGATAGCCCAATCGCTTTTACTGCCGCTTTTTTCTTCTCTTTATGTACATTAGGATGTTTAAAAAAGCGAATGCTTGTCTCATCAAGACTTTCTAAAAATGAAGAGAAAACCGATTGAATTTCCTTCAATTGGTTAGATTCATTGGCAAGTTCAAAAAGTGCGACGGCATATTGTTCGCTTTGCGCACTCATTGTTTATCGACCTCGGCGATGGCTTCATCGATTAAGCGATTATAGGTTTCTTTAGTAATCTTCTTATCAATAGCTTTATAACTTAAAGCTATCGCAACATCGACGATTTCTTTTTTAAGTTTATTACGGGCCAACTCAATCTCTTTTTCAAGATCTTCTTTCGCGGCTTTTTTCATCCGCTCGGCTTCATTTTTAGCTTCTTTGATAATGAGACGTTTATTATCTTCAGCTTGAGATTTTGCATCTTCAACAATACTTCTTGCGTCTTCTTTAGCTTTTTGATACGTTTGTTCCGCTTCTTGTTTTAACGTTGATGCTTCTTGATGTTGTGCGGAAGCCTCTGTGAGCTCATTATCGACAATTTCTCTTCTAGACTCTAAAAAAGCCGTCACTTTATCCCAAAAGAACTTTTTCACCACAACAATAAGCAATAGTGTTGCGACAATTTGGATGGCCATTTCGACGGGATTAATACCGGTTAAACCTGAATTCTCAACCAGGGTACGAATCGCTTGTGCAACAGTATCCATGGGGTTGCCTCCTTATTTCTCTAAGCTTAGGTGGTGAAAATTAATACAAATGCAATGATTAAAGCATACAGTCCAGTCGTCTCGGCCATAGCCTGACCTACTAGCATCATCGTAGTAATTTTACCACTAGCCTCTGGTTGACGACCAATTGCTTCAACGGCTTTACCTGCAGCAAAACCTTGTCCAATACCTGGACCAATACCGGCGATCATGGCAATACCGGCACCTAACATAGCTAAACCGCTAATAAAATCTGCATTATACGCACTTTCAGCAAGCATTGTAAATAACATAATGTGTCCTCCTGTTTATGATATATATTTTTTTTATTTATTAAATTTCTTCTGTTTCAACGGCTATCGATAAGAAAATCATCAATAACATAAAATAGACAAATGCCTGAATTAATCCAAAGCCAATATTAAAGATAGGATGTACAACAAATGTCATGGGCAAAATTGCAACGACATTGGGCAAAATATTCATCACGATTACGCCGATTACGGCACCCGATAATATATTACCAAATAAACGTAGTCCCATCGCCGTTGTGGTAGAGATTTCGCCAATGATATTTAAAGGCAGTAAAAATGGGATTGGACTCATTAAATCTTTCAATCGTTGCCAGGGATTTCTAATCACCATAGCACTAATTTGAATAATTAAAAATGCCATCAGTGAAAAGCCTAAGGCAATGTTTATATTGGAGAGTGGCGTAGCCAAACCGAATAAGCTAATGGTGTTTGCCAAGCCTAAATACAGCAATATCCCAATCAGCATGGGGGCAAACCTTTTCCAATGCCGACCAAAATAGTTTTGAATTAATGTATTTAACATATCAACGAGTAAAATAACCAAAAAAAGCGGACCTTTAATTGGTTTAGAGGGGTCCATTTTAGCAATGCGCGAGCCAAAAAAACTAAGCACCACCATCAAAACAACGATTATAATAATCGAAGATGCCATATTAGGACTCAACATCGGTTTCACCTTCTTTAAATATGATAGCCGAGATAATCAAAGCAACCTTAAATGATGTTAAACCCGCAAAAACGGGAATCATCATTAAACCTTCATTAAAATGAGCAATGGCTAAAACCAAGCCATAAAAAGCAAATCTAATAAAATAGTTCCGAATAGAAAGGCTTCTTAGTCTAGTATAATCTATATCCACTTGTTTCATCACAGAACGATAATGAAATGACATCATCATGACACTCACAAGCGTCCCCAAAATAAAGCTAAGTACAATCTCCCAGGGATTAAATGATGTAAAGCTAAACCCCACCCAAAGACCTAGCGAGACTATGAGCGCATAGGGCCATACCACAGCAAAGGTTTTAATATAGAGATTTTCAGTCTTTTTTATCATATTCTTCACCTAATCTATATATGCGAACCATAAAATTTCTTACCGCCGCTAAAGCCCCTACAACCATAAATATAATGACGAATAATCGTTCAAACCCAAAAAGTCTGTCTAATCCCAGACCGATGAAAAATCCAATCAGAATCGCGACAATGACTTCCCATGCAAAGTTCGATGCAATGGCGATGAGTTTTATCGTTTGCTTTTTATCCATCACCACGATATCCTTTACGTATCAATTTTATCCACACGACGTTGATGACGTGATTGATTAGAAAAACGTGTATTCAACCACACATCGGTAATTTTAAAGGCCAAATCTTCACCGATAATGCGTCCGCCCATGGTCAAAATATTAGAGTCATTGTGCAAGCGTGTCGCTTCAGCACTAAACACATCATGAATCAATGCTGCGCGGATGCCTTTGGTTTTATTCGCTTGAATGCTCATACCCACACCGGTACCACACACTAAAATACCACGGTCGAATTCGCCCGAGGCAACAGCTTTAGATAGCGTTTTAGCCACATCATTATAATCACAGCTTTTGGCATCTTTACTACCAAAGTCTTCAATGGTATATGTCTGATTTGACAAATGTGACTTGATCGCTTCTTTAAGGTGGAATCCAGCGTGATCAGAGCCGATAGCTATTTTCATTAATAACACCTCATAAAAAATCTACTTATCTATTATATCAAAGACTTGAAAAATTACAAAACAAAAATACCTTTACTTAACGATGACGCTCCCTTGACGCAAAACGCGTTTATTTGAAACATCATAAACCGTAGAAGCCCTACCTTTAGCGTCATCTGCCTCTACGATATAATCGGAAAGATGATTAAAACGAAGCGCTTCTTTAAAGGTTTTAACTTCCGGCTGATGAGAAAGATTTAAAGACGTCACAGCCATAGGCCCAAAATGTTTTAACAACCGTAAGGCAATCGGGTCATGGGGAATTCTAAGGCCAATCGTATCAAATCCTGCATTGACAAAAGCAGGGACGGCATCGCTTTTTGATACGACTAAGGTCAGTGCTCCGGGCCAATATTTTTGGGCTAAAGGCCTTAGATGTGTCTCATCCGTGGTAAAAGTCAAAGCCTCTTTTAAAGAAGCACACAAAATAACCAACGGCTTGTTTTTTTCACGGCCCTTAATCTGATATATTTTTTGAACCCCGACTTTATCATGATAAAGGGCCCCAATACCATAAACCGTATCCGTCCTGAAAATAACCGTCTTTTTGTCTAATTTCTTTTGACAAATCTCATCAATCGATATCAACATATCTATACCTCAAAATTTTAATGATGTTTGTTTATTGATTTGCATTTGAACGGGTTTAAAACTTTTTCTATGAATCTCACATATACCATGTTCACTTAAAGCATCTAGATGTTTTTTTGTCGGATAACCTTTGTGTTGTTCAAAACCATACTCAGGATATAACAAGGCGTATTCGACCATGAGTTGATCGCGTTTGGTTTTGGCAATAATGCTAGCTGCCGCGATTGAAGCACTTAAACTATCGCCTTTGATAAGTGACTGACTAGGTATATTTAAATCATTTAAAGGCATCGCATCACTTAGTACATAATCAACTTTGGTTAAAGATTTTATCGCTTCATACATACCTTTTTTACTGGCACGAAGCACATTGAGACTATCTACTTCTTCAACCGGAATAATGACATATGAAACCTCTTTTGCACAGCGATATATTTTTTTAGCTAAAGCATTTCTTTGTTTTTCACTCAACGCTTTAGAATCATTTAAACCTTCAATAGGATTATGAGAATCTAGCACTACCGCCGCGACCACAATAGGTCCAGCTAAAGGCCCACGTCCAACCTCATCACAACCAGCGATATATTTATACCCACGGGACCATAACGCCTTTTCATAGTTGTACATCACGGCTAGACACCCTCTCTAAGATAATAGGGCCAAAGCCTTGGTGTCGAAAGTCATAAAGGAAATGATCCATCACTCTTTCGTAATCTATTTGTCCACCTTGCATCAGGCATCCCCGTTTTTTTGCTATCTTTTCAAACAGATCAAGCGACGTATCAGCTTCATCGATATCCATGTCATATTTTTTTTCGAAGGCGTCTTTATAGTGGTTTTTCAAAATATCAAAGCCGTGGATAACCACATCATCTCTGGGGATAAAATGATCTTTGATGGTTCCAAGTAACGCAAGATTCAAAGCAGATTGTTGATCTGTGATATTAGGCCATAATATTCCGGGCGTATCTAAAAGTTCAAAGTCCTTGTTGATTCTTATCGTTTGCAGGTGTCTAGTAATCCCAGGTGTATCGCCAATTTTAGTTGCCTTTTTACCCACTAGGCGATTGATTAACGTACTCTTGCCAACATTAGGGATACCAACAATCAAAGCGCGAATAGGCCTTTCAATTCGACCCTTAGTTTGTTCTTTTTCAAAGACATCTTTTAAAATCGTTTTGGCTTTATGATGAATTTCATCCACATTAGTCCCTTTCAAGGCATTGATCTTCAACGTGTGGTAACCATGAGATTCAAAGGTTTCCATCCATTGATGAAGGGGTTTTTGCTCAGCTAAATCCGATTTATTTAGCAAAAGTAGCTTGGGTTTATACGTGAATAGTTCTTTAAGTTCAGGATTAATCGAAGCATACGGGGCACGAGCATCCAGTACTTCTAAAATGATGTCGATGTGTTTCATATGCGTTTTAATCAATCGTTTTGTCTTGGCCATATGACCTGGATAGTAATTAATCTTTTTCATATCATTCAATCCTTCCAAAAGCATTTAAAGGCCAAATCCTGTAATTGACAACGCCATAAATGGCCGATTCATTTACCAATCCAAAATGCCGTGAATCCGAGGAGTTTTCGCGGTTGTCGCCAAGCAAGAAGTAAGATGACTCATCCAGTTCAAAACTACATGTGTCCTCATTATTATAACACTCAGTTACTACCCCTTCTAATAAATAAGTTTCTTCTAGCCTTTGATCATCCACATAAACTTCTCCATTATCAATCCGGATTACTTCTCCTGGAAGACCAATAATACGTTTGATGAGATAGTGATCTTCGAACTCATCCGGTTTAACTACCACAAAGTCATAACGTGATTTGGACCGATACATTCTTTGCATGATAACATAATCGTTATCATCGAAAGTTGGTTCCATAGAACTTCCATCCACATTCGCAAATGAAAAAAACAACCCATTGATTAAGATATATAGCGCCATTAAATAAACAAAAAAGGACAAAAACTCTAACGCTTTATACGTATTAAATAATGATTCTTCATCCTCGGTCTCTTGCTTGTTTAAGGTTTTAACTAGTATAAACAGCAAAATCACGATTAAAAACATACTCAATAGGTAAGCAAGTGGAAAGGTGGTGAAAAAATTAGCCTCAAAGCGACTGAATAAATCCGTTATGGCTAGATTGTAAAACGTTGAAAAAAGATTATCTGATTGTCTGATATAGGGAAAAACCATGACAAAAAAGAGCGCAAGAAGCATAAGGAATATTTTGCGCTCTATTTTTCTTTTTGAGGTAGGTTTAAGCTTGGAATCACTCATATAATCAATCCATATCGTTCAATATATGCTCTAGTTGTTCCTCATTCACTAAGACTTCTCTAGCTTTTGACCCCAAATTACCAGAAACCACAGCCATCGCCTCCAAAGATTCTACAATACTTTGAGCTCGGTTAAACCCAATATTAAATGACTTGGAAATCTTGTTAATGGAAGCTTCTTGTTTTGAAACTACAAATTTTGCCACTTCTTCTAGTAAATCATCTTGTTCAAAAGTCTTCGTTGCACTTTTAACTAAAGCTTCCTCGCTAAACAAGAAATCAGGCTTGGCTTGTTTCTTGATAAAATTGGTGACCGTTTCAATATCCTCATCACTAACAAAAGCGCCTTGTAGACGTTGTTTATTGCCAGAGGTAGGCACATATAACATATCGCCCTTACCTAAAAGCGTCTCTGCACCAGCAGCATCAATAATCGTTTGAGAATCAATGTGCGAAGAAACATTAAAGGCTATGCGCGTTGGAATATTACTTTTTATGGTCCCTTTAATAACATCGGTACTCGGTCTTTGAGTAGCAACGATTAAGTGTATCCCACATGCGCGTGCTTTTTGTGTGATTCTCATAATAGACTCTTCAACGTATTGTGAAGAAACCATCATAAGGTCGTTAAGTTCATCGACAATTATCACTATGTAAGGCATCTTATCCTCAGGGTTATCAATTTTATTATTATAAGCATCAATATCTCTAGCGGTATATTGTCTAAAGGTTTGGAAGCGTCTTTCCATCTCATCAACGACCCAGTTTAATGCCGCAGTCGCAGTTTTTGCATCATTGATCACGGGCGTTATCAAATGTGGCAGATCATTATATGCCGATAACTCTACCATCTTAGGATCAATTAACATCAGCTTTAAATCTGATGGTTTGTATCGCAATAAAAGACTCATTAAAATGGTGTTGATACAAACACTTTTACCACTACCTGTAGCACCGGCAATCAAGCCATGTGGCATCGATTTAATAGGGGCATAGATGGGTTTTCCATCGATATCTAGACCCAAAGCAATCGTTAATGGCATGGCAGCTTGCATGAACATAGAGCGATTAACGATATCAATAAAGTGCACCGTTTGAGCTTCTTCATTCGGCACTTCAATGCCGACGGTTGTCTTACCAGGGATAGGCGCTTCAATACGTATGTCTTTAGCACCCAAAGCCATTTTTAAGTTATCGTTAAGATTGGTAATTTTAGAAAGCTTTACCCCTTTTTCAACAGCGATTTCATAGCGTGTGACCGTTGGTCCTTGAGTGTGTTTATAAACTCTAGCGCCAATTCCAAATTCATTAAACGTTTCATTGATGGTGTTGGTTTGACTTTCAACCGATACGCTTAAATCAACGGGCTCCTCATCGGGTTTACTCAAAAGACTTACAGGTGGAATTTGATAATGCTTATACATATTATCGCCTGTCTTAACGGTTTGTTTTGATTTATCAACCGTTTGTGCATTTGCGCTTGGCGTTTGCTTTACCTCTGAAGAATCCGGAGTCTGTTGTGGTTCTTCAAAAGGCTTGGCTTCAGCTTCAAAGGAAGATTCAACCGCATCTGATTTTTCCGTGGATTCATCGGTTTCAGGTTTGCGTTGTTTTGGTCTTTGTGTGGTTTGGTCGTCTCTTAAAAAATCATACATCGTGGTTTTTCTTTCCGTACCGTTTTGATTATCATGGTCGTGACTATCTGATTGCATTGAAGAAGGTTCATCTGCTTTGCGGTCAATGATGGTTGCTTCGACAATCTTATTATCCGCTTTTTTGGTCTGGCTGGATTGCATGACTTCATCCAAGTTTTTGCCCCGTACTAAATCAAACTCAGGATAATCAGAACCATATTTCCTGATTCTCTCCTCTTTTGTGATACGAGGTTTGGTTCGAAACACATCCATCTTATCCATGTTTCTGCTGAAGTTGGTTTTAATGGGAATCACAACTTCATCTTTAACGTTCTTGCCAAAAATCGGAGATACAAACTGACTACGCTTGTATGTCCGCTTTTTTTCATGACTTCTTTTCGTAATTTCATACACTTCAAAAGGCTCCTCATCTGCTGTCCTTTTGTAAGGTGGTATCATTTTTTTCTTGCGTTTGAACAACATCTTATCCCTCTTTTAACGCTTTGACTTTTTGTAAAAAAGCCGTCACATCCTCTGGATGCTTGCGACGTTTATTGATTAGTGATTGTTTGAGTTTCCCATGAGAAAAATATAGAAATGATGGCACCCCAAAAACATGGTAGTGTTTAAAAACCTCGGGTAATTCGTGGCGATAAACTGAGATAAATAACATATTCTCAAATGGTTTGATAATCTTATCAATGTATTGATCTAAGTAATCACAATCAATACATTGTGTGCTTTTAAAAATGGCAACGATATCTTTGTGTGTTTTTAATAGCTTTTCTAGTGCCTCTAAATCATGAATCTTCAGAATCATCATCTTCGCCACTTTCCAATGCTTTTAATTCTTTTTCGACTACGTCAAGTTCAACCTTTTTATCAAATAGTTTTTTAGAATAAACACCCGCGGTTTCCTCACCAACCACCGCAATGGTTAAAAGGGCGATACGCTTAGATACAAAATCAACACTTCGATTGATGACAATCTTTCTGAACCAGTATGCCGGATTAAAAATATTAACCGCTCCCAAGCCTACTTTAACCGCTCTGTTCAGTGATTTATTTCTAGCAACTTTCACAACCCTGGATTCTTCAATACGTTTTTTCCGTTCGAACAACTCCACGATTTTACTGACCCTGATGGTTCTTGTGTTTTTTAGAAGAGGTTGTTCTAAGATATTGTTTAGGCGTTCTGATATATAATTGTTTAACGCCAACATTTCATCTATGGAAAGTTCAAGCATGGGATGTTTAGATCTTGGATAGTGATAAGCGGAAATATCTTCAATCAATTCATAAGATAGATTAAAAACGAGTTTACCATATCCTTCATCGCCTTTTCTATAACGCTTTTTGAAGGCTTGTTGTTTTTCTAAAATCAATCCTCTTAAAGACTCTTCATCCACATTATCAACGGGTTTGTTGATTTCTTGTAAATCAAGATTTTTGCCACGTACTAAAAAATAAACATAAACCAAGGTGAACAAAATAAAGCCTGAAAATATACCAAGCATAAAGTTTATTAATCCGCCTATAGATATATCTGGCATTCATATCACCTCGAAAACATTATATCATAAATCCAGCTCAAATTCTTAATGTATATCGCTATGATTTGCACTTAAATTACTTTTGTGCGATAATACCGTAGGTGATAAAAATGAATAAACACTTAATAGCTTTGGACCTTGATGGCACCTTGCTTTATGATTGGAGCACACTTGATCAAAACACAAAAGATTTTTTATTAGAATTCAAGCAGTTGGGCCACCCATTAGTTATAGCAACGGGTCGCCCCTTTCGTAGTGCGATTAAATTTTACCGTGAACTAAAACTAAACACACCGATAATCAATTATAACGGTGGCTTGATTTCTTGGCCTGGTAACGAAGACTTTAAAGGCGTCGATATCAAATTGGAAAAAGACGCAGTCATTGATATATTTAAAGCCAATGAAGCTCATATTGAAAACGCATTTTGTGAAATAAAAGATGATATCTACTTGATGAAAGAAAGTGAGGATATAGTTGATCTACTTCATTTTTTCAACAATGCCCGGTTGTTTGTAGGGGACTTCAAAAAGACCCTACCTGGTCCTGTGAATGGCTTTATCATTGTAGGCAAAAAAGACAAAGGGCATCATATTGAAAACTATGTAAAAAGGCATTATCCCAATAAGATAATGGCTCGAAATTGGGGAGATGATCATCAATTTATCATCGAACTATATTCACCACAAAACAACAAAGGCATGGCCTTAGATTATGTGGCAAAGCACTATGATATTCCACGTGAAAACGTCATTGCATTTGGCGATGGCCTCAACGATTTAGAAATGATTCAATATGCGGGCATAGGCGTAGCCGTCAAAAATGCGTGCCCAGAGTTGAAGGAGCTTGCGGATGTAGTTAGTCCTCATAGCAATCAACAACAAGCAATCAAGAAATTTTTGAAAAAATACTTTAAAGATAAATAGGGCGAATTCAGATTAAAACCTGAATCCGCCTTTTCTTTTGCCTTTACCTTTTTTGACTTTCTTATTTTGTTGCGGTTGCATACTTTTTAAGGGATTGTTAGGGTCTATGGTTTTAGGATCCATCGATCCCATTCTCTTTGCGGCTTGTTGCTGTTGGTCTAAACTTTGTAACAAGCGGTTTATTTCTGCAACGCTGCGGCCTGAACCTTGTGCGATTCGACGACGTCTTGAAGCAGCTTGTTTTAATAGTCTTGGTTGTTTGCGTTCTTGTTTGGTCATGGAGCCAATAATGGTTTCGATGTATAAAAGTTGTTTGTCATCAATATCGGCGTTTTTCATCATTTTATTGGCACCGGGTATCATTTTCATCAGACCCCCTAAAGAGCCCATACGTTTAATCATTTTTAGCTGTTTTAGGTAATCGTTAAAATTAAACTTCCCTGACATCATTTTTTCCATGAGATTCATCATGTCATCTTCATCAACGTTTTCTTGTACTTTATCGATGAGGGTTAAAACATCACCCATACCTAAAATTCTAGAGGCCATACGTTCGGGGTGGAAAATCTCTAAGGCATCGAGCTTCTCACCCAAACCCATAAATTTAATCGGCACATCAGCAACTTTACGCAAAGAAAGCGCCGCGCCGCCTCTAGTATCCCCATCAAGTTTGGTGATAATGCTTCCGCTAATTTGTAAAGATTGATGAAAATGGTCTGCAACGCTAACTGCATCTTGTCCCGTCATAGCATCTAGTACCAACAAAATCTCATCAGGTTCGATGGTAGACTTAATCAGTTTGATTTCATCCATCATGCCTTCATCTATATGAAGACGCCCTGCGGTATCAAATATAAGCGCATCATGTCCATTTTGAGCCGCATATTCTAAAGCTTGTTTTGCTATGACTTCCGGTTTGTAGTCAATCCCTTTTTCATATACTTCAACATTGACTTGCTGAGCTATAGTAACTAGTTGGTCAACGGCCGCTGGACGATAAACATCCAAAGCAACCAGCAATGGTTTTTTAACTTGCTGTTTTTTAATATATTTAGCCAATTTACCTGCGGTCGTTGTCTTCCCGCTTCCTTGCAATCCTACCAGCATTATTTTCGCTGGTTTGTTTTTAGAAAGCTCAAAGCTAGTCGTTTCGCCTCCCAATAGATCAGTTAAGGCTTCATGGACAACTTTAACTACTTGTTGTGCAGGATTCAAACCTTTTAATATTTTTTCTCCAGTTGCTTGTTCCCGTATTTCTTTTGTGAACGCTTTAACTACTTTAAAATTGACATCAGCTTCTAGTAAGCTTAGCCTAATTTCACGCATCATCTCGTCGATGTCCTTTTCCGTTAGACGAGCTTTTCCGCGTATACGTCTTAAAGCCATTTGCAAGCGATCGGACAGTTGATCAAAAGCCATGACGTTAAACCACCTTTTCTAATTCTTTGATTAATGCTTTAATACGATCGATATCAGAGGTATTCTTTATCTGATTGATAATAGCATCTTTTTTATCTTGTTTTGACTTTAGTTGCATTTTCTTTTCATATTGCGTTAATTTTTGAACCGCATTTTGGATATGATCATGCACGGCATTTCGAGAAATGTTTTCTATTTGAGCAATTTCTTTCAAGGTATAATTCTCACTGAAATAATACTGCATAATTTTTTGTTGTTTTGAGGTAAGTAAGGGTTCATAGAAATATAGTAAATCGTTAATCCATAGTTGTTTTTCTAGTGCATCCATTATATCACTTCCGAAAACAGACCATAAATGTATTCTTCGATATCGAAATACTCTAAATCGTTTAGTTTTTCTCCTAAGCCAACCATTTTTATCGGAATCCCTATGGTTTCCTTAATCGCTAAAGCAATACCGCCTTTAGCTGTACCATCAAGTTTGGTGAGTATAACCCCACTGAGATGGGTAACTTCATTGAATATTTTCGCTTGTGAAAGTCCATTTTGACCCGTGGTTGCATCTAAAACCAAAAGCGTTTCATGTGGCGCTTGATCGACTTCTCTACCAATAACGCGGTGTATTTTTTCTAGTTCATTCATAAGGTTTTTTTTGTTTTGCAGCCGACCTGCGGTATCACAAAGTAAAACATCGTATTTTTCTGCTTTAGCCTTTTTAATCGCATCAAACATAACGCTTGATGGATCAGAACCTTCTGGCTTGGAAAAAAATTCACAACCAACGCGCTCAGACCAAATTCTTAGCTGGTTAATCGCACCGGCACGAAAGGTATCGCCTGCTACTAACATGACACGCTTACCCTCTTTTTTTAACTGATGGGCCACCTTGCCAATGGTGGTCGTTTTTCCTACCCCGTTGACACCGACAAAAAGCAATACCGACAAATCGTGATCAGTATCTAAATTGGTATCAATAATCTCTTCTTTAACATAACGTTTAAACATTTCTTCAACGATAACTTCTTTAAGGCTTTCAGCGTTCTCAATTTGTTTTAGCTCTACCGTATCTCTTAGATGTTCAACAAAGGTTATAACCGTATCAACGCCCATATCAGCAGCGATAAAAAGTTCTTCAATATCTTCAAATAAAGCCTCATCGATTTTTTTACCGGCGACCAATAATTCATTCAGTTGATTAAACGTTGAGGTTCTGGTTTTAGCCATCCCAATTTTATATTTTTGGGCTTTCGCTTTGGATTTTTTGCTTTTAAATAAATTCTTAAAAAAGGCCATACACACACATCCTTATAATTATCATAGGTATTATAACACAAGCGTAAGAGGGTTAAAATAAAAAACCCCTATAAAAAGGGGAAATCCGCCTCGCGGCGGATTAAGGAAGGGGATGTGTGAATAATAAATTATTCACCATGCTATGTAAGGGATAAGCAGCAACTTATCAGTTGCAAGTAAATATTACCACGAAAGATAAAACGTGTCAAGTCAAAACCACTAAACTTCAATGGTTAAGTCCAGTCTTTTTTATTCCCCGTTACAAACTATCTTGCCATCGGGAAGTTCAACCATTAAATCGTTGCCTTCTTCGCAAGTCTCACCGGTTGGCTTGCCCCGCAGGATGTTTTTACACTTGGGGAAATTATCGCATGCATAGAAGGTATTTCCTTTGTTTTTACCTCTTTTTGCAATCCGTTCAACAATCTTCCCTTTTTTGCATTTAGGACAAGTAATGTCGGTTTTTTCAGTTTCTTTTTGACCTTCTTCAGGTTTGATATATTTACATTTTGGATACGCACTACAAGCCTCAAATGTCCCATATCGAGACTGGCGGTAAACCATGGGTGAGCCACATTTAGGACAGTCTTCACCGGTTGTTTTAGGTGCGAGCTTTTCCATTTCCTGGTTGGCTTTTTCAACTAAAGGCATAAAGTTATGATAAAACGCTTTGACAACTTCAGTTTGATCCGCTTCTGCTTGAGCGATATCGTCCAAAATATTTTCCATTTTGGCCGTATAATCAACGCTGATTATACGCTTAAAATAGTCTTCGAGCTTTTCGATTGTCAAACGACCCTGTTCGGTTGGATGAAACTTTTTTTCTTGTAAAGAAACATAACGTCTTTTCTTTAACGTATCGACAGTCTGTGAGTATGTAGAGGGTCGTCCAATACCCAAGTCTTCCATTTCTTTAATTAAAGTTGCTTCGGTATATCTTGCCGGAGGTTGGGTAAAGTGTTGAGACTTTTCGATGGCGTTAGACTCGATTTTTTGACCTTCTTCAAGCGTAGGCAAAGTTGTCACTTTAGTACTTTCATAAGGGCTATAAACCTTGAGATAACCATCAAAATTTAACGCTTGGGCTTTGGCGGTGAAAATCGTCATTTGATTTTCGAGGCGCAAGGTCGTATTTTCCAGTAATGCCGGTGCCATTAAGGTGGCCAAAGAACGTGCATAAATCATCTTATACAGCTTATATTCATCGGTGCTTAAGTACGGTTTAATCTTGTCGGGATGATATTGTGTATGGGTCGGACGAATCGCCTCATGCGCATCTTGGGTGTTTTTTTTGCTTTGGTGTTTACGCATGCGTCCCACGTAATCTTTACCAAACTGTTTTTCGATGAAAGCCTGAGTTGGTTTAATAAAAGATTGAGACAATCTGGTGGAATCGGTACGCATATAGGTAATTAAACCAACGGTCTCATCTTTTAACGTTATACCTTCATACAACTTTTGAGCAATCATCATCGTCTTTTGAGCCGTGAAGTTTAGACGATTAGAAGCTTCTTGTTGTAAACTTGACGTTGTAAAAGGAGGTTTAGCTTGTTTTTTTCGTTGTCTTTTTTTAATACTTTTTACTAAGAAATAACGTGAAAGTTTATCTAAAACTTTTTGAGCTTCGCTTTCACTAGAAAGTTGTGTTTTTTTATTGTTAATTCGGCTTAGGTCAGCTTCAAAATCTTCAAATGTAGCTTTTATCTTCCAGTATTCCTCTTTTACAAATGCTTCAATTTCCCGTTCTTTATCGACGATTATTTTTAAAGCCGCACTTTGAACTCGGCCCGCGGATTTGCTTTTAATTTTGTTTTGCAGTAATTTGGATAACTTAAAACCAATGATGCGATCTAAAATACGTCTAGTCTCTTGTGAAGATACTAAATTCAAATCAAGATCGCGACAATCTTCAAATGCTTGTGTTACAGCGGATTTGGTGACCTCATTAAAAATAACACGATGAAACGTAGACCCCTTTGCTTTAGGTTCCAAAACTTCTTTAAGATGCCAACTAATCGCTTCACCTTCTCGGTCTGGGTCGGTTGCGAGATAAATTTCTTTAGCTTTTTTAGCTTGCGTTTGTAATTCTTGGATGATTTTTTGTTTATCTTTTAACGTTGAATAACTGGGTTTGAAGTCGTTTTCAATATCTAAGCCCAGCCCCCCCACATTACTAATAGAAAGGTCTCTAATATGACCTTTAGAAGATAATACCTGATAATCATTACCAAGGTATTGTTTAATGGTTTTTGATTTTGAGGGTGATTCGACAATAACTAGCTTTTCCATAAGCTCAACTCCTGGAGGCTATTATGACACAATTTGAGAAAAAGTGTCAAGATTTAGACCTTATCAATCTTCTTTTAGATTCTGGTTTGGCTCTATCCATCACAAACGTCATTCTATCCTTGCCTTGCATGTCTTTCTTCTGTATGATTTGTACATGTTTTAATTCTTTCTTTATCAGTTTCTTAAGGGCTTTAGATTTGTCCCAAGCATGTTCAAAAGCAATCAAGTAGTGGTCGTTAAGTTTAAAACGAACATCTTTGATGATTTTTCGATAGTAATCTAAACCATCTAGCCCACCAAAAAGCGCAATATGAGGTTCGTGGTCTTTTACGAGTGGCTCAACGTATTCGTCGTTAGGAATATAGGGTGGATTCGATACAATGATATCGAATTTTTGACCATTGACTGGTTCCATTAAGTCCCCTTTGTAGAACGTTACATTCGTCTGGAAATGTTTATTGTTTTTTTCAGCTAAAGATAGCGCTTTTTCAGAAATTTCAGTCCCGACAGCTTGAATGCGCTTGTCTTCTAGTGCCAAAGTAATGGCCAAGCATCCAGAACCCGTTCCAACATCTAGCAAAGATAGCGATTTGTAGCCTTCAAAATGCTCATCAATCATATCTAAGGTATTGGCAACCAATTCCTCAGTTTCACATCGTGGAATCATGGCTTCTGGACCCACTTCAAACGTATGGCCAAAAAACACTTCTTCTTTAGTGATGTGTTGAACAGGGATATCTTTGGTCACATAATCATCTACGGCCCTTAAGAAAGCTTTATAGCGTTCTTCTGGCATCGGTTTATCAAGGTTGTTAACTAGTTTGGTTTGATTAAAGTTTGTAAAATGCATCATCAAGATTTTAATGGCAGATGGTTCTTTATGGTTATCAAGCGCATATTGCTCATTGATTTTTAAAGCTTCTTTGTACGTTATCATGGTTTTGACTCCTTATGGTGTTTCACTGTTAGTCACTCGATTCTAATTTACGTTGATATTCTTCATCTATCAAAGCTTCGACGATAGGATCTAAGCGTCCTTCCATCACGCGATCCAATTGCTGGATAGTGAAATTGATGCGATGATCAGTAATTCTATTTTGAGGATAGTTATACGTTCTAATTTTTTCACTACGGTCACCAGATCCGATTTTACTCCGTCTTTCTTCACCTTCTAAAGCCCGTTTTTCTTCTTCTATTTTATCATGAAGACGGGCTCTTAAAACCTTTAACGCAGTGGCTTTGTTTTCATGTTGGCTTTTACCGTCTTGGCATGAAACGACTAAGCCACTCGGTTCATGGGTTATTCTAACCGCAGAATCTGTGGTGTTAACGCTTTGTCCGCCTTTACCGCTGGAGCGGAATGTATCGATGCGTAGATCGTTCATATCGATTTCCATCTCAACATCTTCTGCTTCAGGCAAAACCACAACGGTTGCAGTAGATGTGTGAACGCGACCTTGTGATTCGGTTGTCGGTACTCTTTGAACCCGGTGTGCACCCGATTCATGTTTTAAGTAGGAATACACGTGATCGCCTTTAATGATAAATTCAATTTGAGAAAAGCCTCCGGCATCTGAATCAATGGCATTGATCACACTTAATGACCAATTTTGTTTTTCTGCATATTTTTGATACATGCGGTATAAGTCTCCGGCAAATATATTGGCTTCAGATCCACCAGCTGCCCCTCTGATTTCTACGATAACATTCTTTTCATCATTAGGATCTTTAGGAATCAGCAAGCGGTGCAATTGTTCTTGTAATGTTTCCAATTTTTGCTTGTTTTCTTCTAGTTCATGAAGAGCCATGTCACGAATATCTGGATCTGGGTCTTTACTCATTTCTTTGAGTTCTTCTATTTCCTGTTCAACACCCAAATATTCATCATAAATGGTTACCGTCTTCTCAAGACCGCGTAACTCTTTAGATAATTTAGTCATACGAGCAATATCCGAGGTCACTGACGGATCGCTTAAAGCCTCATTAATTTCTTTATATCTATGTTTTATTTTTTCCAAGCGGTCTTTCATACCAATCACTCCCGGGCTATTATACTTTAAGGTCTCGCGATTTTCAAGCTAAACCGATGTAAGTTTATCATGCCGTATATTATAGCACTTAAAGAATTAAAATCAATCTTTACTGCGTATAGGTTGCCTAAAATACACTGAAAAAAAGTTATCTCAACGCTTGAGGGTTGAAAAAAGTGCTTAGATAACAAGCACTTTTCAAATCATTATGATAATTATTCATTCTTAATCCAAATCATCTAAAACATCAGAATCTTCACTACTATCCGTTTGTGCTTTGGTTTTAAACTGAGAGTAGTTTTTTCTAAAAATCAAGGGGAACCCCTTCATGTTGGTCGCTCCTGAACGGTTCTTAGCAACCATAACATCAACTTGGTTAGGGCGTTCGCTATCTTTGTTGTAATAATCATCACGGTATAAGAACAATACTACATCGGCATCTTGTTCAATGGATCCCGATTCTCTTAAATCTGCCATGATCGGTATTTTTTCAGGCCTTTGCTCAACGCTTCTAGAAAGCTGAGACAAAGCAACTACGGGCACCTTTAACTCCCTTGCCATTTCTTTAAGGGTTCTTGATATTTCACTGACTTCTTGTACGCGGTTCGTTTGATTTTTAGAACCGCTTAACAACTGTAAGTAGTCGATGACCACCAAATCCAAACGGTTTTCTTGTTTTAGTTTTCTACACTTCTGTCTTAAATCGGTAACCTTTACCGTGCCTGAATCATCGAATAAAATGTTAAGTTTTTGCAAGCTATCGGAAGCGACCGATAATTGTTGCCATTCATAACCGTTCAAATCGCCCGTTTTTAGTTTAGTAGACGGTACGCTAGACTCACTAGATAACATCCTAGAAACTAGCTGGTCTACGCCCATTTCTAAAGAGAAAAAGGCAATGTAGGGTCTTGATTTAAGCTTTGCAATATTGGTAGCAATATTAAGCGCAAAAGCACTCTTACCCATCGAAGGCCTTGCGGCAATTACATATAACTCTGTTGGCTGCAAACCCAAGGTATAATGATTTAACATATTAAACCCCGTATCGAGTCCTGTAAGTTCTCCTATTTGGTTTTTAGCGTCTTCTGTTTTTCTAACAACGGATTCTGTAACTTCTTTTAGGGTAATGAAATCACTGGCTCTACGCGAGCGGGCAACATCGAAAACCTTTTGTTCAGCCTCGTTGATATAATCATTTAAATCTTTGGCAATAAAACCTTTTTCAAAGATTTGCTTAGATACATTAATCATGTTTCTAACCACCGCTTTATCACGAACAATGTTAATGTGATGTTCAAGATTCATGATAGAAGGCGTGGTATCCGCAAGCCCTAAGATATAATCTGAACCACCGGCTTCCTCTAGTAATTGCTGGGTTTCTAAACGATCGATCAAGGTCGTATAATCGATGTCAATGTTATCTTGAAACAGCTCCAAAATTGCACCATAAATAATGCGGTGACGGCGATTGTAAAAGTCATCTTTATTTAAAGCATCCGAAATGGTCTTTACGGTGTTTTGATCGATAAACACCGAACCTAGTACGTTTTGTTCGGCATCAATATTGTGCGGAATGTTTTGCGTGTCCATAATTATGCCTCCAAGACAAGTAGTTCAAACTGCGCTTGAATATCCTTGTGCAATTTAACGTTGAGCGTATATGTACCCAAAGCGTTTATGTCTTCTTCTAATTGGATTTTACGTTTGTCCAAATCGATGTTGTGTTGTTCTTTAAAGGCAGCTGAAATTTGTTTGGTAGTAATTTTCCCAAAAAATTTACCGCCCTTACCAAGCTTAACATATACTTTAACCGCACGATAATCAATTTGCTTTTTCAAAGCTTTCATGTCTTCGATATGTTGCAATTCTGCTTGATGCGCTTTTTCTCGTTCATCTTCTATCGCTTGTAAGTTCTCTGGTGTAGCTTCTATGGCTTGTTTTGAAGTTAATAAATAATTACCAAATCCAGGTGCAACCTCAACGATTTCACCTTTTTTTCCTTGGTTTTTAACATCTTTTTGTAAAATAACTTTCATAGGTCTTCCCTCCTGTTTAAGCTGTTCTAAATGTTTTTGTAGTTTTGCTTTTACATCATGTTTATCTTCATTTTCTAGCTGAGCTCCAGCGTTATTCAAATGACCACCACCACCAAAGGCTTCCATAATTCTTTGAACACTAAAACCTTCTAAACTTCGCGCACTAATACCGACTTCATTACTATCAATATCTCCGATGGCAAATGCGGCAACCACATATTCAATTTCTAGTAAATCATCAGCAACTTTAGCTAAAAGACTTCTATCTGCTTCTATCTCATCAGGAACGACAACTAAAGCGAAACGCTTACTGATGATTTCAGCACGTCGGAATAAGTCACCTTTAATTTGAATATCTTTAAACGATTCTCTTAATATGTTTCGTATTTTGTAGGTATCCGCATTAAATTTTCTTAAAATCGCAGCGGCCTCAAAGGTTCGAGCCCCGGTTCTATACGTGAAATTATTGGTATCTACTATCATTCCAGCTAACATAATCGTAGCTTCAAACGGGTTCAGTTCGACCGTTTTAGGAAAGACGCTTAGCATCTCGACCACCAGCTCGCTACTACTAGAAGCATAAGGTTCAATATAAGCAACATCCACTTCCTCGATGGCATCTGATAATTTTCGGTGATGGTCAATAATCGCTAGTGTATTGCTTTTTTGTAAAACTTTATCACTAATTAACTGACCATGAGAATGATGGTCAACTAAAATCAATACGCTTTGCTTATCCATCATACTTAACGCTTTTTCCGGTGAAATGATATGGTCTAACAAAGAAACATATTCGTATTCCATCAATGTGATGATTTTTGCGACCGTCGGATCCAAAGCGTCAAAGTCAACCACAATATAAGCATCCTTCTTTGCCGCGATTGCCATTTTCATCATGCCGATTGCACTACCTAAAGCATCACAATCAGGAAAAGTGTGTGGCATAATGAAAACCCTAGATGCAGGCGCAAACAACAAATCGAGTTTTTGGGCGTGTATACGACTAGAGATACGGGTTCGTTTTTCTTGGGTATTGGTATTACCCCCAAAATACTTGAAGTTCTCACCTTGAATGTTGATGGCAATCTGATCGCCACCTCTAGATAAAGCAAGGTCTAAAGCTTCTTCCGCAGTAGAAGCCAAAACGGCCAATGGAATGTTAGCACAAGCAAAACCACCGCTTAGACTAACTACCAAATCATGTTCTTTTGAGATTTGAGCAATATCATCTAAAACATCAAACTCTTGGGAAATAATGTGTTCCAAATTTTTCCGATACATATAAACAAATATTTTAGATGCCGTCACAGGTACCAAATGGCATTCATTATCCATAGCCCACTTATCTAACAACCCTAGATATTCACCCTGAATCTCGTTGCGTTTTTTTACATCTAATATACTCAAGGCTTCTTCGAAATTATCTAGATGTAAAACGCCGATAGCCATGGTTTTTTGTTGATAGGCATTTTTGATTTCTATTTTTTCATGAACATTATCTATAAACAAAGCTTGAGCATGCTTTGCATATTGTACACTATAGTAATGATTATAAATGTTAAAGGTTTCTGCTTTTTTTAACCGTTGGCTTTGCAAAGCTTTAAAAATCGGTTCGTGAATTTTTTCCAAAGGTCTATCGTGTAATACGTTGTCAAAAATTCGCTTTGCCGTAGCATTGGCAAACGTAATATTATAAGTTTCATCTAAAATGATAATGCCCGTTGGCATCGTGTTAATAATATGCTCATCTAAAGCCGATTTCTTTTTGAACAAAGCTTTTAGTTCGTCTAATTCACTTTTTCGATGTTTTAAGATGCGTTCATGCATACTTTTATCTAAATGGTAATAAGATAACGTTAGAACCAAAAAAGCGGTCAACACCAGCAAACTAACCGTCAGATCGGTTAAGATAAAAAGACCTATGGTTAAAACGATAATCAATAATAGGTAAATGCTTAACATCGCTTTAAAACGATTTTGCATATAAGCCACCTCTTGGGGATTTTGTATGAGCATATTATATCATAGTAAACTTGGATATTCTAACGACTGTTAGGATTTCTTGACATAGATTGAACAAGCGACTATAATGTTATTTTGACGCAGTTCGTAACCATCCTGCGATATCAAAACTAGGAGGCATTATGATGAATGAATTATTATGGTTTGCTTTTTTATTACTTAATTTTGTATTGGTATTAATAATGTACAAGCTCTTTGGTAAAATAGGTTTGTTTGCGTGGATTGCTATGGGTACGGTCCTAGCAAACATCCAAGTAACAAAAACCATTGAGATTTTTACCCTAACTGCTACACTAGGTAATATCATGTATGGATCACTTTTTTTAATCACGGATACATTGAATGAAAAATACGGTTTGAAAGAAGCCAAAAAAGCGGTTTACATCGGTTTTTCATCTTTGATAGCGATGGTATTAATTATGAATATGGCCCTATGGTTTATCCCCCATAGTGATGATTTTGCACACGAAGCCTTAACAACAATCTTTTCATTAATGCCGCGCATAGCGCTTGGAAGTATGCTTGCTTATATCGTTAGTCAACTTTTGGATGTTCACCTTTTCCAAAAAATCAAAAAGACTTTTCACAGCGATAAGACGCTTTACATTAGAAACCTTGGTTCAACGTTAGCCTCACAACTAATCGATACCTTGATTTTTGTCCCGATTGCCTTTTTAGGTATTCATGAAGCTTCTATTTTAATTAATATTCTAATTACTACCTATCTTATCAAGCTTTTCGTTGCCTTGCTCGATACGCCTTTTGTATATTTGATGAAACGCATAACGCCTTTAAGCTAAAAACGCCTTAAGGCGTTTTTTTTATGACCAATCTAGCAACCTTTTTTCTCCCCGCATGGCTTGAAAAAACGGGTGGTCATGCGCTTTCTTTGGGCATTTTAGCCCTTTTAAAAAGACATTCACAAATTTGTTTGCCGTCTTTTTTATCGCTTGCATGCTTTCTTTGGTGTCTTGTTTATACATTTCTACATAAAATAAGTCAATTGGACGAACATCTAACAAGACATCTTTGTAAGCTTCATAAAGATCCCTTTTTGCTTCTCTGCTCATATCTTGTTTTAACGTTGACATAAACGCATTAAGTCTTTGGATTTTTTCACTATTTAGATTTAGTGTTTCCATCTAACCACCTCGTTTTCATTATACAAAAAAAATACGCGGAAATCGCGTATTTTTAAACTTAATCTTTGACGAATGGTAGTAAAGCCATATGACGTGCACGCTTAATTGCGACACTTAATTCTTTTTGGTAACCTGCTTTTGTGCCAGTAACGCGTTTAGGCAGAATTTTACCACGATCTGAGATGAAACGTCTCAACATATCTGCGTCTTTATAATCGATATATTTAATCTTATTTTCGGTAAAATAACATACTTTTTTGCGGCGTTTTCTAAAATTGCCTCTTGGTCTTGCCATTGAAATGCCTCCTTTTTAAAATGGTAAGTCATCATCGGCGATGTCAATGTCTTTTAAATCGTCATCGCTTGATTGATTTTGGTTTTGAGATCTATCATTTTGTGTTTGATATTGATTTTGATTATTGGCTTGGGGCGTGGTTCCTTTAGGTTCTAAGAACTGAACGGAATCCGCAACGATTTCAACGACGTATTTACGTACGCCTTCGTTATCTTCATAACTTCTGGTTTGAATTCTACCCTCAACACCAACCAAACTGCCTTTATTGACATACTGTGCAACGTTTTCAGCTTGTCTGCGCCAAACGACACAGTTGATAAAATCAGCTTGTTGTTCACCTTGTTGGTTTTTGAACGTTCGATTAACTGCAACCGTAAACGTAGTCACAGGAATATCGTTTGACGTTCTTCTTAATTCGGGGTCTTTGGTTAGACGCCCTACTAAAATGGCGCGGTTAATCATAACTTCACCTCAATTTTGAGTTTAACGTACGTCTTTAATAATTAAATGACGAATGATATCTTCTTTAAGCCCGATAACACGTTCAAATTCTTGACGTGCCGCTTGGGTCGCTTTAACATCCATCACTACGTAATAGCCTTTTTCATGTTTCTCGATTTCATAGGCTAATTCACGCATGCCCCACTCATCCACTTTAGTAACTTCGGAATCGTGTGTTTTAAAGATGTTTTGCAGTTCCTCTATTAAGGCTTTGCGAGCATCTTCATCAACGGTAGGACGGATGATGTACATAATCTCGTATTTAGTCATTTTTTTTACCTCCTTTTGGTCTAATGGCTGCATTGCAGCAAGGAAAAAACGTGAGTTTTCTCACGATAGTAAATTATAGCATAAGCTTATGGTAATGTAAACAATTTAAAACCGTTTTTTCAAAAGCGAAAGCATATCTTCACTCATCGATTTTGTAAGTTTGTGCTCGGTGTCATAAGTCTTAAAAACCATGGGTAAATCTGGATGTCTCTCAATAAAATCTTTGGTGTGTTTCATTGGTACCAGCTCATCTAACGTACCATTTAAGGCAATCCCATGTTTGAACTGCATATCTTCAACCGAATTAGACACATCCATGGATGCCACCAGGTTTTCTACTTCTTTAGCTTCTTTTTGTAGTTCTTTTGAGTAGTCTTTAGGTAACTCATGTACTTTAGCTTTTGAAAAAGCGGGAGAAGAAATCATCGCTACAAACGTATCCAAATGAGTCGTTTGAGTGGTCAAATAATAAGCGGTATAACCGCCCATAGATACACCCAAAGCGTCAAATGTTTGGTAACGGTGATTAAATTTATCCTTAAACAGCGTTAAGATATCCTTTGTGGTTTGTTTTACTACTCCAAATATTCTTAAGCGAGATAAAACCTTATCTTTACTGGCATACGGTTCTTCAATCCGTTTACCATGTTTATACGCATCAATAGCCACAACCTGATACCCCAGTTTGACGAGTTGAGGACCCAAAAGATGCATAACTTGTTCTTTTGATCCATAAATGCCATGGTTAATAAATATTAAACGACGCGCGGCTTCACTATCATAGATTAAATAAGGAATGTTTTTGTGCTGTCCCTCCGTGATGTTAATCTTCATGATGCATCAACGCCTTATAAGCAAGGAATAAAGCATGTGAAGTCGCCTTTTGTCTAATCATCTGACGATCGCCAGAAAAAACTTTATGATCGGTTTTGGTGATGCCCTCAGTATAAAGACCAAAATATACGGTTCCAACCGGTTTATCCTTTGTCCCACCACTCGGTCCAGCGATACCCGAGATACTTAAGGTTATATCGGCATTGGTCTTTTGGGCAAGTTGGTAGGCGAGCTCATAGACGCATTGCTCACTAACTGCGCCAAACTTCTCTAATATTTGAGCATTAAGACCCAAATGTTTAATTTTGCTTTCGTTGTCATATAACACATAGCTTTCTTTAAACACTTTCGAGGCATCAGGCACATTGACCATGCGTGACGCTAACATACCGCCCGTACATGATTCCGCGAAACTAATGGTTTTATTCAAACTCAGCAGCGTTTGAAACACAATCGTTTCTAGACTTAAGTGATGTTCTCCAACGATATAAGGGGCAAATTTTTTCTTAAAAGATTTTAACGCCTGACCTAAAGGTTGTTCTTTGGCGGATGTAAAAAGATATACCACCTCACCCAAACTAGCATAGGGGGCAATATCCACTTCGTTATGTGTTTCATAAAAATCTTGCATAGCGTTTTCTATGTCGCTTTCACCAATCCCCACAAGACGGTATCCTCTTTGAATTAAGGGCTTTTCTATAAACGCTTTTAAATGTTCAATCATGTATTTACTCATGGGTTTTAATTCACTTGGGGGCCCTGGTAAGAGTGCAATCGTTTTATCCTGAGCCGTGACTATCATCCCCGGCGCTGTGCCAAAATCATTGTTTAGGATGGTCGCTGTTTTTGGAAAAAAAGCTTGTTTACGGTTGGTGGGCTTCATATCTCTATTTAACCGTTTGAAATACGCTTGAATTTGATTTAATATCTCAGGATGTTCCACCAAGGTTAAACCAAAATACTCACAAACCGTTTCTTTGGTGATGTCATCATGGGTCGGACCAAGGCCACCCGTAAAAATGACCAGTTTGGTATCTACAGCATCCAAAGCATCAAATATAGCTTGTTTACTATCTTTGATGGTTATCGCCTTAGATACTTCTATACCGAGGGGTTTTAAGTTTTTCGCTAAGTAGGCTAGATTAGTATTAACCGTTTGGCCGCTCAATAACTCATTGCCGATTGAAATAATGGTTGTATTCATGGATTCACCTTATTCTTTAAAGTCTTAAACTATACGTTGAAATTAGCGTTGATTTATCGAAGTGCACCTACCAATAATAAACTCATAATCAAGGTCACAAGCACAAGCGCTAAGGCTAAAGCTAAGTTGATGACTAAGCGTGATTTCGTTTGAATAAAGACAGCTGGTTGTTCCACCTTCTTGATGCGAGCAACCCCGTAAAGCAACAAAAAGAACAGAAAAATGAAGAAAAACCCCGTAAAAATAACTAAGGGGATATACATGAGTAAAAACTCAATCGAAAAACTAAGCCAATTGGATTCTTCTCCCGTCGCCATGGGGTTGATGTTAAAAATGCCGTGAATCATCAACAGCGTGAACATAATAATACCGACAATCTTATAGTGTTCAAATAATCCGCCGGCTTTATAGGTAAAAATCTTTCTTGGGGTAATCACACCTGATCTAAAATATTGCACGAAAATATTCACAAAAAAAGTAATGAAAAACAGCATAAATGTAACGCGTACGTATGCTAAGAAAATTGCACCTTCGCTCATAGTAAAAAAACTCCTCATACATTAAATCTGAATAATAATATATCGCCATCTTTAACAAGGTATTCCTTGCCTTCCAATCGCATTTTCCCTGCTTCCCTAGCTTTTTGGAGACTTCTGTATTGCATTAAATCATCATACTTGATGGTTTCGGCTTTAATAAATCCTTTTTCAAAATCACTATGGATAATGCCTGCACACTGTTGGGCATTCATACCTTTTTTAAACGTCCATGCCCGCAATTTGTTTTCAGCTGTTGTAAAAAAGGTTTCTAATTGCAACAACTGATAGCTTTTTTTAATCAGACCATCTAAACCCGATGCTTCTATATCCATGCTTTCGAGAAACTCTCTTTTTTCAGACTCACTCAACTCACTAAGTTCCATTTCAAATTGTGCACTGATGCTTATAGCTTGATTGCCTTCTTTTTGGGCATACTCATAAACAGCTTTAAGCATAGGCTCGTTTTCTGCTTCTAAAAGCATGGTTTCACTTATATTGCACACATAAATCATTGGTTTATGCGTTAAAAAACCATAAGGTTTAATTGTGTTTTGTTCGTGTCTATTTAATGTCATATTACGAATGGGTTGGTTCTTTAATAAGTTCTCTTTAATCTCAAGCAGTAACTTATATTCTCTTTCGATGTCCCGGTCTACTTTTAACATGGCTTTTTTTTCAATCTTTGGCAATCGTTTTTCAACTAATTCTAAATCTGCAATCGTCAATTCCGTGTTGATAATCTCAATATCCTGGATGGGATCAATTTTGTTATTGACATGGATGATATCGGAATCTTCGAAACAACGTACTACTTGAACGATCGCATCCACGTTTTTGATATGAGACAAAAATTGATTTCCAAGACCTTCACCTTTAGAGGCATCCTTAACTAAACCAGCGATATCAGTAAACTCAAAACTCGTTGGTATTGTACTTTTAGGATTGATAATTTCAGCAATGTCTTGCAAGCGTTGATCTGGCACATTTACCGTGCCCACATTTGGATCAATAGTCGCAAAAGGATAGTTAGCCGCATTGACTTTTGCATTCGTAATAGCATTAAACAATGTAGATTTACCAACATTAGGCAACCCGATGATGCCAGCCGTTAAACCCATATCATTTTCTCCTTTGAAGGCAGTAGCCTAAAGCCATGGTTAAAAAGGCTTTTTTCATAGCTTAAGCCAAAGATTTTTTCAACTTGAAAGAGAGTACATAACGCAAGCCATCTGCGGTTAACGCTTTGTCGTTTTGTTCAATGTCATAGGATAATTTGTGTTCTTTTAGACCAATTGAAATATGGGCAGCAGCAATCCCCATGTCTAAAGCTTGAATATTATATGGAAGCATCGCAACATATTTTTTGTTTTCTTTTAAATAAAGATGTAAATGCCTATCATCGACCAAGACACGCCATGGCTGTTTATTCGAAGCAGAGGGCGCGGTTTGAACTAAATCAAGAACTTTTGAAATCAAGGGATAGGTTTTGCGTTTTAAAGGCTTATCAAATGCTTCATGAAAAAACAGATCCTCGAACGGTTTGCGGTTATCCGCATTGGCTTTACTTCGAATCGCACGTTCTCTTAAAGAAGGCTTATCTGCAGGATACCCAACCGGTGTGATAGCCGGAATAAACTCATCGTCGTTTAAGTCAATTTCAAACTTGCTGCGGTTAAACGTACCCCCAAGCCAAACCGTACCTAATCCCATTTCTGTCAACCTTAAAATCAAGTGTTCAAAAATAAAGCCGTAGTCAACTAGGTGTTCAAACTGCTTGCTACCAACACCAACGATAAAGGCCGGTGCATTTTTGACAAAGCCATATGTGCCAATCACACCTTGCTTCTTCCCGGGAATGATGTTTTTAACATATTCAAAACGAATCGTGTTGTTAAACGGTCCTTTCAGGGCACCGACTTCTTTAATCAAATTATCAATTTTAGCTTTGTCTTCGGTGCTTAAAAATACATTCTCATAAGTCCTAATAGAGCGTCTGTCTTTAATGGTTTGAATCATAAATAAAATTCCTCCTATCGATCGTCTGGATGTATGACCAATGGTACGTATGGTGATTCATACGTCTGGTCATCTCTAATATATTTTACACTTACATTGTCGCCCACTTGTGAATTAAGTATCGCCTCGCGTAAATCATTGAAGTTATAAACATCTACGTATTCTTCCCATGACTCTAATCGGTAACCAATGATGATATCGCCAGCCTCTAGTCCGCTATCAATAGCGGTGCCATCTGTATCTACACGGCTGACACAAACACCATATTCTTGACCACAAGCACTCACGCCACTAGCGGCTTCTATACCAAAATATGGCCTTTGTACTTGTCCGCTTTCTTCAAGTTCTGTTACAATTCTATGAACCGTATTGGATGGAATGGCAAAGTTAATATTCGTTGTCGCATCTTCAACAATTTTCATGTTATTAATGCCAATCAATTGACCGTTAATATCGAATAATCCACCACCACTATTGCCTGGTGATATAGCTGCATCGTGTTGTAAGAAGGGCACTTCATACTCACTGCCCGGAACAAATCTAGCCAGTCCACTAACAACGCCCATGGTCACACTACCAAAATAATCGAATCCTAAAGGATTGCCAATGGCATACACAAATTGACCACTTTTTAGATCGTAAGAATCACCGAACTCAGCAACAGGAAAGTTTCGACTTGAAGTGAACCTTATGACTGCCAAATCTGTAGTGCGATCTAAGCCCAATATTTCAGTGTTATTATTGCTAATGGTGAAAAGCATGCCATTTCGTTCATAGACAATTTCTACTTGAGAAAACGGGGTTGCTCGATCATCAGGATGTATCACATGATGATTAGTAACCACATAATAATGATCACCTGACTTTCTGTATATCACACCTGATGCCGTTCCAGAAGAAATCAATCCCCCGACACGAATCCCAACGACTGTATCTCCACGTCGTTCTAACATATCTGTGGCAGCTTCTTCAAAGCTATCTAAGTCGTATCTGATCCTTTCAAAACTATCATCCATCATTTTTTCCACTAAGTCAAGCAACTCATTCAAAGTATATTCGTTGACGTCGTAAATTATTTTTTCCTCTTCTTCTTCTATGAACAGAAAATCACAGCTACTTAAGATGAATAAACTAACTAGTAAGGTTAAAAACAAACCTAGTTTTTTCATTTTCATCACTCCAGTTTAAAAAGCTTTATGGCATTTTGAGTTGTCAAGGCAGCGATGTCTTCTGCCTTTTCTCGACGTTCCTGTGCAATTGCATTAGCAATCAATGGTAAGTAACTAGAGTCGTTTTGTTTGCCTCTATAGGGATGAGGTGCTAAAAAAGGCGCATCGGTTTCAATGAGCAACTTGTCTTTAGGAACTATTTTTGCCACCGCTTTGGGTGTTTTAGCATTTTTGAAGGTTACAGGTCCACCTAAAGAAACATGCAAGCCAAGTTGTATAAATTTATGGGCCATTTCTTCTGAGCCACTATAGCAATGCATAATCCCTTTAATGGGTGCGTATGGCTTTAGGGTCTCATACGTTATTTGGGTAGCCTCACGCATATGAATAGATAACGGCATATCCACAGCTTGTGCAAGCTCGATTTGTTTTTTAAAAATTTCAATTTGGGCCTCTTGGTTTGATTTATCCCAATATAAATCCATCCCACATTCGCCAATCCCCACCACTTTAGGATGTTCAATCAGTGATTTTAATTGTGCAAATTCATCGGATTGCATATTTTTTACACGTGTAGGATGAATACCTACAGAAGCATAAACAAAGTCGTATTTGGAAGCGATTTCGATAGCCCGTTGATTCATGAGTGGATCATAACCGATGACGATCATTTTTTTTACACCATTATCATAAGCTTTTTTTACGTAATGATCTAACTCATTATACAAAGCATCGTTATTTAAATGTACGTGTGTGTCTATATACATGATCTCACTCCTATTTTAGCTTACCTTTATTGTATCAAAAAAAGGTATAAAAAAAGAGGCTTGCGCCTCTTTTTATTTGAAAAACTAATTAGATACTTCAGCTACAACGCCAGCGCCTACAGTTCTACCGCCTTCACGGATAGAGAACTTCGTTCCTTGTTCTAAGGCAATTGGGTAAATAAGTTCAACGTTCATTTCAACGTTATCGCCTGGCATAACCATTTCCACGCCTTCAGGCAATTCGATTACGCCTGTAACATCGGTCGTACGGAAATAGAATTGTGGTCTGTAGTTTGAGAAGAATGGGGTATGACGTCCACCTTCTTCTTTAGAAAGCACGTATACTTCACCTTTAAATTTCGTATGAGGTGTAACGCTTCCTGGCTTAGCCAATACTTGTCCACGTTGAATATCATCACGAGTTACACCGCGAAGCAATGCGCCAATGTTGTCGCCTGCTTGTGCATCATCAAGCAACTTACGGAACATTTCAACACCGGTAACAACCGTTTTACGTGTTGGTTTAATACCAACGATTTCAACTTCGTCTTGTACTTTAACTTTACCGCGGTCAACACGACCCGTAGCAACGGTTCCACGACCAGTGATGCTGAATACGTCCTCAACAGGCATCAAGAAAGGCTTGTCTGTTTCACGAACAGGGTCGTCGATATATTCATCGACAGCTTCCATAAGTTCGATAATTTTATCTTCGTGTTCTTTGTCGCCATCAAGCGCTTTTAATGCAGAACCCATAATAACGGGTACATCGTCGCCTGGGAAGTCATATTCGCTTAAGAGCTCGCGTACTTCCATTTCAACAAGTTCTAGTAATTCTTCATCATCAACCATATCGGTTTTATTCAAGAATACAACAATCTTAGGCACACCTACCTGGCGGCTCAATAAGATATGTTCACGCGTTTGTGGCATAGGACCATCTGCGGCGCTAACCACTAAGATTGATCCATCCATTTGGGCCGCACCTGTAATCATGTTTTTAACATAGTCAGCGTGGCCTGGGCAGTCAACGTGCGCATAGTGACGGTTGTCTGTTGCATACTCAATGTGCGCTGTATTGATGGTGATGCCTCTTTCTTTTTCTTCTGGTGCATTGTCAATTGAAGCATAGTCTGAAGCTGCTGTGTCACCGATGCCTCTACGGTTTAAAACGGTCGCAATCGCAGCTGTTAAAGTTGTTTTCCCGTGGTCTACGTGTCCGATAGTTCCAATATTGACATGTGTTCCTTTACGTTCAAATTTTTGTTTTCCCATTTCGTTATTTCCTCCTTAATTGGTCTTGGATAACATAGATATTTTATCGCATTATAAATTATAATGCAAGTACATTCATTTAGCCGTTTCTTTTTTTGATAATTTCTTCTGAAATAGATTTTGGTGCAGGGTCATAGTGAGAAAATTGCATAGTGTAATTCCCTCGCCCTTGCGTGTTGGATCTTAAGGATGTGGCATAACCAAACATCTCAGATAGTGGTACTTTGGCATTGATTTGATGCGCATTTCCCCTTTGTTGTTGGTTTTCCACCTTACCTCTTCTTGAGGTGATATCACCGATTACATTGCCCATGTAGTCATCGGGTGCAATAACATCCACATTCATGATAGGCTCTAACAAGATTGGTTGACATTTGTCTTTAGCCGCGCGCACCGCATAGGATGCTGCTACTTTAAAGGCCATTTCATTAGAGTCGACATCGTGGTAAGAACCATCATAAAGGGTCGCTTTAACATTGATGATAGGATAGCCTGCCACAACCCCATTTTCTAGTGATTCTTTTAATCCGGCTTCAACTGCTGGAATATATTCGCGAGGAACTGAACCCCCAACGATTTTATCCACAAACTCAAAGCCTTGATTTTCGTTGGGTTCAAATTTAACCCAAACGTGACCATATTGACCACGACCACCAGATTGGCGAACAAACTTTCCTTCGATTTCTGAGTCTTTAGTAAAGGTTTCTCTGTAAGATACTTGAGGTGCACCTACATTAGCTTCGACCTTGAACTCGCGTTTCATTCTATCTACGATGATATCGAGATGCAACTCACCCATCCCCGCAATAATGGTCTGGCCCGTTTCATCATCGGTATAAGTTCTGAAAGTGGGGTCTTCTTCTGCCAGTTTTTGCAAGGCGGTGCCCATTTTATCCTGATCGGCTTTCGATTTAGGCTCAATGGCTACACTAATAACCGGTTCAGGAAAGTTCATACGTTCTAAAATGATGGGATGTTTTTCTTCGGCTAACGTATCACCAGTCGCCGTATTCTTAAGCCCGATTGCTGCTGCGATATCGCCAGAATAGACTTTATTAATCTCTTCTCTGTGGTTCGCATGCATCTGCAAGATACGTCCAATCCGCTCTTTGTTGCCTTTGGTCGTATTGATAATGTACGATCCTTTTTCAAGCGTGCCTGAGTAGACGCGGAAATAAGTTAAACGTCCTACATAAGGGTCTGTCGCAACTTTAAATGCTAAAGCAGCAAATTTCCCTTCATCATTGATAGTGACTTTTACCTCTTCTTCAGTATCTTTCATGATACCGCGAATCTTAACGACATCGGTGGGTGAAGGCAAATAGTCAATGACGCCATCCAGCATGAGTTTAACGCCTTTGTTTTTAAAGGCACTACCGCATAAGACAGGGAAGAAATCTACCTCTAATGTCGCTTTGCGGATAACTTTTTTGAGTAACTCGACCTCAACGTCTTCACCTTCTAAGTAAGCCATCATCAAGTCTTCGTCAAAGTCCGCTAACTCTTCGATCAACTCACTGCGTTTTGCTTCAGTGAGTTCAAGTAAGTAATCTGGAATATCGATCTCTTTGGCTTCTTCATTAACGCCACCATCAAAATGATAGGCTTTCATCTCAATTAAATCTATGATGCCCTCAAAATCGCTCTCAGCGCCTATAGGCCACTGAATCGCGGCGGCTTTGACGCCTAAACGGTCTTTGATGCTGCTAACGCTATATTCAAAATCTGCGCCGATTTTATCCATCTTGTTCACAAATACGATTCTAGGAACCATATATTCGGTTGCTTGACGCCAAACAGTCTCTGTTTGAGGCTCTACACCGGCTTGTGCATCCAAGACAGCTACTGCGCCGTCGAGTACACGCAAGGAGCGTGATACCTCAACGGTAAAATCAACATGTCCTGGGGTGTCGATGATATTAACGCGATGATCTTTCCAAAATGCCGTTGTCGCTGCAGATGTGATGGTAATCCCACGTTCTTGTTCTTGGGCCATCCAATCCATTTGTGAAGCACCATCATGGGTTTCGCCCATTTTGTGAATTCTACCGGTATGATACAACACACGTTCAGTTGTGGTTGTCTTACCCGCGTCAATATGGGCCATTATGCCTATGTTTCGTGTTAGTTGTAAGCTGTATTTACGTGCCATAATGTGTACTCCTTTCTACCAGCGATAATGCGCAAATGCTTTATTCGCATCAGCCATTCTGTGCATATCCTCACGTTTTTTAACGGCTTGTCCAGTATTATTTGCCGCATCTACAATCTCTTTTGCTAATCTTTCATCCATGGTTCTTTCGTTGCGTAAGCGTGCATACAAGGTCAACCAACGCAGACCTAATGTATAGCGTCTTTCTTCACGAACCTCCATGGGAACTTGATAGTTTTGACCCCCAATACGTCTAGCGCGCACTTCAAATGTAGGCATAATGTTGTTGAGCGCTTCTTCAAAGACTTCTTTGGGTGGCTTGTTGGTAATTTCCTCAACCCGGTTAAATGCGTTGTATATAATTTTTTGTGCTGTGGTTTTTTTACCATCGTTCATAATATTATTAATCAGTTTGGTAATCAATTTCGAATTATAAATTGGGTCAGGTAAAACATCTCTTTTGGCTATGTGTCCTTTACGAGGCATAAACGATTCCTCCTTTCATAAGCTTTAGTTTATCTCTATAAAGCACCGTCTTTTTTCGTACCGTATTTCGAACGGCCTTGTTTACGATCAATAACGCCTCCGGTATCTAGTGTACCGCGAACGATATGATAGCGAACACCCGGAAGGTCTTTAACACGACCACCGCGTATTAGTACCACACTATGTTCTTGTAGTTTGTGGCCAATACCGGGAATATACGCTGTAACCTCAACGCCGTTAGTCAAACGAACACGAGCATACTTACGTAAAGCTGAGTTAGGTTTTTTCGGTGTCAAAGTCGCAACACGGGTACAAACACCACGTTTTTGTGGGCTTGGCAGGTGTGTATACGCTCTATTTAAAGAGTTATAATTAATAGAAAGCGCTGGAGACTTTGTTTTTTTCTTACGCGTTACACGTCCTTTGCGAACTAACTGATTAATGGTTGGCATAATATTCCTCCTTTCTCTCGTTATGAAACAACTTATCCAAGTGTGTCATTTTTCTCAAAAAAATAGGGGTTTAGTTGTAAACCCTATGATGCATGTCGACTTTCGCGTAGTAATTATACACTACTATACCAGGTGTGTCAACACCTTGTGATGTTTTTTAAAAAGCGCTCGGATAAAGGGCTTATCCGAGCACTTATAATACTATTCATCACGGAATTTTTCAACGAACTCCGTATAATCATGTTCTTCTTCTTCGTGCACATATTCTTCGTCGATGACGCTATCTTCACTTTCGATGAGATCTTCAATTTCCGGTTCGGGTTTTTCATAGTCAAATCGAGTGTGTTTCAGTATACCCGTCCCTGCAGGAATGCGTCCACCGATAATCACGTTTTCCTTAAGACCAACCAAATCATCGGTCTTGCCACGTATAGCGGCATCGGTAAGGACACGTGTGGTCTCTTGGAAACTAGCGGCGCTCAAGAAAGATTCGCTGCGTAATGAAGCTCTGGTGATACCGAGCAACAATGGTTTTGCAACCGCAGGACGCTTTCTTTCGGTAATAGCGTTTAGGTTGGCTTGTTTAAACTCTCTTAGTGAGACAGCCGCACCCGGTAATAACTCTGTTTCACCTTCAATGATAACTTTTAATTTACGCATCATTTGGTGAATGATGATTTCAATATGTTTATCAGATATCTCTACACCTTGAGAACGATATACTTTTTGAACTTCTTTTAAAATGTATTTTTGAACGGTCTCGGCATCGGTAACTTTTAAGAGTTGTTTAGGATCAATCGAACCTTCTGTAATTTTTTCTCCAGCTTGAACCGTTTGACCTTCTTCAACCAACAACGTAACGTTGGAGTCCGTTTCATATTCTTTCGTATCTTCACCGTTGGATACATAAACTTTATACCGTTCATCAATTTGTTCAATCTGCTCAATATTACCATCAATTTCGCTAATGATAGCTAAACCTTTAGGCTTGCGGGCTTCAAAAAGCTCTTGAATCCTTGGTAAACCTTGGGTAATATCCGCCCCAGCTACACCGCCGGTATGGAAGGTTCTCATGGTTAACTGTGTACCAGGTTCACCAATAGATTGTGCCGCAATGATACCTACCGCTTCACCGACTTCAACTTCGCCACCTGTGGCTAAGTTTTGTCCATAACATTTCGTACAAACACCTTGCTGAGCGCTACAGGTCAAGACCGTGCGAATCCGGACCTCATCAATGCCAGCTTCTATAATACTTTGAACCCGCTCGGCACTTAAGTAGGTATCTTTTTCTACAATTACCTCACCGGTTTCAGGGTGATACACCGTTTCTTGTGTGTAGCGCCCCAAAAGACGGTCTGATAAAGGTTCTATAGCTTTTTCATCGCCGTCCAAAATATCTTGAACTACGATACCTGCATCAGTCCCACAATCCAATTCTGTAACGACTAAATCTTGCGAAACATCCACTAATCGTCTAGTTAGATAACCAGAGTCAGCCGTTTTAAGTGCCGTATCGGTAGAACCTTTTCTAGCACCGTGGGTGGAGATGAAGAACTCACTCATCGTAAGACCTTCACGGAAAGCCGCTTTGATGGGTAACTCAATCGTTTTACCTGATGGGTTGGACATCAATCCGCGCATCCCAGCAAGCTGGGTGAAGTTCGAAATATTTCCTCGTGCACCCGAATCACTCATCATTTTTATATGGTTGTCTGTAGTCAATTCTTCAGCTAAGCCTTTTTCAATCGTATCTTTGGTTTCTTTCCATACTTCTAATACGAGATTATAACGTTCGTTGTCGGTTAAAAAGCCGTCTTCAAACATTTCTTGAATGTCTTCTACTTTTTGGTCAGCCGCCAGTAAGACATTTTGTTTTTTACTGTAAGGATTGACGTCAAATGCGCTAACGGTGATTCCAGCATGTGTAGAATACATAAATCCAAGATTTTTCATTTTATCTAGCATCTTTGAAGTCTCGTTAATTTTAAAATCTACAAAGACACGTGAAATAATCAAAGATAAGAACCTTTTTCTAAATGGTTCAACCAAGCGTTTTGCGCCTTTTTTCTCCAACTCGACAATCGCATTTTCCAAGTTGACGACTTGCGAGTCTTGTGGGTCATTGACATCTCTTTGCAATCTAGCAAGTTCTTGATACTTCTTCTCTAAAGTCAATCGATTCGCTATGGCTTCTTTGACATTTTCGCCATGGCCAATAAAATAATGATCTGGAGTATTGTAATCTAAGTTAATGGTTGTAGGTTCGTTTAGATAAGGGAAGGTTTTTGGCAAGATAGCGTTAAAAATCAATTTACCAACGGTAGTTAATAGGTAACCCTTTTTTTGCGTTTCTGTCAAAGGCGCGTTCCCTAACGTAGAAGCACGCAGTGCAATTAAGGCGTGCAAAGTAATCTCACCATTGTCGTAAGCTAGTAAGGCTTCTTTAGAGTCCTTAAATATATACCCCTCACCTTTTTGATCAACGCGTTCTAAAGTAAGATAGTAGTTCCCAAGTACCATGTCTTGAGAAGGCGTAACAACCGGTTTGCCGTCTTTGGGGTTTAAGATGTTGTTGGAAGCTAACATTAAGACTCTGGCCTCAGCTTGTGCTTCTTCACTCAACGGTACGTGAACCGCCATTTGGTCACCATCAAAATCTGCGTTAAATGCGGTGGTGACAAGCGGATGTAACCGAATGGCTTTACCTTCAACCAATTTTGGTTCAAACGCTTGAATACCTAATCTATGTAATGTAGGTGCACGGTTTAATAATACAGGATGCTCTTTGATAACGTCTTCTAGCACTTCCCAAATACGTCCGTCTAAGCGTTCAATCATTCCTTTTGCACTTTTGATGTTTGATGCAATTTCACGATTGATTAATTCTTTAATGACAAAGGGTTTGAATAATGAAATACCCATTTCTTTGGGGATACCACATTGATACATCTCTAAATCTGGTCCGACTACAATAACACTACGACCAGAATAATCGACGCGTTTACCTAATAGATTTTGACGGAATCGCCCCTGTTTTCCTCGTAGCATATCAGACAAGGATTTTAGTGGACGGTTTTTCTCAACGACAACTTTTCTACCCCGTTTAGAGTTGTCAATTAATGCATCTACGGCTTCTTGTAGCATGCGTTTTTCGTTTTTTGTAATTAAATGTGGGGCGTTTTGTTCTTTTTGACGTTTCAAACGGTTGTTTCTATTAAGAATACGACGGTATAAATCATTGAGGTCTGTGGTTGCAAAACGACCCCCATCAAGTTGAACCATCGGTCTTAATTCTGGAGGAATGACGGGTAAAACGTCCATAACCATCCATTCTGGTTTATTGTCAGATTCTTTAAACGCTTCTAAGACTTCTAAGCGTTTGATATATTTATCCCGCTTTTGTTTGGAAGTATCTGGTAAGGCTTTACGCAGTTTATAAATCTCTTCTTCTAAATCCAAACGTTGCAGTAATACCTTGACGGCTTCAGCACCGGTCAAAGCCTTGAAGCGCGAGCCATACTCCATATATTTTTCAGTGTATTTGGCTTCGGATAGTATTTGTTTGTAGTGAAGGTCTGTATCTCCTTTATCGATAACGATATATGAAGCTAGATACACGACTTCTTCTAAGTCTTTAGACTTGATATCCAGTAACGTTGCAATTCTTGAAGGCGTATTGCGCAAATACCAAGTGTGCACTACAGGAGCGGCCAATTTAATGTGGCCCATGCGTTCACGCCTAACTTTACTTTCGGTAATTTCAACGCCGCAATCTGGACATTTCTTCCCGCTGTGAGAAGACTTTTTACTTTTGTTGTTACAAGCACATTGGTAATCTTTGGTCGGACCAAAAATAACCTCACAAAAGAGCCCTTTACGTTCGGGTTTCAATGTGCGATAGTTTATCGTTTCGTGTTTTTCTACTTCCCCAAAAGACCAATCTAAGATCTCTTCAGAAGAGGCTAAACGTATTTTATAATGCGAATATTTTTGGCTCATGAAATCACCTTTCCTTTTTAGGAATTAAAGCCGAATTTATCTATATAATCTTCAACATCAGAGTCTTCAACTAGACTCTTGTTCGCTTCGTTACGATTGGTATCTTTATTGATTAACTCAACGGAAATACCTAGTGATTGAAGCTCTCTTGTAAGCACACGGAAAGATTCAGGTAAGGATGGTTCTGGAATGCTCTTTCCATCCACAATCGAGCGGAAAACTTTATTTCTTCCTATAATGTCATCGCTTTTTACCGTGAGCATTTCTTGTAAGCAGTAAGCTGCTCCATAAGCTTCAAGAGCCCATACTTCCATCTCACCGAAACGTTGCCCACCATTTTGGGCTTTACCGCCCATTGGTTGTTGGGTAACCAGTGTATACGGTCCAACGCTACGAGCATGCAGTTTGTCATCTACCATATGGTCAAGTTTAATCATATGCATGACCCCAACGGAGACATCATTGTCATATCGTTCGCCCGTTTGGCCTGAATAAAGGGGTGTTTTACCGTTTGGTTGCATACCGGCTTCCTTCATAATTTCAACGAGGTCTTCGTTGCTAACGCCATCAAATACCGGTGTGGCTATATGTACACCAAGTTTTTTAGCCGCCATACCAAGATGAATTTCTAAGACTTGCCCAATATTCATCCGTGATGGTACGCCTAATGGGTTCAACATAATATCGATGGGCGTTCCATCTGGCAAGAACGGCATATCTTCTTCAGGCAATATTTTGGATATTACACCTTTGTTACCATGTCGTCCCGCCATTTTATCGCCTTCAGAGATTTTTCGCTTTTGCACAATGAAGACACGCACGACTTCATTGGCGCCAGGAGGTAGTTCATCTCCATCAGCTCTTGAAAAATACTTTATGCTATGAACGATACCGCCACCACCATGTGGTACACGCAGTGAAGTATCTCTTACTTCGCGGGACTTCTCACCAAAAATAGCTAGTAAAAGGCGGTCTTCAGGGGTGGGATCTGTCTGGCCTTTTGGCGTTACTTTCCCAACGAGAATATCGCCTTCTTCAACTTCCGCGCCTGGGATGATAATCCCGCGGTCATCTAAGAAACGACGTCCTTCCTCACCGACATTAGGAATTTCTCTAGTGATTTCTTCTTTTCCTAACTTTGTATCTCTAGCTTCAACATCATATTTTTCAATATGAACAGACGTATACGTATCATCTTTTACTAAGCGTTCTGATAATACCACAGCATCTTCATAGTTGTATCCGTTCCAAGTCATAAAGGCAACCGTCAAGTTTCTACCAATAGCAAGCTCGCCTTGGTCCATGGAAGGTCCATCTGTGATGATATCGCCAGCTTTGACTTGCTCATCGATCTTAACAATTGGCACTTGATTAAAACACGTTCCTTGGTTTGAACGTTCAAACTTCTCAAGTTCATAAGTATCTGTCGTGCCATCATCAGCTTTTATTCTAATCTTCTTCGCATCACAGTAAGTGACCACGCCATCGCGTTTAGCGACAATCGTAGACCCACTATCTTTTGCGGCTTTGTATTCAATGCCAGTGCCGACGAAGGGCGCTTCTGGTTTAAGTAACGGGATAGCTTGTCGTTGCATATTTGCACCCATTAAAGCTCTATTAGCATCATCATGTTCTAAGAACGGTATGGATGCGGTAGAAATAGATACGATTTGTTTGGGGGAAACATCGATAAAATCGATATCTTCTTTAGCATGCATTTTGGTCTCACCACGATGACGTGCAACAACGTTATCGTCTAAGACAATATTATTGTCATCGAGTTTAATATTAGCCTGACCGATATGATATTTTTCTTCTTCATCGGCGGTCATAAACACAAATTCATCCGTAATATGAACCTCAACATCGCCATTTGGCTTCGTCGTTTTTTCCACTCTTAAGTAAGGCGTCTCAATAAATCCGTATTGATTGACGCGCACATAGGATGCCAAACTGTTAATCAAACCGATATTTTGTCCTTCAGGTGTTTCGATAGGGCAAATACGGCCGTAGTGTGAATTATGGACATCTCGCACTTCAAAACCAGCTCTATCCCTTGTTAAGCCACCAGGACCTAACGCCGATAAGCGACGTTTATGGGTCAGTTCATCAAGAGGATTGGTTTGACTCATAAACTGTGATAACTGTGAAGAGCCAAAAAACTCTTTTAACGATGATGTCAACGGTCTGATGTTAATAAGGCTTTGCGGCTTCATATCAGAAGTATCTCTTGTAGACATTCTATCTTTTACATTTTTTTCTAGCTTAGAAAGGCCGATTCTGAATTGATTCTTCAGTAGTTCACCAATCAATCGCAAGCGGCGGTTACCAAGATGATCGATATCATCTAACTCACCAAAGCCGCGCATTAAGTTCAAATAGTAGCCAATAGAAGCAATGATATCAGAAGGCACTAAGTGTTCTGCTTTTTCAGTAGAATCATTGCCAATCACACGAATCAGTTGTTTTTGGTCATCCTTGTCATGGAAATAAACTTCCAAAATTTCTACTCGGCTTAAATCAAAATACAATTCTTCTTTATTAAGCGTTTCTTTGATGCTTTCAACCATTTGGTCGTAAGCATCGTTACCTTCTTTTTCAATAAAGGATTTTTCATCGGTTTTATGCGCTTTAAGATATCCTTTAATATAATCTTCTACCGACCAATACTGTTGGTATCGTATTTGTGCAAGCTTATCGTCATCATCCAAATAATCCAAATAAGGATTGGCCGATAAGATTTCTAATTGGGTTTTAAAATCATACTCTAAATCACGACTTAAAACACCAGCAACTTTTTCAGTAAAGTGTTGGCGATTTTGATCGAGAATATCAATGATGTCTGGGGTAATCTCCGTTCCAGATTCAACGATGATTTCACCCGTTTCTTTATCAATAACGTTTTGTGCTAATACCGTATTTTCAAGATGATTTAATATATCTAGTTTCTTATTGACTTTAAAACGACCAACTTTGGCTAATTCATAGCGTTTGGAGTCAAACAAACGGCTGACAAAAAAGTTGATTGCGCCTTCAATCGTTGCGGTTTCACCTTGTCGAAGTTTTGAGTAAACTTCTAAAATGGCATCCGCAGAACTAACCGTCATATCTTTTTCTAAGGTATTTTGAAGATACGCGTTTTCACCAAAAATGGCTTTCATTTGATCTGCGCTCGAGAAGCCCAAAGCTCTAAGCAACGTCGTCATCGGAATCTTCTTAGAACGATCCAATTTAACGAATAAGTTTTCTTTTGAGCCAGTTTCATATTCCAACCAAGCTCCGCGATTAGGGATGATTTGGCCTAAATATATTGACTCTAAGGTTTTACGATTAATCTCCTCGCTGAAAAACACGCCGGCACTCCGCACGATTTGCGAAACAATGACGCGTTCAGATCCATTAATGATGAAAGACGCTCTTGGCGTCATGAAGGGAAAATCTCCCATAAATATTTTCTGTTCAACGATTTCGCCCGTATTGTTATTGACTAGTTTAACACCGACACGGAGGGGTTTAGCGTAGGTTAACTCTTTTTCTTTGGCTGGCTTGATGTTGTGCTTAGGATCACCAAACTCAATGCCTTCAAAGAAGAGTTCTAAATCTCCAGTATGATTTTCAATCGGTGATATATCGCGAAGTAGTTCTTCCAAACCTTCTTCAATGAACCAATCAAAGGATTTGGTTTGTACCTCGATGAGATTAGGTAATTCAACGTTGGATTTTACCCGAGAGTAGTTTCTTCTTTCACGTTTTTTACCGTATTTGACGACCGAGTAATTCACTAATATCCACCCCGTTTATTATTTAAAAAAATGACGTCAACACAAAAAAGCGCATTGTATCGCATTTTGGTATTTTATCACAAATATGTCAAGTCGTCAATGTTTTTTTGAACAAGATAACATGAAAGCCTTTTGCTTTTGATACTACCTTGGCATGACCTATTTGTTGCAAATATTTTAATGCGGAGAGTGCACCGTGCTTTTTGTGCATGACCATCCAACATTCACCTTTGCTTGTTAGATGCTTATTTGTTTGTTTGAACATATCGTATAATGCTTGTTTACCAATTCGAATCGGTGGATTGATGACAATCAAATCAAACAAGTTATCAATTGCATCAAAACTCCGGCTTTTCATTACATCAGCTTGAACATGGTTTAATTCTACATTTCTCTTGGCTAAGTTAATTGCGCGTTCGTTAACATCGCTTAATGTAACGGTTAAATCATGTATTTTAGCTATTACAATGCCTAATACACCGTAGCCACAACCTAAATCCAAAACCCGATTCACATGATCGGAAATCTTTAAAGACCTAAGCAATATATCACTAGCCCGATCAACATGATCTTTTGAAAAAACACCATGATCGGTAACGAACTTAAAGCTATGATTTTCAAATTGGTATTTGATGATTTTTTCATCCGATTTAACATCATCTTGCTTTTCACTATAATAATGACTCATACGTTCACCCTTCTATTTATCTCCCTAAAGGGAAAAAACCTGAGTAGATGATACTCAGGTTTTATAATTGGTGAAACGACTATTTAACTTCGACTTCAGCGCCAGCTTCTTCGAGTTGTTCTTTGAGGCTTTCTGCTTCTTCTGGGTCGATGTTTTCTTTAACTGCAGAAGGCGCACTGTCTACAAGTGCTTTAGCTTCTTTGAGGCCTAAGCCTGTAATCTCGCGGATAGCTTTGATAACCCCAATCTTCTTTTGACCAGGTGCAACAAGCGTCACGGTAACTTCGCTTGGCTCATCAGAAGCAGCATCAGCTGCAGGACCAGCAACAGCAACAGCGCTTGGGTCAACACCAAACTCTTCTTTCATTAAATCAACGAGTTCTTTAAGTTCCAATAAAGTCTTTTCTTTTAAAGCTTCAATAATTTCTGAATTTTTTAATGCCATGATATTTCCTCCTATTATCCGTTATTCTCTTCTAAATTTT
>CAZCSL010000007.1:0-63005 GCA_964501415.1 uncultured Candidatus Izemoplasmatales bacterium
CCAAAACAAAAAAACCATCCCTGTCGATGCGGGTGAACAAAGCTATTTATTTGATAAAGTTTATGACCAAAGTGAAGATAGATATTTCTTAAATCAGTTACTCAAAACCCTCCCAAAAGACGAAAGGGAAATCGTATTCAGACACGCCGTCTTACAAGAAACCCACCAAACGATTGCCGATGAACTAGATTTACCGTTAGGTACAGTACTTTGGAAATATCAAAAAGCGTTAAAAGCGTTAAAGAAAGCAGGGCTTAAAAATGCGTAAAAAAATAATTGAAACGGCACGACAAGATACGCCGGATTTAAAAGCTAACCTCAAAGAAAGCGCCCTTTATCAATCGCATATGTATCATGCCAAGCAAAGACAAAAACAGCGCGCTATCGTATCGCCTTTACGCTTGGCAAGCGGGGCGGCGTTTGCGCTTATATTGTTAACTTTATTTATCATCAATCCCTTTCAAAGCGGTAAGTACAGTGATTTTTACCTAGAAATCAACCCTAGTATCAAAGCGCAAATCAACGATGAAGATACGCTTATGAACGTTGAGGCTTTAAACGATGATGGAGCGGTTTTACTTGCATCACTAGGACAAGTAGAGCACATGCCCATCGATGCGTTTATTGACTTGGTCATAGAAAAAGCCATCGAACTAGAATTTATCGATGAAAACGAAGAACACTTAGTCTTATTTGATGTCATATCTGAGGATGAGGCGTTAAAAGAACACCACGCCAAGCGCATCGATAATCTATTTAAAGAAATTCACCAAACCCACGGTCAAATTCATCACTTAAGAGGGTTGGGTGGACCCCCTACTGAGGCCGAAAGAGAGTTAATCGATACCTATCAACTCAGTCCCATGCACTTAAGGTTGATCGGTACATTACTAACGCAAGATGATACTTGGACGTTTGCGTATTTGTCTGACCTATCGATGAGGGAACTCATGGACAAACTAGATGAAGAACAATCCTACGGTGGGCCCAATCACCCTGGCCCAAGACATCCTTTTGACGATGATGATCACCCCAGAGATGACCGAATGCCTTCACGGCCTTAAAAAAAGACTTGAAAAAGTCTTTTTTTTAGTCTCTAAATGGGTTTAAATCCAAACGTGTTTTTTCATATAACGCTTCTAGATTAGCCACATCATCAATGGATGATTTATAGTTTTCTGGTTGGGCTTTATAGTAATAAAGCGCTTTTGGTGACGTTTTCTCATCGATTAAACGTTTGTATGAAGATAAGGCAGCTTCAGGGGTGATGCCACGTTTGGTAAAAAGGCGCCAAACAAAGGCATGAAGCTTTGAGGCACTTTTGGTGCCAATTTCGGTTTTGACCAAACCGGGATGCACCGCATAAGCATGAACCGGTTTGTCTTTTAAAAGGTTTTGGTTGAGGTAGTTGGTATACATGATATTATACAGTTTGGTGCGCATATAGCTTCTTAAGGGATGATATCTTTTGGTCGCATCGATGTCCGAATGATTAAATTTGGCACGTTTGTGGGCATTGGACGCCGTTGTGATGATCCGACCGGCTTTTTTTGTCAAAAGCGGCAATAAAGCTTCCGTAAGATATACCACACTAAGATGGTTGACTTGATATTGCATCTCAAAGCCATCGGTTGTCATCATTTTTTTAGAAGGGACAATAGCGGCGTTGTTGATTAAGACATCGATGCCTTGTGGACAAAGGGTTTTAATCTTTTGAACAGCCCCTTTAAGGGCCTTGAAATCGGCCAAATCACCCAATACCGTTTCGATGTTATAGGCTTTCAAATCACGCTTGATTTCACTGAGTTTGGCTTCATTTCTACCAAGGCCAATCAAACGGTGGTTTTGCTTGGCCAAATCATAAAAGAGCGCTTTGCCAATTCCGCTAGTGATGCCGGTAATGACCAAGGTTTTCATTAAGCGAAAAACACCATTACTGACAAAATGATAAGCAATACCAAAGCCACAAGTAGGGTAATCTTTTTAATCAATCCATATCGATTTGACATAATAGCCTCCTTAGGTATAAAAAAGGCCTGTTTGCACAAGCCATTGTAGTTAACATGGTGCCGCTTGCCGGATTCGAACCAGCAACCTCTTCCTTACCATGGAATTGCTCTACCGGTTGGAGCTAAAGCGGCGCAAGGTTTAAGACGTTAATTATTTTAACATGAAAGCCTCTTAATGCAAAGACTATTTTTATAAATTCACAAAATGTCTGAAGCGCAGCATCATGTTATTTACCTTATGATATTGAAGCAATAGTAATCAGCGCTTACGATGATTTATAGATTAGGGCTGATAAAACCTTGAAAAAACCCCTCTAAGTGATATAATATTATGTTACGCCATATTAAGGGGGAAAACGATGTTCACACTAACGATTAAGGGACAAAAAAAGTCTTTTAAAAAACGCGTGAAACTACAAGATTTGATTGAAGATACCAAACACGAATACTTTATCGCCTTAGTGAACAACCGGTTGCGCGAACTGAGTTATGAGGTTGATTATGATGCCAAAGTTGAGTTTTTGAACCATAAACACCCAGAGGCCGTGTTTGCTTATGAAGCTTCGTTGCGCTACTTGATTGCGATGGCTTTTAAAAATCTTTATCCGAACTTTAAATTCAAGTTTAACTACTCTATTTCCCGTAGTGTATTTTGTCATATTTTGAATCTAAGTAACCAAGACGATATGTCAGACATTTTAAACACGTTAGATAAAGAAATGAAACGCTTGATCAAAGCGGATTTACCGATTGAAAGATATGCGATGAACAAAGATGAGGCTAACCAGTTTTATCAAAAGCATAATTATGAGGATAAACAAGCCGTCATAAAATACCGCCCAGAAGATACGGTGCACTTTTATAAATGCGGTAATTATCTAAACTATATGTATGCGCTGATGGTCCCTTCAACGGGTTATTTGCATCGCTATCGCTTGCGGGCTTATCCACCAGGGTTTTTGATTCAATATCCACGCGCAGAAAAGGAAGGTGCCATTCCTGAGTTTCAAGATGCGCCCATCTACGGACGCACCTTAAGACAAGCGAACCGCTGGGCCGAACGCATCGAAGCTGAGACGATCGCTCAAATCAACGAACACGCCAGTGAAAAAACCGTCAGTGACTTTGTACAGCTAAACGAGACAAAGCATAATCAAATGCTCAGTGAGATTGGCCATGATATCGTGCACAATAAAGAAGATGTCCGTTTGATTGCCATTGCAGGTCCCTCATCCAGTGGTAAGACGACCTTTTCCCATCGCTTAAGGGTTGAACTCATGACGCGTGGGTTAAAACCAGTCATGATATCCTTGGATGATTACTACCTCAACAGAGATCAAATTGAACCCAATGAAGATGGCGAGATTGACTTAGAACATATCAACACCTTAGATATTGAACTTTTCAACCAAAACATGCTTGATTTAATACAGGGTAAAGAAGTTAAAATCCCAAAATTCGACTTTATGACAAAGACGAGAAACGGTTATCACAAACTTAAAATCAGTGAACACAATCCGATTATCATTGAAGGCATTCATGCGTTGAATGAGGAAATGACTAGTTTGATTCCACAACACCAAAAATACAAAATCTTTATTTCCCCACAACTGCAAATCAACATCGATTGGCATAATCCCATCTCAATCACCAACTTGCGCCTATTAAGAAGAATTGTCCGTGATAAAAAATTCCGCAATGCCCCCGCAAGCAAAACCATCGGCATGTGGCCTTCGGTGCGTAGAGGCGAGTTTAGATGGATATACCCACATCAAGAAGGCGCGGATTACATATTTAACTCTAGTTTAGCTTATGAACTTTGTGTCATGAAAAAACACGCCTTAAGCTCCTTGATGGAGATTCCGCGTGATTCTGAACACTTTATTACCGCGAACCGGCTCATTAAATTTTTGAAGTATTTTAGAAACATCGATGATCAAAGAGTGCCGTGTAATTCGTTACTCCGTGAATTTATCGGTGGGTCTTGTATCGATGAATAATCAAACAAAAAGAAACCAAGTTTAAAGCTTGGTTTCTTTTTCTTTTAACCGTTTTAAAAAGCGTTCTTGATACGCCTTAGACGTTTCTTCTTTCATAATATATAAGTCATTATCGGCGCGTTTGAAGACTTTTTCAAAAGATTCTCTTTTGGTTTTTCTCCGTGCAATACCTACTGAGATACTGATTTCTTTTAAGGGATTTTTATGATGGGTATGTTTGATCAACGTTTCTTTTAAGGTTTTGAGTAACGCTAAAGACGCTTTGGGCACAAAAGCCAAAAATTCATCGCCACCAGTGCGAATCAACGTAAGTTCGCTTTCTATTCTTTCCAAGGCTTTTAGCTGTTTGACCAGTTTTAACAACCGTTCATCACCGGCCTTATGACCGAAGTTATCGTTGATTAGTTTAAGACCATTTAAATCAACCAACACGATGCCAAAGGTGCTATATTTTTCCTCAAAAGCCTTAATATGAGCTTCTAAGTAGTTTCTATTAAAGATATCGGTCATTAAATCCAAATGTTGCAGGCGTTCTAGTTGCTCAATAAGGTTGACGACTTTGGTCTCATCATAAAACAAGTACAAATAGCCTTCCTTTTTCAAATTAGGTAAGGAAAAATTACGTTTTTGCATAAACAAATAAGGTTTATTCGATGTCTTATCCTTTAAGTCGTTCACGTCTTTGTACAAGACGACATCTTTTTTCAGCCTTTCTAAAAGATCATCGATATAGTGATGAGGAGCTAAGGAAAACCGGTTCTGAAGCCGTTCAGAAACTTCGATAACGTAGCCTTTATCATCGCTTAAGATATAGTATTCTCGCATGTTTTTTACAATCGATGCTCTACCGCCTTCTAATACTGCATAAAATAAATCTTTACGGTAGATAACATGATATATCACCACAAGAAACAAAACGATACTGATATAAGTGGGGTCAACGTGAAGGGTATGGATAAAGATATGATATAAGTTGAGCAAAAGCGCGATGAGCAAGGTCAAAGAAAAAAGCACATAAGATTCAAGACGGTCTTTTTTGTCTTTAGATTTGATGTAAGAGCCAATGATATTGCCAAAAATATAAAGAATCAAACCGTAAGCCAAAATAACGTGAAAAAGATATAAGATTTCGGGTTCGGCATTAAGCATGGTTTCTAAGGTTAAGTTGGCATGATAAGCAACATCCATAAATAACCCGTGCATATCATTGGTGAAAACGACTAAAACCATCGCTGCCGTATATAGATAAAGGCCGATTGTTAAAGGTTTAGGAAAAAACAAACGATAATAAGCAAAAATGCTTTTAGCAAAATGAATGACAATCAACATTAAAAACGGATAGACGAACAAAAACATCGTATAGATGATAAAGCTATTTTCAACGGTATATTTAATCAACATCGTAAGCGACCACAAAAAAACAAGCATCGATACGATTCTTAAATCTTTAAAATCCTTAGATGCTTTATGTTTGTAAAGATTGATGAGGGGAATCATCGAAACAAACGATAAGGTGATTAGGATAATAAGTTGAAAATCTTTCATAACTACCTCTTTTAAGCTTTTATAAAGGCGTAATGAGAAGCATTAGACAAATCCTCATCAAAGCGATATGCATCGACTTCAAGGGTTTTGATTGTTTCTGGTGAGGTGACGTTTTTTAAAGCTAGTTGTCTAACCATCAAACCACGCATTTTTTTAGCGATCATCGCTGGGGCTTTTTTTAAGCGTTGCTTATCTTGGTAGAAGTCAATGGTAATGAGGTTTACACGGTTTTTATCCAAGGCATCGCTGTATTCTTTTGACGCTAAATTCAAAACCGTTTGACCTTCTAAATACGTACTTAAAGCGTCTTTCCAAAACGTCTTTAAAGGGGTCCCATTGATTTTTAATCCCATAGGTAAGCGGTAAAGACCGATTTTATCACTAGGTCGAACTAGCCCATAAAGCCCGCTCATAATCAATAAGCGTTGATTCAAATATTCGATGCTGTAGGTTGGTAAGCTGTTTGCATCCAAGTGCTTGAATTGATGACCCGTATAGGCATAAAGTGCATGGGCTTGGGGTTTAAAGTGTTGAAACCGCTCATAATTTAAACTTGCCAAGGCTTCATCTTTGATTTGAAAAAGCTTCAATAAGGCAGATTGATCAAACGTTTTAAGGGTGTTTAATAATGCTTCTTGTTGGGGTTTGAAAAGCGGTTCAGTTGAAGCTTTTGTGCTCGTTTTTTGCATGGTCTTAGATGGTGCAATAATAACTTTCATCGCTTTACCCCCTATTCTTCTTTAAAGTATTTCTCATATTCACCATAGCCCCGCACTTTTAATTCTTCTTTTGGAATAAACTCTAGAGCAGCTGAATTAATGCAGTAACGAAGACCACCTTGATCGCTAGGCCCATCGTCAAACACATGGCCCAGATGATTGTCGGATGATTGGCTGCGAACTTCGGTTCTACGCATGCCAAAAGAATCATCAAAATACGTATCAATGGTCCCGATTGGTTTCGTAAAAGAAGGCCAACCACACCCTGCGTCATATTGTTCGTTGGTGGTAAAAAGGACTTCTTTGGTATCTACATCAATATAAATCCCAGGCTTAGTATTGTTGTAATAGGCGTTTTCAAAAGGGGGTTCAGTCCCGTTTTCTTTGGTGACATAATAACGCATATCTTTTTTCGCACTGTTTTTTTTCATCACTATCTCTCCTTAAGTCATTTTATCATGAAAAATGAAGAGATAGGGTCGATACGCTACTATTTTGTATCGTCTTTTTCGATAGTAATATATTCGTTTATGGTCTTTTTAAAGCCATCTTTACTATCATGGAAGAACTCGGCGGTTTTAGAGGGGAAAAAGAGGGTATGGAAAATAGGAATCAATAATAACATCAACCAACCGGGATGCCAGAAATTATCGAGAATTAAGCCCAAGACCACATAAGCGATCGTTACGCTTAAGGTGATAAACTGCCGACCATCAATATGGCCTTCTAAAAGAATATTTGAAAGGGGAATAAGCAAAAAGACCACCCAGCCTGGATGGGCCATATTTAGCCTTAAGGCCAACCATAAAAAGATCGCTAAAGCAATCAACGGCATGAATTGATTGAGACGTTTTTTAAAGTTTCGACTTAAAAGCAAGGTAGAAAGCGGGATGAGCAAAAAGGCGGTCAACCCTAAAAACCATTCATTTAATACAAATCCACTCGTTAAAAATAACAATAAACTAATCATCGGCATCGCCGCAATAATTCTTTGACGCATACAATCATCCTTTCTTTTGAATCAATAGACCCTTTGGGGCGTTTTCATCTAAATATTTTTCTATACTTAAAACATCAAACGATGTTTTTGGCAAGGATTTGACCCACTTCAATACCGCCTCAGTCTCGCTTTTTCCTTCTTGATGGCCAGGATAAAGCATGATACTTATAAGACCCTTTGGTTTTACGATTTCTAAGGCCACTGCTAAGGCACTCAGAGTGGTTTCTTTGGTGGTGGTAATGGCTTTTGACCCTTTCGGTAAATACCCTAGATTAAATATTACCGCGGTGACATCTTGAACCAGATAAAGCGCTAAATTCTCATGCGAGTCATGTATCACTCTAACGTTGTCTAATTGCGCCTTTTTAAGGGCTAATTTGGTGTTTTCTATCGCGGTTTTTTGGATATCAAAAGCATAGACTTCCTTAGCATGACGCGCTAAAAAACACGTATCGTTGCCGTTGCCACACGTTGCATCGATCACCATGGCCGATTGATTTAAGTGAGGCTTTAATAAATCATGCATGATTTTTGTAAGGGGTATGTGCATAAAAATCACCAAAATAATTATAACAAAGTTTGAAGCAATTATAAATAAAAAACCGCACTCTATTGAGATTTTTAGCGATTCAACGTATAATGAGGGCATAGTGAGGTGATGGATTTGGCAAAAAAAGATTCGAGTGTTGACATTATGCAAGCCGCCATTAAAAAAGCCAAAGAAACGATGAATCAAGATATCGGTGGACCTTTTGGGGCGGCGATTATTGATCAAGATGGCAGCATTTTAGCCATCGCTAGCAATTCTGTTTTAGGCGATCATGATCCCACGGCCCATGCAGAGATTAACGCGATTCGCATCGCAGGCGAAAAGAAACATACCCATGACTTAAGTGGCTGTGTCCTCTACACAACGTCTTATCCTTGTCCCATGTGCTTGGGAGCCATTATTTGGGCCAATATCAAGGAAGTTTATTATGGCTGTAAAAAAGAAGATGCCGCTAAGATAGGCTTTAGAGATGATTTCATCTACACCTATTTAAAAGGCGATATGAAAGACGAAACGATTATCCATATGAAAGAAAAACAGCGCGATGCCTGTCTTGAGTTGTTTGAAGAATACCAAGCAAAAGATAAAACGATCTATTAAAAAATCCGGATAAAATCCGGATTTTTTTATCGTTTATTATTTGTCTCCCATCGTCATGGCCATCACAGCCTTGGCGGTATGAAGACGGTTTTCAGCCTCTTGGTAGACAATCGAGTGTTTGCCATCGATGACGCTATCTTCTACTTCGTTGCCGCGGTCTGCGGGTAAGGCATGCATGTAAGAGACATCCGGTTTAGCAAGCGCCATCATCGCTTCGGTACATTTCCAATGTTTGTTGGAATCAAGCGTATCATCAATGACTTCATCTGAGGCGTTTGAGGCCCATGAACCCCAGTTTTTCGGAATCACGATATCGGCATCCTTATAGGCTGATTCCATATCTTGAGTAACCGTAAAGCTGCCCCCGTTGTCAAGCGCATTTTGTTTGGCTTTTTCGATGACCCAATCGGGCAACTCATAGCCTTTCGGATGAGCCAAAGTTACATCCATACCAAAGCGTGGGAACAACAAACTTTGGGTCAAGGGGACGCTAATGGGCTTTTTATGACTGGTAGCATAGGCCCATATGATCGAAACTTTAAGGTTTTCGGTGCGTTTTTTCACTTCCTTAATGGTCATTAAATCGGCCAAGCCTTGCATTGGATGGTATAAATCACACTGCAAGTTCATCACGGGGACGGTGGCGTTTTCAGCCATTTCACGGATAAACTTGTTCCCTGTACCCCAAAAACAGTTACGACAAGCAATACCGTGTCCATAACTCGACAAAATAACGGCGGTATCCCTCCCCGTTTCACCATGGGATATTTGCATCGTGGCGGTGTCAAGAAAGTTCGCATGCCCACCTAGTTGAGCTAGCCCGGCTTCCATGGAATTACGCGTACGGGTCGATTGTTCAAAGAACATTAAAAAGGCGGTTTTGTTTTTTAAAAAATCCGTGACTTCATTGTTTTTAAATTGGTTTTTTAATGCGCTTGATTTTTCTAATAAGACTTCAATTTCTTGTTTGTCCCAGTCTTCTAACGTGATAAAGTGTTTGTTTTTAAAGAGGGGTTTCATTTGGATTCGTCCTTTCTTTGTACATAAGTTTTTGGAATCAAGGCATACATGGCAGCCGCTTTAACCAAGTGGGCTTTTTCTGTTTTTTCATTCGGGGCGTGGGCCTCGTTTTCATGTCCGGGGCCAAAGCCAATACAAGGGATGTCATGACGCCCCATAATCGATACGGCATTGGTAGAAAAGGTCCATTTATCCACCACCGGCTTTTCTTCAAACAAGTTTTGATACGCCTCTACCAACGTCTGTGTCGCAATATGGTCCTCATCTAAGACCCAGGTGGGAAAATATAGCTCTGTAGGGTAGATGAAGCCCGTATAAGAAGGTTTGCGGTATTCATACATTTCTACTTTGGCCCCCGCTTTTTTAACCGCCGGTAAGGCTTCAATTTCTTTGATGGCAGAACTTGGCGTCTCCCCGTCTGTCAAGCGACGGTCTATCGATATAACCGCCCCATCAGCCACGGCACATCTTGAGGGGGATTGAGAGAAAAACTCACTGACCGTCAATGTCCCTTTGCCTAAAAAAGGATCGTCTTTTAAACGGGTATTGAGCGCCTCTAATTCTTGTAAAATAGGCCCCATTTTGAATATGGCATTATCGCCGCGCTCAGGCGCTGATCCATGACAGGAGGTTCCAAAGACGCTCACTTTGATTTCCATACGACCACGGTGGCCTCGGTAAATGCGACAAGAAGTCGGTTCGGTGATGACGACAAATTCCGGTTTGATATTTTCTTCTTCAATCAAGTATTGCCAACAAAGCCCATCACAATCTTCTTCTTGCACAGTCCCTGTGATCAATAAGGTGTAATCGTCTTGTAGGCCTAAATCTTTGATGATTTTGGCCGCATATACCATCGATGCCATGCCGCCTTCTTGGTCTGAGGTACCCCGACCGCCGATATAGCGTTCATCTTCGAAGCCTTCGTAAGGATCAAATTCCCAGTTGCTTTTTTCACCAATACCGACCGTATCAATATGAGCATCCATCGCAATTAGACGCTTACCGTTACCAATTCTGCCGATGATGTTTCCCATCTTATCGATTTTGATTTCATCAAAACCGACGGTTTCCATTTCTGTTTTAATACGTTCGATTACTTTTTTTTCATCACAGCTTTCTGAGGGTATGGCGACCATATCCCTTAAAAAGCGTGTCATTTCCTTTTCGTATTTTTGAGCTTGTTTTAAAATCGTTTCAAAATTCATAATGCTTTACCTCTTTTCTGTTCAATTTTAGCGTTGTATTCATGCACCTTTTGGTATTCTTTTTCCCAAAAGTCTTTGGTTTTCATCGCATCTAAATACGCTTTATCATACCCAAACTTAAGCCAATCATCTTCTTTTTGTTTGAAAAGACGTTGCTTTTCACGTTCAGATGTGGTCTTTTTGATATGATCATCTTTAACGTTTAAGAAAACCTCTTTAAACCACGTTTTGAGAAGCGTCTCATCGATATTTGGATGCTTGGATTCAAGCTGTTTTAATACGCTGTCATAACGGTCAAACCCATCGGTAGCCAAAGTCACGACGTTATCGTCTTTACTAAGCTTTAAGTGCTTCGCCATCTTAATGGCTCCCAATATGTTACAAACGCCAGACACCCCAAAATAATCCCGCATCGCAAGCATCTGTTTTGTCTCTAGGCCAAAGGTCTTGAAAATCGCTTTGCCATCGCGCAAAACCTTAAGGCCTCTGATGGTGTCTTCATCGCGGATTAAAGCGATATAATCGGTATTTAAAACGTTGTGAATCAAGGTGCACATCTTATCCCCAATACCTTCGATACGGTGTTGGCCGCGCCCCCCATTCATCAACGTAGAACATTCATAAGGTTCTAAGGCGGTGATAGTCGCCTCAGGATAAACCGTCTTAATGTGATCGCCTGCCGCTAGCGTACCAGCACTGCCGGGTGCCGATACAAAGGCTTTGATTTTACCATCGCCGATGTCCGTACAAGCCTCAACCGCACTTTGTCCCGTGATATGACGGTGGAAACGATAATTGGGCATCAGTTCAAATTGAGCCAAGGCGACATTTTTTTCATCCTTGGAAAGCTTATGGGTTTTTTCAAGCGTCAAAATCACATCGGATTCGGTACCGGGGGTTAAATCGAGATTCCCTCCATAGCCTTTGATGCGATCATAACGTTCTTTACTCATATTATCAGGCATGATAATGGTAGATTTAAGACGCATCAAATTGGCAATATAGGCTACACCAATGCCAAAATTACCCGTAGATGGGCCTAAAATATTGTGATATCCCGGAACAATATCGCCATCGATGATGCCTTCCATTAAGGTGGCATAAGCGGGCCCAACCTTGTGTGAACCGGAAGGAAAATGTTTACCCAGCATCACCACAATATTGGCATCCACCCCTGTTAGGGCTTTTGGTAATACGATTTTGTGGATGGCACCACTTTGATTACGCCACGTGATATTAAATAGATTATACGGGTCCAATTCATCTTTCAAAGCGGCTTGGGCACGAGCTTTGAATTTTGGATCTAATTGGTTAGGTTGATACATCTCATCATACGTTGGTCCAATCGGTACTTTACTCATCGTGATCCTCCTTGTGTGGGTGCAAAATTTTCTTTAAAGCCATAAAGTCATTCTTTATTTTAATGGGTGGGGCGATAACATCATCTAAATGGTAAGGGTCTTTTAAGCCGTTTCCTGAGATGATGATACTGATGGTATCATCGGCTTTGATGATATCGTCTTGTTTGGCTTTAATCGCCCCGGCTAAAGCGGCCGCACCGGCTGCCTCAGCAAAGATGCCTTCTGTTTGGGCTAATAATTTGGAAGCCTTTAAAATCGCATCATCACTTACCGCAATATAATCACCATGACTCATAATGACGGCATTAAGCCCTTTGAGGGGATTTCTGGGTAAACCCACCGCGATCGAATCAGCAATCGTGTCTTCATCACTTTCTTGTAAGTCTTTGTTTTCTTTAAACGCTTTTACAAACGGTTGACAGCCTTCAGCTTGAACCCCTAATAGTTTGGGTATTTTTGCGATCATACCGATTTCATATAAATCTTTAAAGCCTTTATATACCGCTCCAATCGTACAGCCATCGCCTACGGAAAGCACAACCCAATCAGGGGTCTTGAAGGCCATTTGTTCGGCGATTTCATAAGCGACGGTTTTTTTGCCCTCCACCATATGGGGATTAATCGCCGCATTGCGGTTGTACCATCCATAATGTTCAATCGCTTGTTTCGATAACTGATATGCCGCTTTATAATCGCCTTCAACGCTAAATATTTGAGCGCCAAACGCCCTTAACTGCGCTAATTTACCTGAAGGGGCACGCTTAGGGACAAAAATCTTGGCTTCTAAGCCCGCCTTTGCGGCATTACACGCGAGTGAACTCGCCGCATTGCCCGTTGAGGCACAGGCAACCGTGGTTTGATTGAGTTCGCGTGCTTTTAACACAGCCACCGCCGAAGCCCTGTCTTTTAAGGAAGCGGAAGGGTTTTTGCCTTCATCTTTTAAAAAGCATTGTTTGAAGCCAAAAAGCTTCTGTAGTTTAAACGCTTGATAATGCGGTGTGCCACCAACATCTAAACTATGTTTAAAATCAGTAGATTGAATACTCATCAAAGGCGCATAACGCCACATGTTGAAAATCGGTTGTTGTTTAAAATAGGCGGCATTGACGACCTCTTTTAGTTTTTCATAGTCATAGATAACATCTAAAATGCCTTTTTCACCACATCTCGGACACGTCATGTAACTAGGGGATGGGTCATAGGTTTCGTGGCACAGCGTACAGGTTAAATGCGAGACATAGTTCATTTAGTCATCCTCCCATTCAACGGCCACATTTTTAAAGGCTTCTACATCAAACAAACCTAAATCGGTCAGTTTTAACGTGGGGATGACTGGCAAAGACAAAAATGCTAGCTGAATAAACGGATCATCGATGGCATCTGAAAGCCCCATCGCTTTGGCGTACGCTTTCATTTGATCAAGCTTAGCCGCAACCTCATGCGGATTTTTTTGGGTCATGATACCCGCTATTTCGAGTTTCAAATAATCTTTGATTTTGCCGTCTTCTACCAAGACGATGCCCCCACCGATAGCTACCATTTTTTCAAGGGCGACACGCATGGCCTGATCGCTATCACCAGCAATCAAAATATTATGGGAATCATGTGCGATACTCATCGCAATGGCACCATTTTTTAAGCCGAAACCCGCAACTAAGCCCAGGCCGGTTTGCGCGGTGTTTTGATGTCTTTCGATGCAGGCAAGCTTTAAGATATCTTGCGTTTCATCGTTTTGATAAAGTCCGTCTTTTCTCTTAATCGTACGTTTTAGCTTCTTAGTCGTGATATTGTTTTTAATCAGACCAATCACTTTGACTTCGTCTTTTTTAAGGGGTAAATCAAAAGATACCTTAGCAGGGTCAACCTTGATGGTATTCATCACGGTTTTATCTTCAATGCTTTTAGGCTTATAAAAACACTGATTTTCTGATGCTATGCATGTCCCGTTTTTATAAACCGCTTTGGCTTCAATCTTTTTAAGTGAGTCAAACGTGAAAAAATCAGCCGCATAACTAGGCGCAATCGCCCCTTTATCTTTCAATTGATAACAGTTTGCCGCATTGAGCGTCGCCATTTTGATTGCTTCAATGGCTGGGATGCCATGTTCAATGGCCAAATTGACGTTATAATTGATATGACCTTCACGCTTAATATCTTCAGGGTGTTTATCGTCGGTACAAAATAAAACGCGGTGCCAGTTCCCTTCATCGACGCCTTTTAGAAGGGTTTGGACGTTTCTAGTTACTGAGCCTTCGCGCAAATGCACATACATACCGCGTTTGATACGCTCTAACATTTCTTCAACGCTCGAACATTCATGATCGCTCATGACCCCCGCGGTAATATAGGCATTGATGTCGTTGCCTCTTAAGCCTGGGGCATGGCCATCAATAATCAAGCCTTTCATCGCGGCGATTTTGTCGTGTATGTCCTTTTCTCCCGCTAAAACGCCTGGGTAGTTCATCACTTCACCCAAACCTAAAATACCCGCCTTATCACGCATTTTTTTAACGTCTGATACATCAATTTTGGCCCCGGCAGTTTCAAAGGTTGTGGCCGGGACGCTTGAAGGAATCATCATATAAACATCCAAAGGGACATCTTTTGCGGCCTTTAACATGAATTCGATGCCCGCGATGCCAGATACATTGGCGATTTCATGAGGATCCGCGATAATTGAGGTCGTGCCTTTGGGTAAGATAATAGAAGCGAAATGTGGTGGGGTGACCATCGAGGATTCAATATGAACGTGCCCATCAATAAAACCCGGGGCCACATAGGCGCCTTTTAAATCAATCATCTCTTCGCCTTCATAAGACCCAATACCAATAATCTTTCCAGCTTCTACGGCAATATCCATGGTTTCTATTTTTGAGGTAAATACATTGATAATCTTGCCGTTTTTAAAGACTTTTTCAACCAAGGTTTTACCGCGAGCTTTTGCCATATAAGTTTGTTTATCCATCGTTTTTCTCCTCTAAGGTGCGGATGAACGCTTCACACAGATTCAAAGCGACTTTATGACGATATTTAGCGTTAGAACGCTGGTCATCAATCGGTTTAATTAAAGGCGCATAATGGGCCTTTATGTCCTTTAGTTGAGCGATGAGACGTTGTGGGGTTTGCCCTTTTAAAGAAGCTTCAAACGATTTATCTCTAATCACGGTCGTATTGATTGCACCAAAGGCTAGGCGAATATCTTTGATTTTGCCATCGATAACGTTGGCTGCCCCCGCAAAAGAGACTTTTGAGATGGCATCGCTTTTACGGCCACCTACTTTTTTAAAAAACGTATGGGTAAACGAAGGTAGCTCAAAGGCGATATTGGTGATCAATTCACCTGCGTTTTTGCTGGTTTGTTTGACGCCGGTAATCAAATTTTCAATCGGTAGACTTCTTTGCTTTTGGTGCGCTTTTAAGGTAATGGTGGCATCATACAAATAAAGCATCAAAACCCCATCGGCGGCAGGCGAAGCATTGCCGATATTACCCGCGAGTGTCCCCATGTTTCTAATGCCCGGTGAGGCGAATAGCTTCAAACACGTTTTAAACAACGCGGGGATGTTTTCATCATATAACATCGATTCATAAGGTGTGGTTGCGCCAATATGCACGGTTTGATTGTCTCTTTTTATGTAATTGAGCGCCTTGAGGGATTTTAAATAAAGCGTTGGCTTTGAAAAGGCTAGCGGCATCTCAGACAAGGTGCGCTTTTGGACCATGACATCGGTTCCGCCATTGATAATCAAGGCCTCGTGCTTGGCCAAAAAGGCCAAAGCCTCATTTAACGTTTTAGGCATCAAATTTTCCATACATCTTCACCTGCCTTAGAAGCCCGTTTTATCGCTTTGATAATCATGTTATAACCGGTGCAGCGGCACAGATTACCCGCCAGTCCATGTCTGATCTCGTCTTCGCTTGGATTAGGGTTATGTTTAAGCAAGTAAGCTGCGGCCATAATCATGCCCGGTGTACAAATGCCGCATTGTGATGCGCCTTCTTTGATGAACGCTTCTTTTAAATACTTAAACCCTTCGCTTTGTCGGTAGCCTTCAATCGTGATGATCTCAGTCCCATCAATGGAACCCAGCGGTACCAAACAACTGTTGGTAAGCTTACCGTCAATCAACACGCTACAAGCACCGCATTCGCCTTCTCCACAACCTTCTTTAGAACCAGTGAGGCGATAAGTAACGCGCAAAATGTCCAAAAGTCTTTGGTCTAAACGGGTATCTAGCGTTTCGGTTTTGCCATTGAGTTTAAAGCTAATTTTAGGCATCGTTAATCGCCTCCATGATAACCTCAGGGGTTATGGGGATAGAATGCATCGGTTTTTGAATCGCCATTTCAACCGCTAAGCTTAAGGCGGGGGCACCGCCAACTAAGGTCAACTCACCGACGCCTTTAGCCCCATAAGGACCTAAAGGAAACGGATTATCCATGATGATGTTTGTGGTTTGAGCCATATCTGCGGCGGTGGGGATGATATAATCGGTGAGGTTTTTTTGTTGGATATGGCCCGCTTTGTGTTGCATTACTTCCAACATGCCATAACCCAAACTTTGGGCTTGACCGCCATCCATTTGGCCATAGACGATATTTTCATCGATGGCTTTACCTAAATCATACACGCTCCACATATGTTTAACCTCAACTTCATAGGTCGCTTGGTCAACTTCGACTTCTACGACGTTGACGCCCCATGAATAAGCTGGGTAAGCATCGCCATGCATTTTCTCTTGGTCCCACTTAACGTAATTGGGTTGTTTGTATTGTTCTTGTACGGTTTGTTCTTGTTGGTCGATCCAGTCGTCTTTAAGTTTTTGAGCGGCTCTGGCTAAAAGACCGCCGACAATCATCATCGTTCTTGAGGCAACGGTTGGCCCGGAATCCGGCACATAAAGCGTATCGGGATTCTTATATACAATGGCTTTTATCGGTAAATCCAAGACTTGTGCGACGACTTTGCGCAAAGTCGTTTTAGCGCCTTGGCCCATATCGACCGCGGCGACTAAAATGTGCACCTCGTCATCTTTGGTTTTTTTCAATCGGACTTTGGCTTTGATTTTGTCTTGTTCACCACTACCGGTAAAGCCACAGCCGTGTAAAAAGAAACTCATGCCGATGCCTTTTAAAACATTCGGTTGGTCATACGCTTTGACTTTGCGGTGATAATCACTCATCTCAGTCGCTTTGGCAATCATATCCCTTAGGATGATGGGATCGCGATAAACGCCGCTGGTTGCGGTTTTATCCCCTTGTTTGACGAGGTGATTCATGCGAAACTCAAAGGGATCTACACTAATTTCTTTGGCGATATGGTGGATAAACATTTCAATTGCATAAATCATCTGTGGGGCTCCAAACCCACGAAATGCCCCATTCGGTACAGTGTTGGTTTTATACACATGACCCAAGACATCCAAATTATCGATGGTATAAGCGTTGCTCACCGCAAGCATGCTTCTGGATAAGACGACTTCACTCAAGCCAAGATGGGCACCCCCATCGATCGCAACTTTGCTTTTGATCGCCATAATATGGTTATCTTCATCAAGCGCGGCTTCCATGTCGATTTTACTGGGGTGTCTTTTCGTCGTCACCATCATATCTTCTTCGCGTTCATAAATCATCTTAATGGGTTTTTGCAATTTATGAATCGCCACGGCTAATTGACATGCCATCAAAGAAGGAAATTCTTCTTTTCCGCCAAACGCCCCGCCAACAAAGGCTTGTTTGACACGCACTTTCTCATCATCAAAGCCCATGGTTCGTTTGACAGCGTTTTTTACGTAATAGGGGCATTGAATCGAACCAATCAAATGAACCCCTTCATTTTCAGGATAGCCAATGAAGCCTTGAGGTTCGATATACGCTTGTTCCTGATAATTGGTTTGATAGGTAAAACGCACGGTTTGATGGGCGTTTTTAAACGCTTTTTTAGGATCACCCTTTTTAAACGACAACGTTTTTTCAACTTTCTCATAGTCTAAAGTCGGTTCTTCTTCATCGTAGGTGACCTCAACGTTTTGCACGATTTCATATAACTTAGCCTTGTTAGGACCCACCACAAGCATTATGGGCTGACCGATATATTCAACGCGGTTAGCCGCGAATACAGGCCAATCATCCTCGATCATAGCCACAACATTTTCGCCGGGAATGTCGCTTTCATCGATGATGTGATAATCATTAGGTAAGGGCGGTATTTTAATGCTTTTAATCGTTCCCTTAGCGATGCTTGAGCGAATACTGAGCGCATAATACGTGTTTTTTATGAAAATATCGCTGGTATATTTGGCATCCCCGCTGATTTTTTCATGCGCCTCAACGTTATCAATGGTTTGGCTAATATCTCTTTTCATGTTATTCACCTACATTCGCCATCTTAATGGCGTTGGTTGGACATATGGAAACACACAAGCCACAACTGAAGCACTTGTCTGGATTAAAGGTAATTTTATCTTCAAAGGTAATCGCAAAATACGGGCACGTTTTCACACAAAGCATACATTCAACGCATTTATCTTCTATCAGGGTAGGTAAGCGGTCTTCATAGCTACAGCGATTTTCAAGTCTCGTCTTTTTCACCGCTTCGATAGAGTCAAACCCGTATTTTTCTAAGGCTTTGGGAAGGTCTTTTATGATTTTTTCATAAAGTGAGACGCCTTTTAGTAAAGCCGCAGAAAGCATCTGTACCCCATCGGCCCCAGCGAGCATAAACTCTAGTACGTCTTCAGCAGAAGCCACCCCGCCCACACCAAGGACGGTTAACGTAGGTTCAGCTTGCTTGATTTTATAAATCGTGGCCAAAGCCAACGGTTTAATCGCCGGTCCCGAGGTCCAAACAAAACCATCATCAGCGCCATATTCAATGGCGCGGGTTTTTAAGTTGATGTTCATGGTTGGGCCTAGGGAATTAATCGCTGCTACACCGTTAGCACCCGCTTTTTTAATCGTTTCAGCATACGCTTTAGCATCTGGCATATGGGGTGAAATCTTCATATAAAAAGGTTTTTTGGTTAAGCCTCTAATCGTTTTGACCGTATCATAAATGACGTTCAAATCGGTCCCAACATAATGCGTGGATATTTCAAACGCACTGGCAAAAGCATCGAGTTTGGGAATCAAAACTTTCATATCTTCTTTACTATAGCCAACGCTAATAATTAAAGGGCGGTCTAGCGTTTTTTTAAACGCCGGTAAAATTTCCTCAAGCCACCTCGTCATACTGTGTTCGCTCCAAAGTTCTGAATTCATGATGTAATTCTTCCCTGCATAAATGCACGGCTTAGGAATCTTTGGGGATTTTGTGGAAATGGTTTTGGTCACAATAGCACCCACACCGGCATCTTGCATAAAGGTTAGTTTTTCTAAATCGCCCACTAAGGGTCCACTCGCAGGCATGAGTGGGTTATTTAAGCTTAGGCCATCAAAACGGGTTTTTAAGTTCATTTGGATCGCTCTCCTTTTTCAATCCGCGTCCAATGTTTTTGTGCGAACGCTTGACTTTTTAAATACGTTTGTTTTAGTTCCTCATCGATTTGATAATCCCTTACTTTAGCCTCTCCAGCAACATAGACGTCTTTGGGTTTAAAGGCTTGGAAACAGCCAAACATCAAATGACCTAAAACATTGTCTTGATCAATCGGCGTTGGAGCCTGGTAAGGCAAGGTGATTAAATCAGCTTGATAGGATGGTTTTAGGCGGCCCAGTTTAACGTCTAAACGTTTTGAGGCATAATGGTAACTTTCATTGATGACGTTACTTAAATCTTCTAAATCAAAAGCCATGGGATGGTTTTCTTTTAGGTGCGTAGTATAAAACAAATTCATCCATTCGGTGGTCAAAGCGGGGCCAAGGCCGTCGTTACCTACGATGACCGGAATGTCGTATTTTTTTAATAAGGGATAATTCGGGATCCCCACCCCATTGTTCATGTTGGATGATGGGTTTAATGCGACTGTAGCGCCGCGCGCTTTAATGATTTTTGCCTCATTCTCATCGATGAAAAGGCCGTGGACCAAAAGCGCATCCGGGTGGATTAAGGAAAATTTATCCAAGCGTTCAATCACGCGCAGCCCGTGTTCTTTAAGGCATCTTTGTTGGTCCAATTCACTCTCTGCGACGTGTATGTGTATGGGACGATTCTTAAGCACCATCCTTACTTTCTTTAAGGTGTCATCCGATAAACTGAGTGAGGCGTGCAGGCCAAACAAACCAGCGTGTTTATCAGACTGGGTTTTCATAAAGGTTAGATTTTCTTTGATCGAGGCATCAACATCAAAACGATCCGAGGTTTCAAAAGCGTAAATGCCTCTTAAACCCACGGTATCGGTGATGGCGTTTTTAAGCGTATCTAAACTGCTTTCAACCATGCCAGAAGCATGGTGGTCAATCATCGTCGTGATGCCGTTTTTGAGGTGATCTACCGCACTGACAATACCGCTATAATAAAGCGTGTCATTTTTGAGATATTTATCTAAGCGCCACCACTGGCCTTTTAGTATATCCATGAAGTCTTCATAGTCGTATTGATTTGCCCACCCTCTAGCAAAGGTAGAATACACATGGGTATGACCCAAAACCAACCCAGGTAAAACCATGTGGCCTTGCATATCGAAGGTTTGAGCGTCGTTTATAGGCGTATAATCTTTCATCGGTCCCACGGCTTCAATCGTGTTTGAAAAGACGATATACCCGCATTCGATAAAGGTATTAAAATCATAGATCGTTGCATTGATGAAGACTGTGCGTGTTTTTAAAATGATAACCACCGTCCTTGAGGAATGCGTTTACAAAGTTGTTTATCTTTAAGGGAAAATTGACCGCTTTTAATCGTATGAATAATCTCACCATTGACGGGTTGCCCTTCATATGGATTATAGTCAGTAGCACCGTGGTGGGTTTTAATGGTGGTTGGGTTTTTTTCATAAACGAATAAATCGGCTTCATAGCCTACGTTGATTTTCCCTTTTTTCTCGAGTTTAAACCGTTTGGCAGGCGTAATCGTCATCTTATCGACGACTTTAAGACCAAACATCGTATACATCAGTTGAAAGACGTGTTCTATACTCCCTATGCCTAAAGGCACATCTTTTAGATGGGGCTTCTCTTTGTCGGCTTTATTAAACGCGCAATGATCCGTCCCAATCGTATCAATATCATCGATATGTTCTTTTAAAAGCGACTGTTCCGATGCGCTTCTAAGTGGCGGCGCGCAAGTATATAAGGCCCCTTCTTTAGAATCAAGCATAGCATCGGTAAAGGTAAAATACTGCGGACAGCTTTCAATAAACATATCTTTGTTTAAAATATTCTGATGATGGTTTTTTAAGTATTTGATGGTCTGTCCTGATGAACAGTGAACCATGTAAAGCTTGCCGTGGGTCTCTTCTACCATTTCAGCGATTTTAGCCGCTTCTTGGGTTTCAGCTTTGGTAGGTCTTGAGCGCGGTAAATCTTTCACGGTAAATGCCGGGTCTAAGGTAATTAAATTGTCGGTCTCTAAATGACCCAACAGCAAAAAATCATAGGGCCTAGATAACTGCAATAAACGTTTAATGGCTTTATAATTGGTGCGGCGATTGGATTCACTATAGGTGGTAAATAGCTTTAAGGTATTTAATCCTAGCCGTTTCATCGCTTGTACATAAGCTTCTAAATCGCCTTTTGGATTAGCGATACACGCATGAAATTTAACATCGATCAGGGTAGCTTTAGCTTCTTCTAAGCGCCTTTTTAAAGCCATCAGCAAATCATCTTTGTTCGTCGTTGGCTCCAAAAAATCAACGACCGTCGTCACGCCCCCAAAAAGCGCAGCCTTAGAACCGTGATAAAAATCATCTTTAGACCGAATATGGCCCAAATCAAGATCAAAGTGCACGTGCGGGTCAATGATACCTGGAAAGACTTCTTTTCCCTCGATATCAAGCGTTTCTTTGGCATCATGAATCGCATCACTGAGGCACGCTATCATGCCATTTTTAATATACACATTGATTTTTTGTAACGTTTGGTCTTGATAAACGTTACCGTTCATTAAAGCGATATCATACATAATCCAACCTCACCCTCCCCTTTATTGCTTCAAAGGTTTTAAAAAGCCTCAATTGAATCCTTTAAAACGTGATGTACAATATTTGTTACTTTGAAAAAACTTATGTTTAAACAAATTCTTTTTAATAAATCATTAAAGACCTTTAATCGTTCCAATATCGAAGGGAATCATCTAGTTTTTCACGCATATGTTTTAGATGTTTTTTATGATGGGTAATCGCCAAGATTTCTGCGCTGATGGAGATCGCGATTTCCTCAGGCGACTTTCCCCCTAAATCCAAGCCGATTGGCGCATAAACATGGTTTAAATCAAGGTCTTTGCCAAAAGTTTCATAGGTTTTTTCTAAATAGTCTTTCATTTTTTGCATCGAGGATAACATCCCCACATACTTAAGCTCAAGCTTTTTTTCGATAAGTTTATGCATGACACGGTAATCATGATGATGATTAGGGGTGCATACAATCACGAAACTTCCTGGTTTTAAGCCTTCGTTTTCAATGAATTCGACAAACCCTTGATGAACCAAACGATTGGCATGGTTGAATCTATCTATCACAAAAGCTCTATCATCGATGACGGTAAGATAAAAGGGCATGGTATGTAAGACGTTTACCAAGGCTTGTGCCACATGACCGGCGCCAAACAAATAGATATGTTCTTTGGCGCCGATAAAATCATAAAAGAGCGTCACTTTACCACCACAAACCATATTCAATCTTTTGGCCTCGTTTTCTTTGATGACTTCTTGGTCATTTAAAAGATAGGTTTCTATGCATGAGGTGCGCTTTTTAAAGACGTCTTTTATTTGTTTGCGGGCGTAAAGTTCTAAACTACCACCCCCGACGGTGCCAAAGGATTCGTCGGTTTCACTCACCAACATTTTCTTCCCCACACCGACGGGGCCTTCGCCTTCTTTTTTGACTGCGGTCACTAAAACCATATCAATGCCTTGTTTCTTAAACTGCACGATGTGTTCATAGATTGCGTCCATTATAAAACCTCCAAGTCACAACAACGCGTGATTCGTCGTCAAGGGTGACAATTTGTGGCTGAATAGCCGATGTTAATGCATCATTTATGAAACGTTTTGTTTATCGTTTAAGGCTTGCATAATTTTTTCTGGGGTGATAGGCAAACGGGTAATCCGGATGCCAAGTGCGTTATAAATCGCGTTCGCTAAGGCAGCGGGCGGCGTATCGATGCCAATCTCACCGACCGATTTAGCGCCGTAAGGCCCGCTATCTTCATAAGATTGGGCAAATTCTGTGGTTAAGTTTTTGATTTCCATGGTGGTAGGAATTTTATAGCTCAGTAAGTCTGATTGTATTAATTTTCCATTCTTGGCTTGATAAGCTTCTTCAAAAGCCGCCATGCCTAGTCCTTGTACAACGCCACCTTCAATTTGGCCTTTGGCCAAATTAGGATTGATAGGCACGCCGCAATCAACCACAGAGGTGTAATTTAATATATCGAATTCACCGGTTTCTTTATCCACTTCTATTTCGATCACACCAGCCATAAATGGTGGGGGACTTTTGTGTCCAACATACGAGGATGTGGCGGTCAGTTGTTTTTGTTCATCGTTATAATAAAGTTGATTAGAAAGGTCTTTTAAGGTGACTTTATCGTCTTTTGAGGTGAAAATCTTACCATCAAATTCCACGTCATCTAAAGAAACTTTTAATACTCTTGCGGCCTCAGTAAGCAACATCTCTTCCATTTGTTTTGCGGCTTTATATACCGCATTACCGCTGACATAAGTCGTCGATGAGGCGTATGCACCAGTATCAAAAGGCGTCAAATCAGAATCCGAGGAGTAAACCGCGATATTGCTTAAATCGGTTTTTAAGGCTTCAGCGGCAATTTGCGCTAAGATGGTGTCGCTACCTTGTCCGATATCGGTAGCCCCAACCAATAAGTTATAAAACCCATCGTCGTTCAATTTAATCGTCGCTGCGCCCATATCGATATAAGGAATTCCGCTACCTTGCATCGCAATGGCCGTACCTTGGGCACGGATTTTAGCGCCGTTTTCTTGTCTTGGATAAACCTCGTTCCATTTACTGAGTTCAAGGCCGCGTTTGAGACAATAATCGAGTTTACACGTCTCCATATACATCGCCGTGCCTTCGGTGCCTTCGCCCATAATTTCAAAAATCGGAGAAGTTTCTCCTTCTTTAATCATATTCTTTTTTCTTAGTTCAATCGGATCGATGCTAAGCTTACTGGCCAGCATATCGATGAGGCTTTCTAAGGCAAAATTGCCCTGAATGGCACCATAGCCACGGTATGCGCCTGCAGGCGTGCGGTTGGTATAAACCACATCACCATGGAACCTAACCGCATCTACTTTGTTGTAAAGCGGCAGGACCTTTGAACCGGTAACCATAAAGACGGTTAAGGCATGCTCACCATACGCCCCTGTATCCGATAACCCATAACAATCAATAGCGGTGATACGGCCATCTTTGGTCGCCCCAATTTTTAAGTCCAAACGCATGGGGTGGCGCGTATAAGTCGCTTCAAAGACTTCTTTGCGTGTATACACTAACTTAGTGGCTCTGCCCGTAAGCAAGGTAACTTTCGCGGCTAATATTTCTCCGTGAATCGCTTGCTTACCTCCAAAACCACCACCGACACGCGGTTTGATAACGCGGATTTTACTCAGCGGTACTTCTAGGACTTGAGAGATGATTCTGCGTACATGAAAAGGGGTTTGCGTCGATGAATAGATCGTCAGCCGGTCATTATAATCGATATGGGCATTGACGGTATGTGGTTCCATCATGACGTGGGCTTGGGCTTGTGTGTAAAAGGACTCGCTGATGACCACGTCGCTTTCTTTTAAGCTTTTTTCCACATCGGCAACTTCCATATGGTATTGAGCAGCAAGGTTTCTTTTGGGTTCAAAGCCGATTGGAAACATCTCATGGATATCCTCTTCAGGATGAATGACGGTGCTGTGATCTTTGGCCTTTTCAAAATCCGTAATCGGCTCAAATACGTCATATTCTACCTCGATTAAATCCAGGGCTTCTTTGGCTTTGGCTTCATCAATCGCTGCCACAACCGCGACTTCATCGCCGATATAACGGACGTATTGGTCCAATGGAAACTTATCATGGGGCGAGGGTTCTGGGTAACCTTGTCCCGCCCTAGTATGGGCATTGCGTTTGAAATCCTTATAAGTTAGCACACAAACAACACCGGTTAGTTCTTTGGCTTTTTCGGTATCGATATGCTTGATTTTGGCAAAGGCATGCGGGCTTCTTAAAACCTTCAAGATTAAGGCATCCTTTTCTGCCAAATCGTTGGTATAGGCTTTGCGTCCCATCATAATGCCTTTACCATCGATAGACGCATAGGCTTGGTTGACGGTTTTCATTTTTCGCTTCATTTTCGGCCCTCCAAAAAGGCTTTAATGGCCTTAGTTTGTGAAACATACCCAGTGCAACGACACAGATGTCCTACCAAATAATGTCTGATCATGGCCTCATCAATCTTGGTCTCATTTTGCATCATCGCATACACACTCAAAGCGATTCCAGGATTACAAAATCCACATTGATCGGCCCCTTCTTGACCAAAATACTGGCTCAGCGATTGGGCAAATTTTGGGATACCTTCTACCGTTGTGATGTTGGTTTGATCAACTCTAGCGCTTAAGACGGTACATGCAGGCATAGGTTTTTGATCGATTAAGACGGTACAAACGCCACAACTAGTCGTATCGCAGCCCCGTCTTACCGAAACGATATGATGTTTTCGCAAGGTATCTATCAAGCGTTCGTTGGGATCGATATGAAACGTTCTTTCTTCACCGTTGACATGACAAGTCACTTTCATGATTGGCCCTCCTTATCTTGTGCTTCAAGCGCGTTTAGTCCCCTAATCAAATACGTTTTTAGTAGCTGTATTCGGTAGTCTTTAGAAGCACGAGGATTGCTGCCAAGCTTAATCTCATTAAGCGCGATATCCAATAGCGCTTTGGGGTCGTTAAAATTTGGTGCTATTTTATCCAAATGGGCTTTAAGATTAGGTAACAACGTTGCGATGCTCGGTCTAGAGCCAACGGCAACTTGATACCCTTGGTCATCTTTAGTGATCGCGAGGTTTAAAATGGCAAAATCTGAAGCCGTCTTCTTGACTTTTTTAAAGTAACCCTGTCCCGCTTTTTTCTTCAAAATCACGGCTTTTAAAACATCCTTTTTCATCGGTCTTTGATTTAAAAAAGCCTCAAAAGACACTCTGCCCTGATTATAAAAATCCAGTTCACACGGTAAAGCCAAAAGCGGCGTCGCTACATCGGAAAAACCATGTTTGGACATGATATTGCCGCCGATGGTCACCAGATTTCTAAGCCCCACACCCATTATTTGGGTGATTGCTTTTGGCAAGATACCATCATAATATTGGTTTATTATATCGCTTCTTTCTACTTCATAAAGCGGGGTCATACTGCCTATTTTGATTTCGTTTTGGCTTTCTTCAATACCGTTTAATTCTGTTAAAGCCGTCAAATCAATCGCTTCGTGAATCGTTCTTGAAGACAGTTTTAACCATGCACCACCCGCAATCAATGCGTTATGTTTATCGGTGGTGATTTTTTCATAAGCTTCGCTTACACTCGTAGGTCTAATTAGATTTTCAATCTTCATCTTTGAGCCCCTCTCTAAATTTTAGATAATCTGCCTTGGTGTCAATATCTATTAAAATCCCAGCATCATCAACGGGAATTTCTTGAACTGCATAAAGATTGCGAAACGCTTTTAAATGGGGTTCTTTTGTATTAAGTAAATCTCTTTTTAACGTCATATCGATATAAATGGGATGGCCTCTTTTTCCCTTATGTGTAGGAACGCCTATTTTGCCCTGCGTATTTAAAAGCGCTTGATAGGTACTTTTTTTAATAAAAGGCATATCTCCCGGCTGAATCAAAACGCTATTTGAAGCGTGTTTAATCCCGCATTTAACGCTTTCAAACATGCCTTGGTCATAATACGGATTGTGAATCAATGTAGCGGATTCATAAGGTTTTATCAACGGCTTTAGGGCCTCATGATAATAGCCGCTAACAACGATAACCGCATCCACACAATCTTTCATCGCTTCGATGGTATGTTGTAAAAGGGGTTTATCTAGAATTTTCAAAGCCATTTTATTCGTTTTTGCACGCGAGCTATAACCGCCTGCAAGAATAATGCCTGTTGCCATAGTATCACCGTAAGGGCTTTCATAGTTTTTGGATGTAAGACGTTTTTTTGCTTATATAGGTGTCTTAATAGCGCGAAAGCACTTTCATATCTTACCCTTCATTTTAGCATATTTTAGCGCTTTATTCCATGTTGTTATTTAGAATTATTCAAATAAAAAGACGCTTAGTCACTAAGCGTCTTTAAGAATTTCTTTGAACGAGCGTATGCACAATCATCTCATCCACGGTTTTCATGCCTTGATTAGCCAGCTTAGCAATATGTAAAATTGTTTCATCTGCATCGGCTTGGTTGAGCCCTGTAAATGGTGGATATGTCTTGTTTTGCATGGCCAGTTTGTACCCGAGATAAGCCGCAGATAAGCCCGTCGTAATCTTAGCGGCACATGAGGCCTTAGCGCCATCACAAATCACACCCGCCGCATCGGCCAACGTATTAATCAAGGCCATTTTAATTTGTTCGAGCGAACCATCTTTTAAATAAACAAAGCCGGCCGCACTACTCGCACACGCACTAATGGCCCCGCAAAAAGCACTGAGGCGGCCAATGTGAGTTTTTTGATGAATCGTTAGTAAATTGCTTAGGATCAAGGCTCGGTATAGCGATTCATCGGTCGTTTTGTGTTCGTTGGCAAACACAATAATCGGGATACTGGTACTAAGGCCTTGATTCCCTGAACCAGAATTGGTCATAACCGGTTTGGCACTGCCGCACATGCGTGCTTCTGAAGCCGCGGAAGTATAGGCTTTGATTTTATCATCTAGGGTTGCGTTGGGATTAGAAAACGTACGCCCAATGTTCATAGGCAAATCTTTGGCCAAGCCTTCTTTGGCTATCGCCATGTTATATTTGATTTGATCGCTAATCAAAGATTTAACCGCTCTTAAATCGACCGTTTTGGCAAAGTGGTAAATATCCTCGATATTCAAGTTGTCGCGTGGGACTTCATAAGCATTAATCATGGATAAGTCAGCATCTTTAACGGTAATTTCTTTTCCATCAACGGTTATTTTTACAATATTGGTATGGATGTGTTTGATTTCTACGCTTGCTTCATGGTTGTCAGTCTTAGCGCTGATTTCAAAATGTAGGCTGTGTTCAGAATTGAGTTTGGATATCGTAATATTATAGGTTTCTATAAGCGATTTAACGCGTTTTTGATCACTTCTATTAAGCTTGGATAAGATCTTTAAGGGTTCGGTGATATCAGACGCCATAAGGCCCGCTACTATGGCAGGCTTGATGCCAACCAAGCCTTTGGTGTTAGGGATGACGACAGATTGAATGTTTTTGATCAAATTGGCGCTGGCTTTGATGTGGATCGTTTTAGGATCGGCTTTTAGTAGTGACTTCACTTTTGCGGCGCCATAAGCAAGCGCAATCGGCTCAGTACAGCCTAAAGCCAAGACCAATTCTTCTTTTAATATATCGATATAATTTTGCGTATATTTACCCATTAATACACCTCATATGTAAGCGTTTTACCTTTCAATAGTAGCACGCCTTTTTTCTGCTGTCAAGGAGATAAAAAAAAGCCCTATAAAAGGGCTTAATTATCGGATAATTTTATGTTTTTTAAACCATCAGAGCCACTGAGAATATAAAGAATGCCAATCACAACGGCAATCAAGGGGAAGATAAACGTGTACCCCGCTGCACCCAACATCAAGTATAGGGTTCCAATAACCATTTGATAGCGATAACGGCATCTTAATTTGGTAAATATATCTCGGTTGCGCAACATGCTTAAAAAGACCAACAGATTAGCGATAAAAAAAGGCAAAAACAACGCACTTAAGATTATAAGTGGATATATTAACAAGACCATTACCCAACCCTCTTGTTCGGTAACTTCTAAAGGTACTTCTTCTAAAGCTAATGCGGCACGCAGTGTCCAGTTTGTAAAACGGACAAACAAACCAAAGATGATGAAACCAAAGCCCGCAATCAACCCTTCAAAGATTAAAGCAATCATTGAGAGCCTTTGTACTTTTTGGGTTAGATACATAAATATCACTCTTCAATTAAGTATAGGATATGAATCAAAGCCATTAACGTTCAAAGGTAACTACTCTATTCATTTAGCGGCGCTTATAAACACAAGTTGGGTTCCGATAAATTAAGCTTTAAAACTATAAATGGCGGAGAGGAGGGGATTTGAACCCCTGCGACGCGTAAACGCCCTACTCGCTTTCCAAGCGAGCCCCTTCAGCCTCTTGGGTACCCCTCCGAAAGCTTAATCAATCAAAATCTATGTCATTTTAACACAAATAAAGCAGAAGATAAACCCTTTATCACATCGGTGGGTAAAATTGACGCTTCATGATGCGTTTTAAGTAAATGATTAACGCTTTGTTGCAGCAAAAATACGGCTTTGCATGCGGCGGAATCTATCGGTATTTTTTTACTGAGTAAACTTAAGATAATACCAGCCAAAACATCGCCGCTGCCCCCTTTGGCTAAAGCGGGATTGGGGGTGTGCAAATGAATGGTTTTAGCTTGATTGATAAACACACTAGAAGGGCCCTTCAAAAGGATGTTGAGTTGATGGGTCTCAACGAGTTTCTTTAAGGGGGTAAACGGATCTTGTCTGATTGCCGCTGAAGTCAGGTCAACTAAGTTTGCCAGTTCTCCTATGTGCGGGGTAATCAAGACATGAGATAAATCATGATATTCAAGTAAGACTTCCTTAAGATGCGCAATACCGTCCGCATCGATAATCAATGGCCGGCCATCATCAAGCAGTTTTTTAAGTACCTGCGAATAGGCTTTATCTTTGCCTAAACCAACGCCAAATAAGATAGCGTCTTTCTTTTTAAGGTGTATCTTTAGGGTGTCTAATGAAAGGGACTCCATTTGAATCTCAGGCGGACAATGATGATGGTTTGAAGCCGCTTTATCCCTTAAGATTTTAACCAAACCTGCCCCGCTGCGATAAGCCCCTAGCGCTGACAATAGGGGCGCGCCCTCCATTCCCTTAGAACCGCCTATGATTAAACTTGAGCCTTGGTCGTATTTATGGATATTTGCTTTTCTTGGGCGCAAGAAAGGAAGCACTTCTTCTAAAGAGGCTAAATAGTGTTGTTTTGCTTTATCATTGGCTTGAATGTCAGCCTCAACTTGATAGGTTTTACCTTGGTAATCTGGGGCATCTAACAATAAGTTGCCCGTTTTATACGCTTGAATCACCAACGTATAGTCGGCTTTAAAGGCCGCACCTAATAAAACGCCACTGTAAGGATGAATACCCGAGGGCATATCGAGGCTGATTTTTATCGCTTCTTGTTGATTGGCAAGCTCTACAAGGTCTTTATATATGCCTTCAAGGGGTCTATCCAAACTAATCCCAAAAAGCGCATCAATGATGACATCGGCGTTTTTTAGATGGCTTTCAATTTCAGAATCTATAATGAATTTACTTAGTCTTTTCGGTAGGGCTTCTAAGGTTTGAAGGTTTTGGCTTAAGGGGTTTTTGGATGCATCAAAACTGGGATAAATAAGGGTTATATTAGGGTAATCTTGCGCTAAGAAGTGTCCTAGACACGCGCCATCACCACCATTATTGCCCGGCCCACATAAAATACTGATCATTGCCTCTTTGGGCATCAGTTTATGCTTGATAATCGTTTTGGCAAGCGCCTTTGAAGCTCTGAGCATCAACTCAAAGGATGTGATGTTTTCTCTTTTCAACGTATCTTGGTCCGCCTTAAGCATCATCTTGGGGGTTAAAACACGGGTTTTAAACATTAAACCACCTCAGTTTACCTATTTTGTTCCAAATAAGCGGTCGCCCGCATCACCAAGGCCAGGGACAATGTATTTTTGCGCGTTCAAGCCTTCGTCTAAAGCCGCTACAAACACTTTTAATTTGGGACAATGCTTTTGTAAAAAGGAAACGCCTTCGGGAGAAGCTACGATACCAATAAAACGTAAATCTTTGACTCCCGCTTCAATTAACATATCATAAGAAGCCTTAGCGCTTCCTCCCGTTGCGAGCATGGGGTCTAGTAATAAAACCGTGGCATCCTTTAAATTAGAGGGGAATTTGGCGTAATACTTTGCCGGGGCAAACGTCGTTTCATCCCGGTATAGTCCGATATGACCGACTTTGGCATGGGGAATGAGCATGTGAATGGCATCGACCATGCCGAGTCCGGCGCGTAAGATGGGTACGATGACAATCTCTCTTGCCAAGGCTTGACCTTGAGTTTTGGCAAGCGGGGTTTCCACATCAATAGTTTCTAAGGGTAAATCTTTGGTGGCTTCATAACTCATCAAACCGGCAATTTCATTGATGGTTTCGCGAAATAACTTGGCATCCGTATTTTTGTCACGGACTTTGGTAAGCTTGTTTTTAATTAAGGGATGGTTAATGATAATGGGTTCCATAGTTTCTAAACTCCTTTGTGTTTGATTTTATTATAATAGGGTTTTACTTAAATCACAACTGCTTATAAAAAGACCGGTCTTATCCGGTCTCTTTATGGGGTTATGTGTTTTTGATACAGTGCATAAATATGCGCTGCGAGCGCATCAATTGTCGTATCTTCTTGATTTTGGATGATGTGATCAATATGGGTAAAACGTTTTTTGTCGAACCGTTTACGGTCATTTTGAATCCGTCTTTTGATATCGGATAAATGATCCCCGCGCGCTTCCATACGCTTAACCCTTAAGGCTTCAGGAGATTCGATTAAACAATAAAGGTTTTTATCATTCATCGCCTCATAAATGACGTTGGCGCCTTTTGGTTCGACGATTAACACGCGGTTTGGTTTCGTGTCTTCAAAAGCGGTGCCATAAAAGTGTTGATTGTAATGAACCGTTTCTAAAAAGAAGTTTTGAGCTAATCTTTCTTTGAACTGTTCGGTGCTTAAAAAGTGATAATCAATCCCGTCAATTTCACCAGGGCGTTTTTCTCTTGTTGTATAGGTAATCATTTTTTCAAAGCCATAGCCTTCAATCAAGCGTTTGGCTATCTCTGTTTTACCACTGGCACTGGCACCGATTAACACTAGCATAAGCTCACCTTCTTTTATTCTGTTTAAATTGTAACAAATTATGGGCTTATTTTGAAGCTAAATATTTTTAAAGTTTCATCAATATAATATCATCATCCGCTTTAAGTTCGAATGCCGCTTCATGCAGGGGCCCTGTGAAGATTTCGACTTGTTCATCTCGAATGATACCAATCGGCATCAACTTATAATCAAAAGACTCGTAAAGTGAGGATGCAAATGATTTGATGTTATCAAAAGAAAGGGGAAAGGTTTCTTTAAGGATCTGATTAGCGGTTTGAATGGTAAGGGCTTGGGCATCTTTACCGCTCTCATGGGGCATGATGGTCAGCAAATCATCATAAAAGCGTTCCGTGTCGGAAAAAAGCGCAAGTTTACTTAACAAAAGCGAAATGATCTTATTCGAGATAATCGTGTTTTCAATGTTAAAGTCTTTAATGAGCGGGTCATTTTTGGGGTCTAGAAGTTCTACGATGATATCGGCATTATCTTTTTTTAAGTGTTGTTTTAAATAAAGCAAATTATTAAGCACGTTAGCATCCAAAGCATCGGAAGGTTGGTTTTCATCGCTTAAAAGTAAAATGGTTACGTCTTCTTCTAAGGCATTGACCTTTTCGGTTAATAGGCTGATATCTTCATCTTTTACCATCGTAAAATTGAATGAAGAATCATAAAGTTTTTCGTACGCTTTAAAACTCTCTTCGATAAAGCTGCGTTTATTGTTATGGCCAACAATGTGGATAGTCTTGTTTATTTTTTCATTAAAGCGGTGCGTTTTAAGTTTTTTGGTCTTTAAAAATGGCGTCTTTGTCTTCGCAAGCTTCAATCGATTGTTCGGTGCTAAGACAAAAGTTTTATCTTGATAGGTCTCAAGGGGAATCGCATGCGTATGTTTGCTCAAGACCTCATCAAAAGAGGTGTCTTTAAGCGTATAGACTTCGCTGCCTGCAAATGAGAACAAGGAAAGATAAATGTCTTCCATATGGTTTTGCATGATCGTTTGAGACATGATTTGGCCTAAACGGCGATCAAAACAAATCGGCAAAATCATATAATCGTTTAACGATTTAACGTTTTTATTTAACGTACGGACCTTGTCTTTAGTATCGATGCCTTTGACCTCAGCGACAATCGGTACTTCAGAAGCGATATTTAAATGTCCGAGACTTAAAATTATCTTAACGATGTTTAAGTCGCTTTTTGTGAAGGTTTCATACCCTTTTGCAATGCCTTCTAAATTCATGATTAAAACCGCATCCGCAGCCTCAATAGAGGCATCCAACAACTCATTTTGGTTTAGGGGATCGCCTGATTTGATCAATACGTTCATTTGTGAGAGGTTTTTGCTTTTGTCTTGGTATTTTTTTTGTAGGGCACTTTTGATGCGGTTTTCCGCAAAATGCTTATCGATATCCGCGAGAATAACGACCGAAATTTTACGGCTTTTTACATAGACCAAATCCGCGATTAAGGCAGGGACTTTGTTATTCCAGTTTAGAATGACAATGTGTTTTTCTAAATAGATTCTGCCACTAGCGGTCTTTTTCTTATCAAAGTAATCCCTGATGGTATTGGTCGTTAGGGCAATGATAGTCCCTGAAAAGAGCACCAAACCAACAATCAATATCAGAACCGCCAAGAAAAGCGTCGCTGGGTTATCAATTTCCAATATCGCATTGGGCGCAAGCATCCACGTCACACTACCTAAAGCGAATGCTTCAAGAAAGTTTTGAAACCCATCATCAATGATTAACACGATGAACGCGGCAATAATAAGAATAATCAAGTTAATCATCACCATGGTCATAATCACGAATAGTCTTGGGGTTTTATACGTTTTTACAGACAACGCATTGCGCATGTTTGAAAGCTGTTTTTTAAGTCGCTTTAACATCAAATCACCTCTTTGATTTGGATTGCATGATTATAGATTTCATACTATAATGATATTACATTTGAAAGGATAATGTAAGATGAAATCTCAAGAAACTCATTTACCGAACCAAGAAACCTTATATAGTTTCATCCATGAAGCCAATCATCAAGATACGCTTGTTTTTATTCATGGCAATATGGGCTCTAGTATGCATTTTGAGGCGCTGTTCAATGACTTCAAAGATAACTACAATATCCACGCCATCGATTTAAGGGGCTTTGGCAAATCCAGCTACCATAACCCCATCAAAACCATCGATGATTTGAGTCTTGATTTGAAACGTTACGTTAAAGCCCATCAATTAACCAACGTAATTTTTGTTACGCATGGGACTGGGTTGTTGCCCGCGCTGCGTTTTACGCTTGATAATAAAAGGTATGTAAAATCGCTCATCGCGTTTTCACCTTGCCCCATTAGCGGACTTCCGATAAGAAGACGGCGTTTTTTTGGGTTGATGCCATCCAAAGGCTATATTCATAGATTGGATTCGATGAAAAAGCACGTGGCCCCAATGGAAAAAAACAAGCAAAAACAACAACGGTGGATTTTAAAAAAACTAGTTAACGAGCTTTTTTTTAACCTCACGCAACCCTCGCAAACCTTAATGGATAAATATATTGATACAATCATCGCGCAAAGGAATCTCGCTGAGTTTAATTTGGCAGCCGCAAGATTCAATATCTTTTTTGATGATAACGGCGTGATAAAAGGCAGCGATGAAGCCAAACTTTTAAACCTACCCATTTTGTTTATTCATGGCAAAGATGATGCCGTCATGCCTTATCAAAACAGCTACTTTAATAAAAAGCATGTGCCCAATGCGGCTATTTATGTCATTGAAGAGGCTGGATATTTTGCCTTTTTAGATAATCAAAAGGCAGCTACCTCAGAAATGAAAAAGCATTTAGCTTCACTAAAAGACGCTTCATAAGGCGTCTTTTTTTTATGCGTAGTCTTTTTTGTACACCGTCGTGTGTTTTGCGCCTTGCGGTGTGAGCTTTGAATGCATTAAGGCAACGCTTCTTAACTTGGCTTGGATGGGGTTAAACTGTGTTTTTATACGTTTTAGGGCAGCTGAGGTAATCAAGACATCCCTAGCAAGCGTAATATGGGGTTTGAACGTCTTTTTGGATACCTTGAAGCCAGCGGCTTTTAAATCGCTTCTTAGCTTGCTTTCTAAGGTATAAAGCCATTGATCGGTAGGACTAAGATAAAGAATGTTGCCTTTTGGTCTTGTAAAATGGCCGAATTCAGCTAAGTTCAAAGTGGTTTTATCCATGCGCATAGCTTGAATCAAAGCGGTTAGCTTATCAACATCACGTTTGTCGATATCGGCAAAAAAATGCAGTGTAATATGAAGTTGTGATTCTTTGGTATACCGGCCTTTGTGGTTTTTTGATAAATCTTTTTGTAAGGCAATTAGTTTTTCTTGGGTAGGTTCATCAAAATATAAGGCGATAAAAAGACGCATAGTTATCTTCCTTTTTATATGGATAAGCGCCCGTTATAAACGGACGCTTACACGTATGATTAAAAATGATAAAGTTAAATCTGTTTTTTAAGATTGATGGTTAAAACCTTATTGGTCTAAGTAATCCATGATGGCTTCTTTGGTTAAGAAGTTATCGAAGTCTTCTTCTTCAAAATCCTCTTCATCGAATGGATAACCAGGATCGCCTGGTTGCAAGCCTAAAGTAGCTTCAATCTCTTCGGTAAGAATGTTTCTAACGATCTTAGAGGATACGATGGTTTCTTGCTCAGATTCTGACATTGCTTGAATGTCATTTAAAGTAAAGGAAATATTGGTGAAGTCATCATCGTCAGACAAGGTGTCCACGGCAATGATAAAGGCTTTAATCTCATCTTTATCCGTGACATCGTCCACCCCATAAAGGGTACCAGCAATCGCTAAATCGGGTATAGAACCAGATACGAAGGCATTGGATTTAAGCATGTTGTCGATGGTCAGATGCATAGAACCACTGCGCATAACGTCATCGATATCATCGGCTAAGGCGTTGATGACATTGGCATCCATGCTACCTTCAAAGTCGCCAGCGCTAAGTATGACTAAGGCATTGAGTAGATAGTTTAACTCGGTTTTTTCAATTTGCTCGTGGGCAGTCCCTTCGACATCGACGCTTTCTTTATAGAGGGTCGGTACCACTAGCTGCATGGTGGCACTTGGTAAGTCGTTTTCATCAAGTGGATTATTGGATAAGATGAAATCGCTGATGGTCACTTGCATAGAAGCACTTTCTAGTAGGGTATCGATGGTAGCCTCATCCAACATTGAAGGTTCAACGGCTTGGGCGTTATTAACATCGGTGAATCCAAGTGCGTCAAAGGCATCTAGAAGCGCTTTAATCTCATCGCCTTCAATAAACGTTTCATTGGCCAACGAAACGATGACCGCATCCGGAATAATTAATGTCTCGCTGCCTAAATCAAGCAATTGGTTGGTTACGGTCAAATGCATGATGGCACTGTCTAATAATATGTCTTGATTGGCTTCTTCACCCAAGACCGTCATATCTATACCGCCATCAAAAGCATCGACGTTGTCGGTTAAACCAAGCATGACCAACGCTTTGATGAAATGATCAAGCTCAGCGTTTTTAATAAAGATGGATTCATCGTCATTACTGCCTCTGATTATGATAATATCATCACCTGAGACATCAACCTCAGGAATGTTCAACACACCACCGTTGCTATCCATATCGAAGAGTGTATCAGAAATAGTCGCTTGTAAGATTCCTGAATTAAGCACTCTTTCTCTGGTATCGTCATCTTCTAAGTCTTGTAAGTTAAAGTCTCCACCAAAACCATCGATGTTTTCTGTAAGACCTAAGGCGACTAAGCCATCGATAAATACATCTAGTTCTTCTTCAGAAATATAGGTAGTTTCGGTTTCACCGCTACCTACGGTCATCTTGATTACATCGCCTGCTTCGTTATACGTAGGGATTAATAAGATGGCATCTTGGTCGTCATCGACCATGTCGAATAAGATATCTGAAATGGTTGCTTGTAATATATTGGAAGCCAACACTTTGTTGCGGACGTCTTGATCTTCAATAATACTTAAATCAAAGCTAGCATCAAAACCATCCACATCTAAGAAACCTAATGCTTCAAGCGCATCTAAGGTCGCAATAAGTTCTGATCTAACGATATATTCATTGGTATTATCGCCACTGCCGCGCGTTACTCTGACTAGCGTTTCATCATCTTGTGCTAAGTGTGGTACGACGACCATATCATCGTCCATATCGATGACTTGTTTAGAAACGGTCGCATGCAAGATGGCCGAATCGAGTAAGGTATCGATATTTTCATTGATTAAATCTAAATCAAAATTCTCTAAATTCGTAATATCCTCTGTAAGACCAAGCGCGATTAGTCCTCTAACCACATTGGATAATTCATCGGCGGTAATATATTCAAGTTCGTCTTCGGTATCGAAAAAGCGGATTTCATGCTCACCTTCTGCATCCATATAAGGGATGATGATGAAATCATCGTCTTCGCTGATATCGATAATGACTTTTGACAAGGTCGCATGAATGATTTTTGATTGGAATAAATCTTCGATATCTTCATCTTCTACATCCGCTAAAATATCGGTACCAAAATTATCTAAATCCGAAAGATTAAGCATTTGTACCGTATCGACCATTTTTAATATTTCGTCTTTGATGACGACCTCATATTCATCATCATGCTTGTCGATAATCGTTTCTAAGACGCTCTTAGGAATAACTAATTCCTCAACCTCATCGCCTAAGTCATAAATTAAATACCCTAAAGTGGCACTTAAGACTTGGCTTTCTAAAAGACTTTCTATTAGATCGCTTTCTATCGATAATAAAATCGATTGATCAAAATCATCAAAATCAATACTTGCCGCCTCAGCAGTCAGTTCATTAAGTGCTTCTAAAATGACTCTTAATTCACCTTTTTCCTCGATTTCATCATCGCTATCTAAAGTATCATGCCATGCGACCGCCTCAGGGACGATAATGGTAAAGCCATCTATTTCTATGGCGCCACTAAAGACATTGATCATCACTTGTGACATCATTCTAGATTCGATGATCACCGTCAAATCCATGGTCGCAAACTTATCTAATAAAATATTGATATTGTCATCGTCTTGGAAGTCACTAATGGTTACTTCGGTATCAACAATCGCACCGATTACCTCACCAAACGCCTTAAATTCATCTTCCCAATTTAAATCTTCAGGCAAAGTAACCACGGCTGCAACGTCACCTTCTAAATTTTCTAATAATGGCGTCATTGCTGCGTAAGCGGCTAAATTTATCATTTCTGAATCGCTAATTTCATTGAATAAATTTCTAAAGTCATCCCCATCGAACACATGGGTTTCAAATTTCGTCTCATCCTCATCGAAGAAATCTGCCGATTGCAAGATGGTAAAGCCCGTAGCGACAATCGCACCGAGTTGTGATATTTCACCTTTCCAGTCAATGGCATAAAGATCGTCGCGTTCAATATCGAGATCAACATCGCTATAGTCAGCCGCAATTTCTAAGGCTAGTGGTGTAAGAGAGGTCACCAATCCACTATTAGAAAGTAGGTTGAATGCCTCAACGATATCATCTGGCGAAACATCCGCCAAATCCCCACTACCGGCGAACTCCGAATCAATGAAAATCGACGCCACTTCACTGACGATGGCAATTTCGTTTCTTAAGGGGATATTTTTATCATCGTAATCGATTGAAAAGACCATATCAAATAAACGCAGTACTGCGGGTACACGTCGGCCGGTCTCGGCTTCTTCAAAGCTCACGCTGTAAAAGCCACGGACAACCAAGTTATTTTCATAAGCCAAAACGATTTCCCTAAGGTCGTTTACTTGTGCTTGCATTTCAGGGTCCAAATCGATAATGCCATCGTTTAATGGCTGCGTCTGTGCTGGATAAGACAAGCTTTCTGTGCTCTCCTCAGCTTGAGCGAAGACCAACAAACTAGACACAATGTCCATCATGCCCCCAAATAAAATTAAGAATACAAATATACTCATAACCCCAGAAAGGGCCCCCACCGAAGCACCGGCTAAGCGTTTTTTAGGTTTATATTTGTTTTCCTTTTTCGTTCTGAAAAATATAATCCGTATGATAAAGGCAATGATGCGATAAATAATATTAAATACGGTGAAATAAAAGACCGTATACGCAATCTTGACGATAAATAAACCAATCGCCTCAACAAACGCTAAGAAATTCTCGTTTTCCAGCGTTTCATCAAAATTTTCACCAAGCGCAGATTCAAGCATGCTAGGTAAAGCTTCACTAAGCGATGTACTGCCGGCTAAGTCGCTATCAATTTGACTTAAGCCCTCGCCAATTGAGGCGTTGTCCATCGTCCAAATGATATCTATCATGAACGTTAAAGAAATAAAGAACAAAGCATAAAATATCAGTTTGACAATAAAGCTATAAAGCGTTTTTTTCAAACCACGTAAAAGTCCAATTAAAGCCCCCAGGCCTATCAGACCAAAGAAAAGCAGATTCAAATACAAGGCCATGTTTATGTTTTCCATTCCATACGCTCCTTTTATTTAAATGATTTTATCTATCTTTATAATAATAATGCTATGAGTATATTATAACGCTTTTGAAGATAAAAACAAAAGAGATGTTAAAAAAAAGGTGTTTGCACACCTTTTTGGTTTTATTCATGATAGTAGCTTTCATACAAAATATTGACCGCGATGTTTTCACAGTGATCGCCGATACGTTCGATATTCGACAAAATATCCACAAACAACGTATCATCCACACTCGCATCACTTGAACCTAAACGATTGACGTAACGTTTGCGTTTTAACCGGACCAACTCATCGATGGCATCTTCTAAATCCATCACTTGATTGGCTTTTTCTTTGTTGTTTTCTTTAAACGCTTCTAAGGTTTTATTCAAAATGTCATTGGTAACGCGATAAAGGATCTCCAAATCTTTTTTGCCGTCTTCACTTAACACTTTCTTGGCTTCATGACGGTGTTCAAAAAAGTCGAATAAGTTTTGGCAATGATCGGCAATGCGTTCAAAATCACGAATGGCATCCACGTATGTGGATTGTAAGTTCGCTAAAGAATTGTCTAAGTCGTCTTGGCTAATTTTAACCAAATAATCATGCGTCTTTTGATCTAGGGTATCAACTAATTCTTCTAGCGTGCGGCCTTGTTCCAATCTTTTTTTATCGTTGTTAAACGAATACTGAACGCTGATATCAAACATATTTTTAACCATATCACCCATCGCTAAGATAACTTTCTTAGCGCCTTCTAAAGCTAAAGGAGGAGAGTCTTTAATCAAGCGGTCTTGCAAGCTATCAACATTGGTCAAGGTATCGGTATCCTCACCCGGAATAACTTTCTTAGCAATGATAACAAGTTGTTTGATAAAGAAATACATCACAATGGTGTTAAACAGATTGAAAAAGATATGCGCCAAGGAAATCGTCATCGCAACGGGTTCGCCTTTTAAAAACCAGGTTTGAAGTTGCAAGATAAAAAACGTATAGGGCACAATCAAGATTAAAAACAACAAAGAACCAAAAAAGTTGAAAATGATGTGTATGACCGCGGTACGTTTAGCGGCCACCGAACCGCCAATGGCTGAGATAAAGGCGGTAATGGTTGTGCCGATATTGCTTCCAAGCACGATCGCAATTCCACCGATTAGAGGAATCGCGCCTGTGGTATATAAATCTTGTAATATCGCAATCGTTGCCGATGATGATTGAATCATAAACGTTACTATGGCACCCATCATAACCCCTAATACAGGGGCATTGGATACCGATAAGAAAATCTCTTCAAATATGGGGAAATCAACAAAGGTCTTTAACGCATCGCCCATCAAGTCCAAACCATAAAATATCATACCAAAGCCCATCAAGGCACTGCCCGCGCGTTTAAAACGTTTTGCAGATAAGAAAAAGGCCGACATGGCGCCTATCCCGATCATCGGTAAGGCAATCGCTTGTATATTCAGTCCGATTAAGAAACTTGTCACGGTTGTTCCTATGTTTGCCCCAAGAATAATGCCAATGGCTTGTGGCAAGGTCATCAGACCAGCGCGAACCAACGAGATGGTTAAGGCGGTAGTCCCTGAACTCGTTTGCAATAAAACGGTGATGAGGATCCCCATAAATATGCCTTTTAAAGGCGTATTTGTGGTCTTTTCAATCAGTTTTTTCAGGCGGTTACCCGCTAGTAGTTTTAAGGATTCACCCGTCAAATGAATACCATATAAGAATAGTCCAAGTCCCCCGACAATTAAAAATATGATTTGGGTCCAATCAAGACTTGTTGTACTTAAAACAATCACGTAACCACCTCTTAGTCGATATCATCAAAAATAGTTTATCATAAAACGTGTATTCTTTATACAAAAAAAACGGTTAATTTTACTAAAGGTTTTTCGCCTTTAACGTTTGGGTTAATACGCTCAGTTTTGCGGCGATTAAAGCATTATTATAGACTAAGGATAAATTAGCTTTAAGCGCTTTACCATCACTTTTTTGTGCGATTCTTTTAAGTAAGTAAGGCGTTACGGCTTTGCCTGTGATACCGTTTTTTTCAGCAGAAGCGATCGCTTCATCGATAAGCTTAGAAATCCATTCGTAGTCCAAAGCAGATGAGGCTGGAATTGGATTAGCAAGCACGATGCCGGTATTATCATCTAAGGTACGTTTAAGCATCATCATTTCTGCTATTGTCTTAAGGTCTTCGGTGGATTGTGGAACCTTAAAATCACTTTCTTGGGTATAAAAAGCGGGTAAAACCTCCGTCTTGTATCCGATGACTTCTACGCCTTTGGTTTCAAGGTATTCTAAGGTTTTACCTAAATCTAGGATGCTTTTTGCCCCAGCACAAACAACGGTGATTGGGTATTGGGCCAAAGCTTCTAAATCATGGGAAATATCAAACGTCTCACTGGCGCCCCGGTGTACGCCTCCGATGCCCCCAGTCGCAAAAATATCGATACCGACCAACGCCGCAATCTTCATCGTTGCCGCAACGGTGGTGGCTCCGGTTTGTTTTTTTACCATAGTCATGGCAATGTCTTTTGTGGAAACTTTGACAACCTCATCGCTGCTAGCCAGTACGTTGAGTTGTGCGCTAGACAATCCCACATGAATGTTGCCCTCAATGATCGCAATGGTTGCGGGGGTTGATCCATTTTCCTTGATGATGCGTTCAACGGTTTTTGCCATCTCAATATTGTTTGGATAACTAAGACCATGCGAGATAATGGTCGATTCTAAGGCGACGATGGGTAAATTTTCTTGCAATGCTTTTTGAACGGCTTTTGAATATACAATGTTGGATTTATCCATGATTTTCATCCTTTCTTAACCACTCAGCTGCTGCATCAACGGCGGCTTTGACTTCCATGATATAGCTGGTGGCTTGACCGGTTTTAAACGTTCTAATAATACCCTTATCGATTAAATCGTTTCCGATAGTGGCGAATTTTTCATCGTCATAATCAAAATCTTCAAACGATACAAAGGTAGGTTTGCCTTTAGTTTCTATCACCGTGCCATCCACAAACGGGCCTCTTACACCAGCTAAAATCTCACTGAGATGAAAGGCGGTACAATAAGCCAGCGAGGTCCCTAGCATTAAAATTTTGGCGGGCCTTTGATATAGTTTCCCTAGCGGTGAATTTAGTCCAAACATCGGCGTGAGTGGATGCTCTTTTGTAATATCTGCTGCTATTTTACCGTAGGCTGTAAACGATACTTGTGGGTGATTTGAACGTTTGCTGTTCTTTAAACAAAGAAACTGTTGCGCGATTTTTCCCATACCCCTAGTTGGTGTGGTTTCTGGATTGAATAAAGGCATGTGTTTGCGAATATCATCTTGCCATGTTTTTGGTACGGGTGGATTTTCCCAGTGTTTAGGATCACTTAGATCGCCACTATGAGTAGGCATGACCAAAGTCCCCTCACTAACCACCTCAAGCAACGCTTCTAAGGCGCTTTGTACACCGCCGATTAAAAAACCGAGTTTCGAGAGTGAAGCATGGACCAAAAGCGTATCGGTCTTCATGATACCAGCGGACGTTAATTGTTTGATTAAAACTTGTTTATTTAAGGGTTTTGTCGTGTTTTCAATCACGGTTTTTTCGGACATAATGGTATTCCTCACATCGTTTTTTAAAGTAGTCTAGGTTCAAGACTTTAGATACACTTTCATTGCTTTCTAAAGCGATTTGGGCTAGGGAAAACGCATTGTTGATTTTATCTTGATTTGTCAGCACACCATGAAGATAGCCTGCAAAAAACGCATCGCCTGCGCCCAAGGTATTAACGTGTTTACTTTTTTTAGGTTTGTACATGGCGGATTGGTCTTGATCGGCGATAAAGGCCCCCTGCTCACCACTGGTTACAATCACGTCGTTTAACCCTAGGTTTTTGAGTTTTAAAACGGCAGCTTTTGCGGTTAATGTAGGGTCGTCAAATAGACTTTGACTTTCTTTTAAGTTTAGTTTTATGCCTTTTAAATAGGGCAGTATCGGTTTAAGCCTTAATACTTTGTTTGCGGAAATCGCTTCTGCGTAGATTGGCCCTTTGAAGGCTTTGACTATATACTGCAAAGTCACACCGGTAAAATTTGCATCGATGAGTAAAATATCAAAGCCATCAAGGATGGGTTTAATTGTGGATAAAGCGGCTTTATTCATCGCTTTTTCAAAAGCTTGCATGTCGTTCATACCGACATATAAATCCTGGTTATGGTCCATAAAGGCGATAAATTTGGCGGTTTGTTGTGATGGAATCAGATGGATGTTTAGTTTTTCTTCGGTGAGTTTGGCTTGGATAAATTGTCCTTCTAAATCCAAAGGATTAAAAGCGGTGATCAACGTCACTTTATGAGCGAGTTTATGCAGGTTTCTTGCGATATTGGCACCAACACCGCCAAGCGATTTGCTAAACACCGCTTGATTGGAGTCTTGAGGCTCGATTCTTTGTTTGACATGAGCGATTTCATCGAGTGTAATAGCGCCAATGATGCCAACCGATAATGTTTTATGGGTCATCTTTTTTTGCCACACCCTTTCTATACTATTGACAAACCAAGCGTTACCCTTTAAAATGAACCACAATATAAAGAGGTGATACACATGCGAAAATTAATCGTAATGCTAACTTTAGGTATCGTGGTTGTATTGTCAGCCTGTTCAGGTGAAGATGCAACAACAGAAGATTTAGACGAAGTTACTTACGCTTTAGAAGAAGGACTGTTTGTTTGGGATGAAATCGGTTTTATCAACAATATGATATATGAAGAGGACGGCGAAGTTGTCCAGCATTTGAAAATGACGATGCACGTTGATCGTGAGGGAAAACTGTATTTAGAAGTTGAGGATTTAACCGATGGTGATTCTGTATTGGTCAGTTATGTGTTTATTGAAGCCGGTGGGTCTGAGGCTTATTTATATGACCATGAAGATTATATCGAAGAAGGCACAGAATCTTACCGCATTGAAGTTTATGAAGAAGTTGCTGAAGCCATTCCTAATCCCAACGAAGTCTTTCAGTATTTGGTGTATAATTTGCCCAGACATGATGTTGAGGATGAGGCGCTAAATATGAATCATTACCGTGTCGATTTTGACGGTGATGAAGTTGATGTTAATATTTCATTAGATTTCAGACAAGATTCAGAAACAGAAACGTTGGTATGGGAAATAACCGGTCACACGGAAGATTTTACCTTTAAAAGTCCTGACACGGGCGGCGCAGAAATTCGATTCTTCAAGTCTGATTTCTTTGAGACCTTTACAGGTATAGATAAAAATCTGCACGAATAAAACCAATCTAATTATAGCACAAAACCCTCTAGTGACTAGAGGGTTTTTCTTATGCAGCGATGAGGCGGTTAAATTTACGCATTTCATTGGCAAACATCAAAAAGGCAATGGTACCTGCGAAGATATCGGCCACAAAGAAGGTCCACCAAATACCATCAAGACCTACTAAAGACGTTAATAGTAACGCAAAGGGGATGAATAGGATAAAGCGTCTGGATAAAGCGAGTATAAAAGCTCTGATTGGATAACCCATGGCTTGATAGACGCTTGACATCAACACTTGGAACGTGATAAAGGCAAAGCCTGCGGCTACAATCCTAAACGCACGTGCCCCTTCGGTGATAAAAAGGGCGTCTTGTTCGGGAGAAAAGATGCCGAACAAAGCTTCTGCGAACAATAACACCATTAAAAAGATAAATATGAAATAGCCTAGCAGCAACTTAACCGTAAAGGTAATCGCGAGTTTTAAACGTTGATAAAACATGGCCCCAAAGTTAAAGCCAACAATCGGTACAATGCCTTGGACCAGGCCGAATCCAGGCATGAGGGTAAAGCGCAACAAGCGGTTAATCACCCCATAAATGGATATATACATCGCGGGATCATTGGGCGCATAGTAGTTGATTAGGTTGTTAACGATGATGATTAAGAATCCCCCTAAAGAAACACGCATAAAACTAGGCAAACCGACCGTAATCATTTCGAATATCATTTTAACATCAATTTGGTGCAACGTTTTAAAATGAATATTCAAAGCTGATTCAGGGCGCATAGCCATGTAAAAGACATAAAGAAAAGAAAGCCCCTTACCGACAAACGTAGCCCAAGCAGCCCCTGATACGCCAAGACCTAATCCCCAATCAAAAATAAAGATAGGGTCTAAGATAATATTGGTAAGCGCACCGATGATCATGGAAAACATCGCTACATTCGGCCTACCTTCGGCGCGGGTCAAATTGTTAAATACAATCGACATGGAAAACGGAATGAGCGCAAAAATGATGACGACCAAATAATCTCTGGCATAACCAATATTAGAAGCACTCGCCCCAAACAAAACCAATAAATCTTCAAGAAAGATATACGCGATAATTGATATCAATAGCGAAACAACAAGATTAAAAATAAAAGCATTATTTACCGCACTGCGCATGGTTTTTTTATCTTCGCGACCATACGCTCTTGAAAAGACCGACGAACTACCAATGCCGATCATCAAGCCTATCGCAAGGATAATCATTTGAATTGGATAGGCAATCGATAAGGCGCCAATGGCGGTTTGTGATGCCCCTCTAGCCACAAAAAAGGTATCGACTAAGTTATATAACGCATTAAAAGCCATCGCAGCGATGGCTGGTATTGAAAGCTTAATCACAAGCTTTCTTATTTCCATGTTTCCTAGCATTTTTGAACGTTCTGTTTCGTTCATAAAATCGTCACCCGAGTCGCATTATAACATAAACTGGTTGCTTATAAAAACCAGCGTTCGATTGATGAAGTATAAACTTAAGCCTTTTGTTTGTGATAGGCGGATTTCATTTTATACATCGCTTCTTCTGCGTGTTTAAAGGCCGTTTGGAACGGTATATCAGTAGTTTTAATGCTAAAGCCAAAAGAAATATCTAGTGGCGTATCATTATTCTTAGCGGTGTCAAAGGCTTGTGTTAATATATCGATATATTTAGTGATTTCTGATGAGTTCGTGTTGGGAATCAAACATAAGAACTCATCGCCACCATAACGGCTGATGATGGATTTGTTAGGTAGATTTTCTTGCAAAACCGCTGCGGTTTTAACCAACAATTTATCGCCGGCTTGATGGCCTTTGTGATCGTTGGTTTCTTTCAGATTATTCACATCACACATCAAAAGGCCTACTGGATGGTCTTGTGGTTTCAAATGAGACGCTTCACCATTTATATAAAGGCGATTAAAAAGACCCGTTAAATGATCAACGATCGACATTTGATATAGTTTGGTCTTAAAAAACATATCGGCATGACTACGGCGATGCAAATGAATGAATACCATACCCATCGTAAAGCTTACACCACTTAAATTAATGATGAAGAAGACGATTAGAGAATCCCACTCCATAGACATAAGCAAGGGTGAAAGCGCCACAACCAAACCAAAGAAAATCGCTATTAACCCAAAGAAACGTTGTCGATACAAAGATGTATAGAAAAACAAAATCCCAGAGATAATGTAAAACAAAGCGGCAAAGGTATAGATTAAAACCGCAACCATGATTTCATCGATGCCGATAAGATAACCGCTCATTAACCCTAGGTAAACTAAGATAGTTACATAAAGCCAAGTAGCACGCATCGGCATCTTGATATATTTATACGTACTTTTTAAGTACATGAAACTAGCAAAGATTAAAGCAGCTGAATACATGACCATAAACCCTACCCACTGATACGCACCAAAAATGATGAGGAGCACATAAGAGGCAAATAAAAGACTCCAAAACATAACCCAATCAGGCAAATAGTCTTGTTTGTCTTGAAGATAAAAAAACGTCATGACAAAAATCATGATCATGGACCCACCAAGATAAAAGAGTGTCATTAACATCAATAAGTTTTCATCCATGGCCTATTCTCCTTGTTTGATACCTTCATTTTAACAAAGGTCCGCTTTTTTTACCACTAAAAAAGCCCTTTTGCATCGAGATGCATAGGGCTTTTGATTTATTGGTCGCGGTTTTGAAGGACGATTTGGGGAAATGGAATTACAATTTCATGCTGATTGAGATACTTAATTAGCTCATGACGAATCTTACGTTCGGTCGCCCAATGCTTTCCGTTTTCTGTCTTAGCCATGATACGCATATCGATACTAGAGTCATTTAAGGCCGTTACGCCTAAAAAAGAGGGTTCTTCTACAATTTCAGGAATGTTTTCTTTAAGGTGCGCCAAGAACGCAGGCATAATCTCTACGATTTTATCCAAATTGGTTTCATAATCCACCCCAAAATCAACTAAAGCCACGGTTTCTTTTCGAGACCAGTTAATCACTTGAGAAATCTGTCCGTTATTTAAGGTGAGCAGTGACCCCATAAAATTCTCAACGGTGGTGGTTCTTAAATTCATGGCTTTTACGGTCCCACGAAATCCGTTGACTTCAATCGTTTCACCTTGGTTGTATTGATTATCAGCGATAATGAAAAAGCCGCTAATGACATCTTTGACTAAGCTTTGCGCCCCAAAACCAATCGCCAGACCTAAAATCCCCGCAGTAGCCAAGATAGGCGTAATATCAAAGCCAAGTTCACCAACAATGGCCAAGATGACGATGAACCAAATCAATACTTTTAGCGTTGAAAAGCTAAGCGAACTTAGCGTCCTTGCACGGCGGTCTTCATTACGCTTGTTGAAATAGCGCTTAATCATCCGTTTAGTAACCGCTAAGATGATCACCGCAAGTAAAAGCCATAATACTATCATCAATAGTGAAATAAACAAATTGGCTGCGACTTGTGTAAAGCCAATCGTATCTCTAAATACGTGTTCTAAAAACGTTCTTAATACCGTCAAAAAATCTCCTCCTTTTGCTAAGTTGGCTTCATTTTACTAGATATCATGCATTTTTTAAAGTCTTTTTAACTAACGCTTCTTACTTGGTATGTGGTAAGATAACAGTATAAAAAACAATTGAGGTGTTGTCATGGCGCTTGAGTTACAAAAAGATTTTGTTTTGTTTTTACAAGGCTTTCGAAATGTTTTTACCGAGCTTTTCTTTAATCTTGTCAGTTTTTTTGGGGAACCTGAGTTTTATATCTTGTTGTTAGGATTTGTCTATTGGGTTTTAAACAAAAAAGCGGGTGAAATGATTGGAATCACCTTAGGCTTTAGTCTTTCATTAAATAATATTTTAAAGGCTATTTTTCACTTGGAAAGACCCTTTATAACGTATAGTGAAATTGAAAATCTAAGGGCATCTACTGCAACGGGTAGTGCGTTTCCAAGTGGACATGCACAAGGTTCGGCTTCGCTTTTCTTTGCGTTGGCCTTTGCCTTTAAAAAACGATTTTTGTTTATTATCGCTATCATCATGGCGATACTGATGATGTTTTCTAGGATGTTTTTAGGCGTACACTATTTTCAAGATGTCTTAGCGGGGACGTTGATTGGTATATTAATCGCCTATGGTGTGTATCTAATCTTCCAAAAATACTATGAACATCCTTTGACCTTGCACCGGATTTACGCATTGATGATTGTGCTTTTGCTTCCTGCAGTGATTTTAGTGGACATCAATGACTTCTTCAGAGGATACGGTATTTTTGTTGGGTTGGTCTTGGCTATCGTGATAGAAAAAAGATTTGTCAATTTCACCTATGCAATATCTTGGCAACGAAAAATTGTCCGCTATCTTGGGGGCGTTGTTTTGTTGCTGCTGACGATGAATCTTTTGGGATTGGTTTTTGGTTTAGCTCCAGACGATTTTAAAAATGCACTAGACTTTGTGAGATTTTTCTTTGTTGCGCTGATTGGCTTTGGCATTTATCCTATGATTTTTACAAAACTAAAATTTTAATTGTTGTCTTTTGCATGGTTGCTTGATATAATGGACATGGGCAAAAAAGAAGCCTCCTGATTAGGAGTGCTTCTTTTTTTATTAATATTCGCAGAGGTGATGATATGTCGACAAAGTACATTTTTGTAACAGGTGGGGTAGTTTCTAGTTTAGGTAAAGGAATAACCGCGGCTTCATTAGGCCGTATCTTAAAAAACCGTGGCTTGAACGTATCCATGCAAAAATTTGATCCCTACATTAACGTAGACCCAGGTACGATGTCTCCATACCAACATGGAGAAGTTTTTGTGACAAAAGATGGCGCTGAGACCGATCTTGATATCGGACATTATGAACGGTTTATTGATGAAGAGTTGAATCAATACTCAAACGTCACCACGGGCAAAATCTATCAAGAAGTCATAGATAAGGAGCGTGCGGGTGATTTCTTGGGCGCGACGATTCAAGTGATTCCCCACGTGACCAATCAGATAAAAGAAAAGCTTGATAATGTAGCTAAAACGAGTAAAGCCGATATCATTATCACAGAGATTGGCGGGACGGTAGGCGATATTGAATCCTTGCCTTTTTTAGAAGCCATCAGACAGTGTCGAAAAGATTTTGGCGTAGAACGCACCTTTTATATTCATACCACGTTGGTCCCCTATCTACCGGCTGCTGAAGAACTTAAAACTAAACCAACCCAGCATAGTGTAAAATCCTTGATGAGCTTAGGTATTCATCCTGATGCGATTGTCTTAAGAAGCGAACGCGCAATTGATGAGGATTTAAAAGATAAAATTGCACTCTTTTGCGATGTTGACAAAGGGGCCGTCATTGAAGCGCTAGACCAAAAGATTATCTATGAGGCAGCGAGCAACTTAAAAGAGCAAGGATTAGATGATTTGGTTTGCGCACATTTTAAACTCGATTGTGCTACTGCCGATATGCAAGAGTGGAATGAAATGATTAAAAATATCAGAGCGACCAAACGCTCAATCAACATTGGTTTAATTGGTAAATATACCGCCTTAAAAGATGCTTATTTAAGTATTTTTGAAGCGTTGAGTCATGCGGGGTACTATCATGGCGTCAAAGTTAACGTTGATTTTATCGACGCTCAAAAGCTAGATAAAAACAATGTAGATACTATCTTAAAAGACAAACATGGCATCGTTATTCCTGGTGGGTTCGGAAAACGCGGTACCGAAGGAAAAATGGCGGCCATTACTTATGCAAGGAAACATCATTTGCCTTTCTTGGGCATATGTTATGGCATGCATTTAGCGGCCATTGAATTTGCGAGAAATGTGATTGGACTGTCTGAAGCTTCTAGTACCGAAATTGATCAAAAGACCCCTCATCCAGTGATTAGCTTATTAAAAGAACAAAGCCATATCACGTATAAGGGTGGTACGATGCGACTCGGTAATCAACCGTGTCTTTTAGCAGATAACTCTTTAGCGAAAACGCTTTATAATCATCATGAAATCGTGGAAAGACACCGTCATCGCTATGAGTTTAACCCCCGTTATAAAGAGGATTTTGAAGCCGCTGGTATGCACTTTTCTGGCTGGCATAAAGAACGGGATTTAATTGAAATTATCGAGTTAAAAAACCATCCCTTTTTCATCGCGGTGCAATTCCACCCTGAGTTTAAATCAAGACCGAATAAAGCTCACCCGCTCTTTATTGGACTCATTAGGGAAAGCTTGAAACGACACTAGGCTTTTTGTTATAATGTGACTGCAAAACACCTAGGAGGGTTACCGATGAGAAGGCTATCGATTATGATGCTTTCAGCTATAATATTGATTTTGTTAAGTGCTTGCCAAATCACATCCATAGAGATTATCGCTAGAGAAAATGCCAGAGTAGCCTTAAATCTCTTGGATGAAAAACGCGAAGATACCATTGAAATAGAAGCGTTATCTTACGAAGGTTGGTTATTCAATTATAAACGTGAAGATACTGAGCTAGAAGGCTATAATCATTTTAATGAAGAATTGGTACTGTATGACGTACATTTTTCTGAGAATGACCAAGATTTATATGCCTTGATTGTATACTTTTATATGTATGATTCAAAAGAAGACCGAGAGCGTCCTGATGATGATGCCTTTGAAATCGTAGTTTTTGATGATAAGCAGGAGTATAAAGAGGAAAAAGCCATCAGACATGAGACTTTTGAAACCTATGTAGCGTCTTTTAAAGATTTTTATGAAGAAGATGAAAGTCACATTGAACACGATGAGATAACATTTGACGAAGAGGAAATTAAAGCCTTTATAGAATAAAAGAAGTTGCCAAAGCAACTTCTTTTTTTACGTTTGATAAATCTTGGGTTTTAGGACACCAACATAGGGTAGATTACGGTAACGCTCTTGATAATCCAATCCATAGCCGACGACAAATACTTTGGGAATGGTAATGCCGATGTATTTCGGTTTATATTCAATCTTTCTGCCTTCTGGTTTATCAAGCATCGTGACTACTTCGATCGTTTTAGCCCCTCTGGCTTTTAATAAATCAATCACAGCCTTTAAGGTGCGTCCAGAATCGACGATATCTTCGGCAATCAAGACGTGCCGGTCATTGACGGGCATGTTTAAGTCTTTTTCTATTTTAACATCAACGGTAGATTCGGTCCCACCGTGATAAGAAGAAACGTCCATAAAGCCGACTTCCATGTGAAAATCAAGCTGTTTGATCAAGTCGCTCATAAAGGGCATGCAGCCTTTAAGCAACCCCACGACGATAGGATATTGATTATGATAATCTTTCGATACTTCTTTTGCCAAACGCGTCGTTTCTTGTTCAATTTTTGATTGTGATACCAATACTTCTGCGATATCTTTATCTAATACCATATAAAACACCACCTTTGTTATATTCACGTGTACATTATAGCACGGCTAATGCGTCATGGATACCCGAAATCATTTTTTTACATGTTTACGCCAAAATTGTTTTAAATAGCCTTGTAAGTAATCATCTTCTTCTAAATATTCAGCATGAGACCAATGAATCGGCATCAGTGATTGATAAATAGGGGTTTGATAGCGTTGGTCTAATAAAACCGCTACCCCGACATCCTCTGTGCGTCTTATCACACGGCCTACCGCTTGAATCACCTTATTCATACCGGGATACGTGTAGGCGTAATGAAACCCATCATAGCCTTTTTGCATGTAATGATCTTTCAATATTTCATTAAATGTATTATATTGTGGTAAGGCTACACCTACAATCATCACCCCATCAAGCATATTGCCCACATAATCAATGCCTTCACTGAATGAACCCCCTAAGACGGAAAACAATACTTTGGTGGTTTGATTGGGGGTTTTAAAGGCACTGATAATCTTTTGTCTGTTAAGAAAATTCATCCCTTGTTTTTGTATGTAAAGATCGTAGCCTTCGGCATCAAAAGCCTCAAGTACGAGATTCATATAGGCATAAGACGGAAAAAAGATGATATAGTGTCCGACTTTGCTTTCTAACAAAGCATAAATGTTGTCGATAATTCTAGTGACACTCAATTGCCTTTGACGGTATTTAGTGGACGTAGAAACATCTATAAACAGACCTAAATGTTTCGGGTTAAAGGGCGTCGGTATCTCAAATTTTTGTCCTGTACCTTGCGTCAACAAAGCGGAAAAATAAGCATTAGGACTTAAGGTTGCGGAGAAAAACACACTGGCTTTAACGCGGCTGTCGATGAGTTCTTTAATCGCAAAAGAAGCATCTAGACAAACCATGTGATACTTTAAATCCTCATCGTCATCGGTCAATATAACTCGAAAATCCGCATTAAAATATTCACTGATTCTAAAAAAGCTCAAGTGTTCCAAATAGTGTTCTCTAATAATCTTACGTTTTTTATGCTGTTTATAAGCCATTAGAAAACCTTCCATTTGGTCTAGTAAAGCCTGTAGGTCTTGAAGTATGGCTTGATCTAGGCTATGCAGTAGCACAAAACCACTTTTTTTAACCGCTTTTTCACCCATAAGCATCTCTAAAGAGCCGATTAAGGCATTCAAGGCATTCAGTAAAGGACCAGGCATTTGTTTAAGGTCTTCTTTTAAGTGTTTTAACGTGTTAAGTGATAAAGTTGCTGAATGCATTTGTCTAGAACGATCCACAAGATTATGCGCTTCATCTACCAATAGTTTTGGTTGGCTAATCGTTTCATCAAAATAGCGAATCAACTGAATGTTGGGATCAAACACATAATTGTAATCACATATAATGACATCACAATAACGAGAAATTTCCAAAGCAAACTCATGCGGACATATATCATGATAGCGCCCGTACTGCATCATCAATTCCAAATGATAAACATCATCATGTACGAATATGTCTTCTAAGGCCTTATTAAGACGGTTATAAAAGCCTTTGGCAAAAGGACAAATCTCAGGGTCACAATCAACTTCTTCTCTTAAACACATATCATCTTTGGCGTTCAAGGTAATCGCCTTTATCTTTAAGCCCTTGTTTTTCAGCAGGCGCATGGTGTCTACAGCAATTGTTTTTCCGGCGTTTTTTGCTGAACAATAAAAGATTTTCTCTTGGTCGTTTTTCAACGTTTTTAAGCTAGCATAAAGGGCGGCAATCGTCTTGCCGATACCTGTGGGGGCTTGAGCGTATAAAATGTCTTCTGTAATCATGGTTTTATAAATCGCAGCCATAAATTCCTCTTGGCCTTGTCGGTAGGTAGGATAAGGGAATTCAAGGCCTTCTAGGGTAATTTCTTTATCATATAGATGTTGTTGGTATAGACGATGAAAACGAAGGTATTGGGCGATAACATCATCTAAAAAAGCTTTAAGCGTTTCCTTTGTATAGGTTTGTTCGATGGTTTTTTTGGTGTGGTCATGTCTATGGATGTAGGTCAATCGCAAGGTTATGTCAGCTAAGTTATTATTGTTCATAAACATATACGCATAAACCTTTGCCTGCGCTAAGTGAGCTGGATACGTTTTTTCAGTGATTAAACTTAAGTCGGTTTCGGTCGTTTTAATCTCCTCTATGATTGGTTTTTCTAATCGCTTCAATACGCCATCAATCCGGCCTGATAGTTCAAAGCGTTCTTCTTTATATGGGACATCACACTGAATAAAAACCTCTTTTTCATCGGTTTTGTGGTAGTCAGATTGATGCTTCATGTGTAGCCTTTGCCCTTCGTATTTTGCCTCAAGATTCTTTTGTTTAAAATCTAAGTTTCCACTAGCAAACACGTAGTGAATCAAATCTTTAACTGCAAGGGTTGTTTTGGACATAGTATCACCGATTCCATTATACCAAACTATAACAAAAATATGTGTATAATTATCCTTATCAATGCCTTTCATTGTATGGTAGAATAAGACTATATAAACTAAAGGGTGTGACACTATGTTAATTGTCAGTGTTCCAATTGCGACCACACTTACGATATTGATCATTTTGGTTTTGGTGTTGATTTTTTTGCTACAAAAAACGTATATCGATAAACATCAAGCTGAAATTAAAACCCGATACATCAGTACTGGATATATACTGTTGCTGCTGTTAATTGCCGCTGCAATTGTGGGTATCTTATGGTTATGGGGTTATGATGTGACCGATTATATTAGAGATTTAGGCGTCGATATCAGTGCCCTTATCGAAGATAGCGTCCCTAGATTGATTGGTACATTAATCGTTATCTTTATTTGCTTAGCTGCGTTTAAAGTATCAAAAATATCGTTGCAACGGGTTGGGAAACGACCTTCTTTAAACCAAAGACGCAAAAAAACGATCGCTAAGGTTACTTTGTCTGTGGTTAAGTACGTCGTCGGTATTATCGGATTGTTGATTACCTTAGCTATTTGGGGTGTAAATGTTGCCCCGGCCTTGGCTGGTCTAGGAATACTCGGTTTAGTGATTGGTTTAGGTGCACAAAAATTTATCAATGATTTAATTAGTGGCTTTTTCATCATTTTTGAACATCATTTTGATGTTGGTGACTGGGTTGAAATCAATGGCTTTATGGGCGAAGTTACCGATATAGGCTTAAAGACCACTAAAGTAAAAAACATCCGAGGTGAGGTGCGCATTTTCAACAACGGGAATATCGATCCGGTATCTAACTTCTCTTTAAATCATTCGTTGGCCATTGTGGATTTCTCCATTGCTTATAAAGAAGACGTTCAAAAGACCACCGACATCCTTACAGAAGCCTTGCCAAAAATTCGTGACACGCGTGATAACCTTTTAGAAATACCGCGTATTTTAGGGGTTAGCTCGCTGGCAGACAGTGGCGTTGAGATGCGCTTAGTCGCACAAGTTAAAAGCATGACCCAATGGCAAGAAGAACGGGCGATTCGTCAGTTTGTCAAAGAAGTTTTAGATGCGCATGGCATAGAGATTCCATTCCCCCAAGTTACCGTTCATTATCCAAAAGAAAAAAAATAGGCACATTTCGTGCCTATTTTAGCGGTATTTCACCATCTTCAATGCGTTTTCTTAATTGTTTAATATGTGAAAGCGTCGTGTTGGTCAGTTTAATATAAGATTTTTCATCTTTACCGTGGGGGTCTTTCAGATTCCAGTGTTCTTTGTAGCTAGCATTAATGTCTATCGCGGAACTATCGGTGCCAATGGTAACCAAGATATCGACGGGTTTTAAGCTTTTTATCGGTTTTGGGACTTGTTTTTTCATATCGTAGTGATACAAGGTCTTAATGACATGTATCGCTTTTGGATCGAGTTTTTCCTTAGGGTGCACCCCAGCACTTTGCACACTAAAGAAGTCTTTTTCATGGATTAAGCATAAGGCTTCTGCAATTTGACTGCGTGCGCTGTTGTGGACACATACGAAGGCAATCTTAATCTTTTTGAACATATGGGCCACCTCCTTAAATCGTTACCTCATTATATCATTTTAATCCCTATTTTCAAAGTTTAGTGGCATAAGAAAAGGACACCCGATGGTTAAAACATCCAGTGTCCTTTTTAGTTTAAATAATGATAATAAACGCAGTTGCTAAGTATAAAATGCCTATAATAAGTGCTGCGCCGCCTGAAAACTCAGTATCTTGACTTTCCTTTTCAGCTTGTTTGCTTGTAATGTATTCATGATAGGAACTATAGGTAACGCGGTGACGTCTAAAGATATTTTTAAACGTGTAGCCCATCGCAATGAAAATACGGTTAGCCCCTGTAATAGAAATCAGTCCAAAGAAGAATAACGGTAATCCAATAAAGAATAAGGCATTGGAAAAATTTTCTATATTCGGTCTGACAGGGTCAAAATGAACGGCGAAATACCAATACAGAAGCGTGACGAGACCTGCGGAAATCAGAAGCGTTGCGATAGCACTTTTCATCTTACTTCATCCTTTTTTTGTATTCAGCCAACTCTTCATCATTGGCTAAGATGAAGTGTCCCTTCTTAATCTCATGAAGTTGTGGTTTATCTTCGCTGTAGTTATGCGTAGAAGGGTCATACTTAATGCGTTGACGTTGTTTTTCATAGTTCGGATCGGGTACTGGGACCGCCGATAAAAGCGAACGCGTATATGGATGTAATGGATTTTTGAAGAGTTCGCTTGTAGGGGCTAATTCAACCATTTTACCATAATACATAACGGCGATGCGATCAGAGAAATATTGTACGACCGATAAGTCATGGGCAATAAACAAAATCGTCAGACCCAATTCTTCACGCAGATCATTCAACAGGTTGATAACCTGCGCTTGAATGGATACGTCCAGTGCACTAATCGGCTCATCGGCAATGATAAACTCAGGCGAAATAACCAATGCACGAGCCACACCGATACGTTGACGTTGCCCACCACTAAATTCATGTGGATAACGATTGGCGTGTTCTGGTAACAAACCAACGGTTTCTAGCACGTCATGCACTTTTTTGGTAATCAATTTTTCGTTTTTCTCACCGGCAATACGCAGACCTTCTGCAATAATCTCTTTAACCGTCATCCGTGGATTCAAAGAAGCAATCGGATCTTGGAAGATCATTTGCATCTTTTTCATCAGTTCAAAGCGTTCTTTGTCTTTCGTGTCATCTCCAGATACTTCTTTGCGGGCATTGATTTCTTTGCGGTAGCTCCGGATTTCTTCATCTCTAGCTTTGATGATGTTTTGAATTTCTTGGCTTTGTTCTTTTTTCAGACGATTTTTTTCAGTTTCATCTTTCGCTTTTTCCAAAGCCTCTTTTTGCTGTTCTTTTAAGGTGCTTATTTTGTTTTTAGCATCTTGTTTTGCATCTTTAATGTTGTTTTTTAGTGATTCTATGCCTGCGGTAATGCGTTGGCCTTTGAAAAAGACCTCACCATCGGTAGGGGTGTAAAGCTTGATGATCGTTCTACCTGTAGTTGTTTTACCACAGCCAGACTCACCAACTAAACCAAACACTTCCCCTTTATAGATGTCAAAACTAACATCATCGACGGCTTTAACGACTAATTTGTTTTTTCCAATACCGCTTTTAAAATGCATTTTGAGATTTCTAACACTTAAGATCGGATCTTTTTGCGTTGTAGCCATTAGCCGATCACCTCTCTATCTTCACCTGAGGTCATTACTTTGATACGTTTTTTAAGAATCTCAGGCATCTCGACTTTCGGTGCGTCTTTATGTAATAACCAAGTTGCAGCGTAATGTGAATCGCTTATTTTGAAGAATGGGGGTTGCTTTTCAAAATCAATCTCCATAGCGTATTCACTTCGTTCTGCAAAAGCATCGCCTTTTGGTGGGAATAACATGTTAGGCGGTGTACCGGGAATCGCCGATAAGCGTTCTTTTGAGTCAATATCAGGTACACTGGAGAGCAATGCCCATGTGTAGGGGTGTTTTGGATTATAGAAGATATCTTCATAAGTGCCAATCTCTACAATTTTACCCGCATACATAACCGCAATACGGTCAGCCATATTAGCCACAACACCTAAGTCATGTGTGATGAAAATAACCGATAAGTTATGTTCTTTTTTCAAGTCTTTAATCAATTCAAGAATTTGTGATTGGATTGTAACGTCTAAGGCTGTTGTTGGTTCATCACAAATCAATAAGTCAGGATTGGCCGTTAAAGCTACCGCAATAACGATACGTTGTCTCATCCCACCAGAAAACTGGAATGGGTATTGACGCATACGTTTTTCAGGTTCAGGAATCCCAACTTCGCGCATAACTTCGATTGCTCGTTCTTCAGCTTGGCGTTTTGTGACACGCTTAACACGACGAAGTTCTTCTTTCTTTTCATTAATCTCGTGTTCTAATTTTTTACGTTGATTGCCGTAAGCTTTATCTTTTTGTTCTTTTTTGAAATAGGCAAACTCTTCTTTTAGACCACGAATGTTTTGATAAAGTAACGCTTTGGTTTTAGAATCTGCGGTACGCATTTTTTGTTTTAATTCAGCAACTTGTTCATCTAGTTTTGCTTTTTCTTTATCATATTCCGCTTTGGCTTTTTCTTGGAACTTACGGCGTTCTTCTTTACTTTCATTAGCCGCTGCTTCCTTTTTTCTTACCTTTAAGGCGGCAATCTCTTTATCAATGCGCGTTTTTTCAGCTTGATACTCTTCTTTAACCGTCACTTTAGCGTCCTTTTTCTTTTGTTTAAAGGTTTGACGCGCTTTTTGAAGTTCCTCTTTTGCTTTAGCGCGGTCATTTAGGTATTGTTCTTTACGCTTCTGAGGGTCAAGGGTTTGATTTCCATCATTATCTTTAGCTTTTTGCATATCAAACTTATAATCAAACTTGAGATTTCTTAACGCTTTCTTTTGATGTGAGATTTGTTGTTTTTCTCTGTGAATTAAGCGCTTATAGCGTTCTTTTAAGTGTTTACCATTAATCATGATTCCTTCGGTAATTTGTTTCCCGATTCTCATGATGGGGTTAAGGGAGGACATAGGGTCTTGGAAAATCATACCGATTTTATCACCGCGAATACGGTGGAAATCTTCTTCTTCGATGTTGGTCAAATCCTGATTTTCATACATGATTGAACCATCATCGATGACCGCATTACCGGCAAGGATACCCATAATCGCTTTAGAGGTCACGGATTTACCCGAACCAGATTCACCAACGATCGCTAAGGTCTCGCCTTCATACAAATCAAAGCTAACGCCACGTACAGCGCGTACCATCCCTTGGTTCGTTCTAAATGAGATTGTTAAATTCTCTACTTGTAATTTTAGTTTTTCAGCCATTATTCTGCACCCCTAAGCGTTGGGTTGAATGCATCTCTAAGTGCATTACCAAACATGTTAAATGTAATCATAAGTATTGAAATGATAATTGCCGGGAAGACAGTCAGATAGGGACGGGCAAACATATGGTTTCGTCCATCGGCCATCAATACCCCAATAGAAACTCCTGAGAATTCAACACCTAAGATGTTAAACGATACACCATGTCCAATACCGAAACCTAAGTAAGAAATGGTTGATTCGGCGAATATAACCAAAGGAATACTCAAGATACTCATGGTAATAATCGTACCGATTGCATTCGGTAAAATATGTCTAAAGATTAAACGAGAGTCCTTCGCCCCCAAGGTTCTTGAGGCAAGTACATACTCGCGGCCTTTATAACGATAAAACTGCGTTCTGGTAATTCCCGATATGCCTATCCAGCCTGAGAATACCAGAATAAGGACTAGGGTAAGGAATCCCGGACCTAACAGGGCTACGAAGATAGATAAGGTAACCAACCAAGGAATTCTACCGATAACTTCGGCAAAACGCTCCATCAGTAAGTCGACTTTACCACCATAGTACCCTTCAAAGGCACCATAAATGATACCAATGGTAATATTAATGATGGAAATTACAACACCTAAGAATAGTGATGTTCTAAGCGCTAACCAGCTTAGTGCAAACAAATCACGGCCTGAGGCATCGGTTCCAAATAGGAAATAAGGCGTTTCATCAAAACCACGATAAATACCGTAATCAAGCACTAAATCATACGTGTAAAACTGCTCGCCACCACGTTCAATAATTTCGCTTTGACGATTAACTTGTACAACTGGACATCCTTCAGAAAATTTCCAGCCTCTTGGATTGTCGGGATCTTCAAGTTGTTCGCAACGATCCGCATTTTCATCAATCAACGCATAGTATTCGCTTGCAGAATAAGCAGAAACACGTCTTTCACCTAACGCCATTTCATAGCGGTCATAACGGAAAGCAGACATCAAGACTTCTGCACCTCTTCTAACGTAACGAGCGTCATTTCTAGGACGCTCATAAAGCGATAAATCGTAGCCTTCATGATGTATAGATGGGTCACCATCGGTATTGCCTAAATAAAGCGATACACTTTGAATATCAATTTCAGCTTCATTATCATTGGAGTCAAACACTAGTCGAAGCTCAGAGTTAATGCTGCCAAAATTACCTAAAATGTCGACAAGATCAAACTCATGACGACCTGGTTCATCAATTTGACCAACCATTTCGTTATAAAAGCCTTCAGGTAATAACTCATCTGTACGTAAATAAAGTTCCAATCTAGATCCAACATCCTCTGTCATATCATTCACTTCAACGACAAAGATAGGATTAGAAAACTCCGATAAGTCAAATGATAGGTTCGACGTTATATGAGCAGAATAATCACCTACTAATATCAATCGGTTACTACCGCCAAAACACCTTTCCGTTCGATCATTACAAGACATCGGATAGTTTTCAAGGGTATCCATAAGGATGAAATCAGGATCATAACGATCAGCCGGTGGAACACCTAGCCCTGTTTCAGGATCAATGGTATCACGGTCAACTGCTTGGTCTCTAACATATTGTGTACCATCCATGAAACCAAAATTTTCGATGATTGGTACTCTTGGTGGTAAGAAGCGCAATTCAAATTCTTGTCCTGTATACCGTTTTGATGTGAAGGTAGGCACAAGAATAGATAGCATAATCAGTGTAAATAGAATCATAGTTGCATATAAGTTCGTTCGGTTTTTGGCAAACCGTGTCATTGCATCTCTAAAATAACCAATCGGCTTGGTCTCAAACTTCTGATCAAAGATTTTTTCGTCTTTTTGGACAAACTCAAATTCTTTTTTAGAAACTTTTGTATCAGCTGAGTATTGTTTTTGGTTTTCTTTGGGCGGACGCTTTTTATGTAATTTAGATTGCTTACTCATTTTCTAGCCCCCATTCTGATACGCGGATCAACTACACCATAAGATAAGTCAACGAGTAGTACCGCAAATAAACTTATGATTGTGTAAAAGGCAGTAACGCCTAAAACCAAGTTGTAATCATCTTGCTGCATGGCGCTAACAAAGATACGGCCTGTACCGGGAATAGAGTAAATACGTTCAATGATAACCGAACCACTCAACAGTCCAACAAATGATGCAATAATACCTGGGACAAGTGGGACCATGGAGTTACGCATAGCGTGTCTGATGACAGATTGGGTTCTTGTTAAGCCTTTGGTTCTAGCAAGTAACAAGAACTCTGAGGTCAATACTTCGGATAATTCGGCACGTGTCGTACGCGTAAGGCCTGCAACGGCACCAAACGATAAACCTAGTACCGGTAACACGAGTGCCTCAACTCGAATCCAACCCGTAATATCCGCGGCGGGATACTGAGAGGGTAGCCATCCGAGCTGATAACCAAACACCAGCACAAATATTGACATAACCACAAAACTTGGTATGGAAATAAATACCATAACGCTCAGTGATATAATATTATCGGTCAAGTGGTCTTTTCTAAGGGCTGCAATGATACCTAAGGCGAAGCCAATTGGTATGTAGAAGAATAATGCGATAATGTTCAACATTACCGTTACAGGTATTCTACTAACCAACACTTCGAAAACAGGCACATTGGCTTGCACACTTTGTGATACACCCCAATTCCACTCGGTTAAAATATTCCCCATCCACTGCACATATTGTCTGGGGATAGGAACAGGTTCATAAATTCTTAACTGCGTATCTTCATCGAAGTAAAATGCGTTTCTTGGTAATTGAATCTGGCGGTCTCTAATACCTTGAATGGTATCAGGATCGCGCTCAATCCGACGTTCCATTAACCCGTCTCGGACTTGTTGCTCATAAAAAATTTCACGTTCTTCTTCGGTTGGCGGCGGATATAGTGGCGCTAAACGAAGAAGAGAGAAATTCACGGAAATGACCAAGAAAAGGATAATAAAAATCCACAAGGTCCTGATGATTGTATACCTTATCATGAAACTCTCCTCTTTCCTATTATATAAAGTTTTTTTTCATTTAGTATATAATATAACAGATAGAGTAATTTTTCAAGGTGTATAGATACTTTATGAACTGAATTGTAAATATTCTAAAGAAGAAAACAAGTTAATTAGGCCATAATCAAACGTTTCACAGT
>CAZCSL010000008.1:0-55629 GCA_964501415.1 uncultured Candidatus Izemoplasmatales bacterium
ACGTGATGTCTTAATGCTGATGTGGCGCTAATGACTTCTTGGGTAAACTGAGCTTTGATGTTTTTAGCCAAACTAAGCCCCGCACTACCGGTAAAATTGATATGCATTTTTTCATCACCAAAACGACGTTTGAGGGATTCAAACATCTTTTTAAGCGACAATGAGATACTACTCATATGACGATCATAAGTCTTATAAATAATGTGATGGTCTTTATCCAATACAACGACTTTAATAGTCGTTGAACCAATGTCTATGCCAACGCGATATTTTTCCATAAAAATTCACCTAAACGTTAAATTTCCTACCTATTATAACTTAAAAAAGGGGTAATTTCTACCATTACAATTAAGAAGCCGATTTTAACATTATTTATAAATATAGAATGTTTAATTTTATTAAATTTATTTATTCTTTTTTAAATTATTTTACAACTTTAAATTAAATAAATTTATTATATATTTGACTTTACATTAAATTAAAGGTATAATGAATGCATAAAAAATTGTTTTTCTAAAAGTGAGGTGATTGGCCTTTGGACACCGAGGTATTAAACACCCTGTCACAAGGAGACTTAACCCCTCAAGAAGCTTATGAAAAGCTTTATCCTGTCGAACCCGAAATAAAAAAGTTAAAAAAAGCGCGTTATGTACGTATGAAAATTACCTTGCTTGAAGAATCAGCAGGGCTGAACACCTTTTTGAAACTGTTATTCATTTTTCCCATTCCGGTATGGCTTATTAAAATGTCTGTGGGTTTAGGTAACCGCGTAGCCAAACTAGAAGAAAAACTGGATGACAACATCGATTTAAAGATGTTAAAAACGATGATTAATCATGCATCGGGTACTAAAGTTCATATTATTAGCGATGACGCAATTATACGCATTGATATAAGTTAAGAGGAGGCTATACTATGCAAAAATATGTTATTGGTGAATGTCCAATTTGTAATCATGATCTTTTTGTGACAAAACTAGAATGCAGTAACTGTCACACGGAAATCAGTGGGAAATTCCAATTGTCAAAGTTCAACTATCTGTCCAAGGAACATCTCTACTTTATCGAATTATTCATTAAAAATAAAGGCCATATCAAAAAGTTGGAAAAAGAACTCAAAGTATCTTATCCTACGGTCAAAAAGATGATGAACGAAGTTATTGAACATCTGGGCTATCAAGTTGAAGATGACGACGATCACGATGATCAAAAATCACGCGATGAGATCTTAGAAAAGCTTCACAAAGGTGAGATTACCTCTGAGGAAGCTTTGAAGATGTTGGGGGAATAAGCTATGAGCCAAGAAAAACTTAAGATTTTGGAAATGGTCCAAAACAAAACCATCACCCCACAAGATGGGGCGGACTTATTAAAAGCGCTTGACGATCCTAAAAATAAGGACATGAAAATCAAGAAAAAAGAAGCGTTCAAAATGCTGAAAATCCGTATTTTATCCAGCGATGGCGATAAAGTTAACGTACAAATTCCCCTTGAATTCGCCAAAGTGGCTTTAAAGTCACAAAAAGGCATTCCCAGTTTAAACAAAAAAATGGAATCGATGGATGTGGATATCGATTTCGACCAAATTTTAGATTTAATTGAACAAGGCACCGATGGAAAAATCGTCGATATTGAATCTGGCGATGGCGATATCGTAGAAATTTATATCGACTAATACGCTTTAAAAAACACCCGCTTAGCACTAACTCAGTGCCTAGGGGTGTTTTTATTTTCTTAGGTTGGTTAAAAACATGGCATCACCAAACGAAAAAAAGCGATACCGCTGTTTTACGGCTTCTTTATAAGCCTTTAAGATGTAATCTTTACGGCTAAAGGCAGAAACCAACATCAACAGCGTCGATTGTGGTAAATGAAAATTCGTCAATAAAGCATCGATGATACGAAACTTAAACCCTGGGTAAATAAAGAGGCTAGAATGACCACTTCCGGCTTGTATTAAACCCGCATTTTGTGCCGTTTCCAACGTTCTTACCGTCGTTGTCCCCACCGCGATTACGCGTCTGTTTTGAGCTTTAGCCGCATTGATTTGCTGGGCCGCTTTTTGATCGATATGATAATACTCTTTGTGCATCTGATGCGTCGTCACATCTTCAACCGCCACAGGGCGAAAAGTTCCTAGGCCGACATGCAAGGTGATATAGACGATCTCAATGCCTTGATCACGTAGATATTCTAAATAAGATTTCGTAAAATGCAGTCCCGCTGTAGGGGCGGCCGCACTCCCTTTTTCTTTGGAATAAACCGTTTGATAACGGTCTTTATCCTCAAGTTTTTCATGGATATAAGGGGGCAAAGGCATGTGTCCTAATGTATTTAGGATTTCATATAAAACGCCATCATAAATCAATTCCATATCTCTTAGACCATCGGGTTTTACGCGCAAACAACGCATCTTTAAGCGCCCATCGCCAAAAGATAAAACGGTTCCCTCCTTGACTTTCTTGGCCTTTTTCACCAAAACTTCCCAAACATCTAATCTCTCACTCGACAAAAGCAATACTTCAATCGACGCATCGGTATCGACTTTTGTCCCAATCAATCTAGCCGGTAAAACTTTGGTATTGTTTAAAACGAGACAATCGCCTTTTTTTAAGTAACGATGAAAGTGCTCAAAGGCTTCATGTTGGATGTGACCATCAAATCGATCCATGACCAATAACCGGCTTTTTAACCGGTCTTTAAGCGGCGTTTGTGCAATGAGTTCTTTGGGTAAAGGATAGTCAAAATCTTTGGTTTTCATTCAAAAAGCCCACCTTGAAACGATTTGCCTAAGTGCTTGTACGCTTTTTCGGTGGCTTGTCGGCCTCTGGGGGTGCGTTTAATAAACCCTATCTTTAACAAATAAGGTTCATACACATCTTCAATGGTCGTTACTTCTTCACTGATTGAAGAGGCTAAGGACTCTACACCAACGGGGCCACCACCATAGTTTTCTATTAAACCATGAAGATAATCATAATCTTTTTGATCGAGGCCCATCGCATCGATTTGCAGTTTATCCAAGGCTTTTTTTGTGATGCTTAAATCGATGATACCGTCGTTTAATACATCCGCAAAATCACGGATTCTTCTAAATAAGCGGTTTACGATTCTGGGTGTACCCCTAGAACGCTTGGCAAGTTCAATGACGCTTTTTTCTTCAATGTGCGCCTCATAAATAGAAGCCGTTCGTTTACAAATCGCTTCTAAAGCTTTTTGATTGTAGTATTCGAGTTTATGAACCACACCAAATCTATCTCTAAGCGGAGCCGTTAAATCGCCATAACGCGTGGTTGCGCCAATTAATGTAAAGGGTGGTAAGTCGACGCGAATCGATTTAGAGGTCTCATCTTTACCCACGATCAAGTCGATGGCAAAATCTTCCATCGCAGGATAAAGCACCTCTTCTACGACTCTTGGTAACCGGTGAATCTCATCGATAAACAATATATCCCCCGGTTCTAAGGCCGTCAGTAACACCGCTAAGTCGCCACTTTTTTCGATTGAAGGGCCGCTTGCTACTTTGATGTTGGCTCCGATTTCATTGGCAACGATATTAGCCAATGTCGTCTTACCTAAGCCTGGTGGCCCATAAAGTAAAACATGATCCAAAGATTCATTACGCTGCTTTGCGGCAGTAATAAAAATATGCATCATTTCTTTGACATGATCTTGACCAATATATTCACTTAAATACTTGGGACGCAGTTCGATTTGTTCCATGTCTTCTTTTAATCGTTCTTTACTCAAAAGATCCTCTGCCATAAAGACACCTTCTTTCAATGAAAATTATACACAACTATATAACTTTTACAACAACTTAAATTAAACTTTGCCCCCTCTTAACGTTGTTATTAATGGGCGCCTGTGATAAAATAAGGTGTGATAAAAAACCGCATGAGGAGGCTTAATTATGGCGAAATCGACAAAGACCAATACCTTAGAACAGTCGCTTTACGCGATTGAACAAGCCATACAAGCCCAAATTGACCCCCATCAAAAAAAGATCCAGTCGCTAAAAAAAGCTGTCGACCGGGTTCTTTCTGATGCTCAAAAAGCCTTTGAACATAACGAAAAGACCTATGAAAAGACCTTAAACACGCTCAAGAAAAACTATACCAAAAAGGAAAGACTCACCAGCAAATCTCATGATGATAGCATTGAGACACAAAAAGCGCGTTTAAACAATACCACAAAAGAACACGACAAACGGTTGAAAACTTTATCTAGTACGTATGACGACCATATTAAAAGCATGGATGATAACTTAAAGCGCTTGGAAAAAGAAAAAGCCAAATTACTCAAGGATATCGAAGCAAGACACGCCGATAAAACCAAGTTATATGATGATAAAATCCGCTTGCATGAAGAAAGTCTTAATGAAAGCAAAGCCAAAATAGAAAAGAAAATTGAAGCGCTACTAAGCGAAGTCCAAGATGCCTATACTACCATTAAAGCAGCCTATAATCATATTGAAAAAGACGTTGAAACCATCTTCTCAAAGGCCAAAGAAACTTTCCAACAAAACAATGATGCTACCTTAGATGAGCTTAAAAAGAATCAAAACGCCTTAGAATATAAGTTAAATCAGTTACGCAAAACCTTTAACGATACCTCTAAAGCGTTGTTTTCACAATTAACAACGCTTTCTAACAAACTTGAGGCGCCTTTTAAAGCGATTCAAACACAATTAAAATCCATTAACGAAGAGATAATCGACTATAAGGCCTTTTTTATTAAGTCGCTTGAAGATGATTGTAATATTGAACACAAACGCTTAGAAAAAGCCCTCAGCGAACTGGATGCAGAATCAACAGACAAAGCGCAAAGCGCGATCATCGAACGACGCATCGATTTAAACCAACAACGAAAAAAGGCACTTACTGAGCACTTTGATGCTTTGGAAGTGATCGTCAAAAACTTGACTTCTGCCATTCAGGATGTTGAGGATAATACTTTAGATGCCTTAAAAAAATCGCTTTTGGAACATGAACAACACTTGCAAACACAACTTGATCAGTTGAAAAACAAAATAACCATTTTCCAACAAGCAAACCCCAAGCGACACGAAACGCTAAAGTCGTTTTTTGAACAAAGCAGTGCCATTACCAATCTAAACCAATATAAAGATTATTTTCAAGCGGTTTTTAAAGCCTTTTATCAGTTTGAACTTAACCGTCTTGAAACGCTTTACAATACAACTAAAAACTTAAAGCCGCTTTACAAAGAAAACGATGAAATACGCGTCTTCTTAGATACTAAAGAAGCGCGCAAGGAAATCGAGACCCACAAAGTAAAAATTGAAACCGAACAACAAGATGCCGCACTCCAACAAGACATGAAGCGTCGTCAAATCACCCACGAAAAAACGATTGAGACGATTGAATATGAACACGCAAAAAAGGAACTAATCCATCAACACCAGATTGAAAAAGCCTTGGAAACAAAGCGTCTTAAAGACCGTGAACAAGAAAAGATAGCCGCACTTAATTACATTGAAAACGACCGAAAAATCGATGAAGCCAAAGCGATATACACACTGCGTAAAGACCACGTGAGCACCGACTTAGAACAACTGAAAAAACGACATGAAATCGAGACTGAACTCCATAAATGTGACCACGAGATTCGCTTACTGACGATTCAAAAAGAACATGATCTAAAAGTAACTGAAGAAAAACATCGCCTCAAAAGCGAACGCGCACGAATTCAGTTGATGATTGATGAACAACAAAGTACCCTAGCTAGAATCGAAGGTCAGATTCATAAAAAAGAAAGTAAAATCCAACAAGATAAAACCCGTCAAAAAGACAAGGCAAAACAAGAATTTGAACATGAAAAGCACCGTTTAGAGCAACGGTTAAAACACGTAGAAAAAACCCATCAAGATAATTTGGCTTTTATCCAGCAAGCCTATGAAAGAGAAACCCAAGAAGCCCAAGAAAACATAAAAGATGTTGAGACGATGATCAACGGTCGTTTTGAACCGATTGAAAAACACCACCAAAAGCTCAAAGAGGCTTTAGATTATCAAACCAACCACATCAAACACGCACCCGATGATTTAAAGTCGCTTTTAGTGCCGCTAAAAGAACAGCACCAAGAATCTTTCAAACAACACGTTGCGCTGATCATCGAAGGGTTGGAAGAAGCCTATGACTTCATTCATAGAATTGATGTTAAAGCCTTAGAAAACACACACAAAGGCCGTAAAAAACATCAAGCGAACCAAAAACTCAAACAACAACTCAAAAAGAACTTAGAACTGTTAAAACAAAGAAAAATGCGTTATTTAAACCAATTAGAACAAGATTTCAAAGCCCCACTTATGCACTTCAATAAACAAGAAACGATCCCTGTTTCTACTTTAAGACATCATATTGAAGTGCTAATAAATACTTTAAGCCAGCATTTAGACAAATGGCTCAACGAAACCAAGCAAACCTTAGATAACTGTTTTTCCCCGCTATATGAAGCCGATAAAAAACGTTTGGAAAAAGCCAAACAATCCCTCGAACAAGCTACTGAAGAAGAAAAGGCGCGTTATGAAACAGAAAAACAGCCGATTACACTAAGCTTACAAGGCGTTCAAGACAAACTCGATGAAGCGTTAGCCAAGATTGATGAATCATTTGAGGCTCAGACAAAAGAAGCTTTAGAAGGAAACTACAATACCCAAAAACAACTCCGTGATGATATTGCGCAATACCAACAAAAACTTAAGACGTTAGAAGAAACCTTCCAAGCCCATGTTTCTGATGCCAATGCTGAAAAAGAAGCTGCCTTGAATGAAGAAAAAGCCAGTTTCAAACATAAACAAGAAAACGCCTCAAAACGCTTTGAAGAACGCAAAAAAACGATTGAAAGTCGGGCTTCAGACGCCGCTAAGATCTATGAACACGCAATCGCCAATAACAAACAAAAAGCCGAGGACATAAGCGTGAGTCTAGAAGATTTCATAGAAACCACCCAAGAGGACTTCAATTATGTCAAACAAAATGAAACCGAACAAATAGAGCGTTTAAAACAAGAAAAACAAATGGCGATTCAAAAAGAAGAAAGCAAGTTAAAAGAAGATTTAAAGGCCTATGAAAACCAAATTCTTTCTTCCAAAGCTAAGTTGGAAAACCAAATTGAAACCGCCCTTAGAGCCATCAACGATAAAATACGGATTAAATCAGCTAGAAAGGCTCATTTAGATGAGACTATTCAAAAGAAAGAATACAATCTGTATGAAGCGTATAAAAAAGCGCATAAAAACTTACAAAGCAAACTTAAAAACATCATTGAAAACCAATCCCTAGAAACCAAGCTCAATACCAAAAAACTGGATGATTTAAAAGCCCTTAACAACGAACAAGTTGAAGCGTTTATCCAAGCGACCATCGAAGATATCAATCAATGAGGAAAGGAGCCTTCTCATGGCGAAAAAATATGACTTGACCACCGAAGACAAAACCCAAAAAAGTCTAGCCGCGTTGATCGATGAGGATTTGCAGAAGGAAAGTAAACTTCTACAAAACCTTATTTCAGAAGTGGTTGATGCCAATCAAAAACTGAAGGCCTCCCATCAGAAACGCTTTGAAGAAACCCAAGAAAAGCTCAATATTTTAAATGCAGAAATTGAGCGATTAAAAAAAGATATCAACGAAAAAGATCACGATACCACCCTCGAACAACTCAATTATTTGATCGACGCTAAAAATAAAATACACCAAGATTTACGCTTGATGCGTAGTGAAAATATTCGAGCCTATAACGAAGGCGATTTGTATTTTGATATGGACGACTTGAAAAACAAGCTCGATAACCTGTTAAAAGACACGCTTGTATCACACAGCGCCATCAAGCCTTATGCACAAAAAATTCATGCACGCATCGAACAATTCATCGACACTTTAAAAGACCATACCCATCCATTATTTGAAGAAAATCATGACCTTCAAAACAAACTTAATGATGCCGTGATGCAATTTCACACGGCTTCTGAAGATTTTGAAACCACTTTCCAATCCTTTTCAAAAGATTTTAAAGCGCTACTCTCCAAGCGCGAGCATGCTTTTTTAAATCCTGAAGATGACTTGAGCTTAGATGAACGCATTGAAAAAACCACACAAGAAAAAAGCAAGGCTTTAAAAGCTGAAGAAACCGCGTTAAAAGAAACGTTCGAAAAAAACATGAACGTCTTAGAAGGCAAGCTTGATACGCTTTATAACGATACGCTAAACAAACTTAAAGAAAAACATCGCGATCGTTTAGACAAAGAAGTCAACATAAAAAAGACGTTGGCCCAAGACTTAAAGACGTTAAGGTTAGATATCATTCGAGCTGAGAAAAATAACGACCAAGCGGCGTTAAAAGATCTGTTGAAAAATTATGACCGTTTAGAAAAACACAGCCAAAATTTGTTTGAAGAAAAATTGGAACGCAAAGCCAAAAAACAGTTGAAATCTGAACGCAAAAAAATCAATACCGAGAAAATCAAAACCGAAAAAAAATACTTACAAGCCTTGTATGATAACCTATTTTCTCAAGCAAAGATCGCCATAGAAAAAGGCGATTCTAAAGAAGTCTTTAAGTTGCGCGAAGACTTAGAAGCCTTAAAGAAAGACCGCCAACTAAACGATGATTGGATTAAAACCTTAAGTCATGTTTTGGATGAATACAACCAATTTGTTCAAAAAGCTTCGGAATTTGCTTATTTGGTAGAACGCCTGTTATTTAGCCGCAAACAAGTGTTTTTGGAATCAGAAATGGCCTTAGTCGATCATTTGGAACCCATGCAAAAAGGCTTTGATGAACTTACTTTAGAGTTATTGAAACACGTAAAAATCAAACATCTAAATCAACGCATCCTAAAAGTCAAAGTCGCCTCTGAGATTAAAATGCACGAAAAAAAAATGGCCTTGCACCAACAATTGGCCAAACGTGACAAGCAAATATTGGATATCAAACTAAGAGGGGATATCAAACGCTTGAACTTAGAAGAGGATATTCAGAATGAAAAAATTTACCAACAAGCCTTAATAGCCTTAGCCGATAAAGAATACGAGTTGCAATTGTTAAAAATCGAAGCGCTCTACGATAGTGAAATCACCTTGACCAAGGCACAAGCTGAGCGTTTAAACGTTGGACATGATGTCAATGAAGCCATGGTTGCAACCACACTAGAGAGTCAAATTAATTTCGCCAAACAACAAATGAAGTATGCAGAAAGTGAACACCAACTACGGCTTGAAAACATTGAACAATCTTTGCACCGTGAACTAGATTATGCTAAAGAGAAGCTGGCTAAACATGAACAACCTTATAAAACAGACCGTTTAGAGTTGCAAAAAGAACGTGATAAAAAATTAGAAGATTTAGCTTACAAACAAGCCTTATTCCGTGAAGAAAAAGAAAAAAAGGTCTTGTTTGAACAAGAACAAGAAATCAAGGAATCGTATCAAGAAAAGATTTCTGCCATCGAAAAAGCCATGGCACAAGATACGTATGTCAAACGGTATAAAGCACAAATAGAAAAGGCTGAATCAAGAGCTAATAAAGCAAAGGAAGATGCACAAAGAATCAAAGAAAAAAGCCTTGAAACCTTCCAAAATATGCTCTATCAAAGCGAAGAAAAACTACAACAATTCAAACAAAGCAGTGCAACAAGCAAACTAGCCCCTTATATCGAAAGCGAAGCGAAAACAACCGCTAAAGAACGTCTGGATGAGGCGATTAAAGAAGCTAAAACGCTTTATCAAGAAAAAATCACTAAACCAAAAGAAAAGCTTAAAGCATTAGATGAGCAGCTGAAAAACATCCAACTTGAAACCAAACAAAGTGAAACGATTGAAAAAATCGAAGCGGAAAAGGCCGAACTGAGTGAGGCTTTTAAACAGTGGCAACAACAGCAACAAGAAACGCTAAAAGATGCACAAGAAAAAATCAAAGCCGAACAAAAAGCCTACTTAAAAGCCCATAATGAACAACTCTCTAAACTTAAACCCTTTAGCGCAAAAAAAGATAAACAAACCTTGCAAACCAAGTTAAAACAAAAAGTGCGCCTTTGGGAGAAAAGACTCAAAGAACAACACACCAAAAAAGCCGATAAACTTAAACTTGACTTAGCGAAACACAAAAACGTGTTAAAACAAGAAAAATTAAACTTAGATAAAGCCTTAAATCCACTTATCAATGCTTATGAAGCTTATCTAAAAAAAACCAATATCGCGCAACACAAACGTGAGGTTGAAACGAAAAAGAAACTATTTGGGGAACGTGACCAAGCCATTAAAGATTTAAAGAACAAACACCAATAAAAAAGCTATGCAGCCTTAAAGCGAACACCGCCTTTATGCGCATAGCTTTTTTGTTATGGTTTTTTAGTTTTTAATCTAATTATTTACTTTAATAAAGGTAAAAAACTGCGACCATAAGGTGGCGCTTCTACCTTAAAGTTATCCGCAATGCTAGCGGCTATATCGGCAAACGTTTCACGTTCTTCAAGGGCCCCGCCCTTTAACTTAGGATTGTAAACCAATAAGGGCACATATTCTCTAGTATGATCAGTTCCCTTGTGGGTAGGATCATTCCCATGATCGGCGGTGATGATTAATAAATCATCTTCTTTGATTAAAGGCATCAAATCACTCAGTTGTTCATCAAAACGTTCTAGCGCTTCTTTATAGCCTTTTGGATCTCTTCTATGACCGTATTTCGCATCGAAATCAACGAGGTTCAAAAAGGCCAAGCCTTTAAAGTCTTTTTTGGCATATTCAATATAGTTTTTCATACCTTCGATGTTATCTTTTTGCTTGATGCTTTTGGTGATGCCCTCTCCATCGTAAATATCGCTAATCTTACCAAAGCCAACGACGTCATAGCCACCATCTTCTAAGGCATTTAATGTCGTATCTTGATATGGCTTAAGGGCATAATCTTTGCGGTTAGCGGTACGTTCAAAAGCGCCTTTTTTATCACCGATAAACGGTCTGGCAATGACTCTACCTACTTTGAAGCGTTCATCCATGGTTAACTCACGGGCAATTTCACAAGCGCGGTACAAGTTATCAAGGCCGACTTTTTCTTCGTGAGCCGCGATTTGAAGGACACTATCGGCAGACGTATAGACGATCAAATCGCCGGTTTTTAACTGATGTTCACCGAGTTCATCAAGGATTTCGGTACCGCTTGCGGCTTTATTCCCCACAATTTTTCGCCCGGTTCTTTCTTCTAGCGTGGTGATTAATGCTTGAGGAAAGCCCGTCTCAGTAAAGGTTTGGAAAGGCTTTGAAACTTTGAGCCCCATCAATTCCCAATGACCCGTCATGGTGTCTTTTCCGTTGGAAATCTCAGCCATCTTTGTATAATATCCCTTGGCTTTTTGAATCGGTTGGACGCCTTTAATTTCAGTCAGATTACCATAGCCTAAAGCTGCCATATTAGGCAGGTTAATACCGCCTTCGTGTTTGGCGATGTTAGCGATGGTGTTGGTACCTTCATCTCCAAAGGCTTTGGCATCAGGCAGTGCGCCTATGCCCACCGAATCGATGACGATTAAAAAGGTTCGTTGATACATATTAATCTCTCCTTTTAGCATGCGGATGAAATGCATCGTAAACCGCAATTAATTGTTGTTTGTTTATGTGTGTATAAAGTTCTGTGGTCGCAATGCTTTGATGACCAAGCAGTTCTTGTACGTATCTTAAATCTACGCCTCTTTCCAACAAGTGCGAGGCAAATGAATGTCTTAGGGTGTGAGGGGAAACTTTTTTATCAATGCCAGCTTCCAGGGTAAGGTTTTTCAAAACCTTGAAAAAACCAACCCGGCTGAGCGGTTTGCCTAGTTTGTTCAAAAACACCGTCGTGGTGGGTTCTTTTTTCAGTTTTAACCAACCATCTTCTAAATACGTTTTTAACGTTTTAGCGCTCATTGAACCAATCGGGACGATGCGTTCTTTATCACCTTTGCCTAAGACGTTGATCAGCCCTTGGTTAATATGTAAGTCAGCAGCCTTTAAATTCAAGAGTTCAGAGATTCTAAGACCACTGCCATAAAGCAGCTCTAGCATCGCCATATTGCGTTGTTTAAGCGGACTATTGCCTTGAGCTACGGCCAATAATCGTTCGATTTCTTCGATGCTGAGAATTTCTGGTAAACGCTTGGTTTGTTTTGGGCGGTGAATTTTTAAAATCACATTGTCATCCACGAGCTTTTCATCAAGCAAAAATTGGTGGAAGCCTTTCATGGCGCTTAGTTTTCTTGAAACGCTCGCGGGGGTGATGTGATGTTTCCTAAGCACCATCAAGTATTGTTTGATAACCGGTTTTTCGATGGCTTTGGGTTGCGTTATATCTTTTTGGGCCAAATAGGCTATATATTGTTTTAAGTCACTTAAATACGCCGCTTTACTTTGTTTGCTTAAGTTGGCCGTCGCTTTAAGTTCATATTCATACTCTTTTAATAGCTGTCTTAGCATAGCATCACCTAAAACAATTCAAAAATGTTATTGCCTACCATTAATCCTTTTTTGCTAAAAGCCAAATGATCATGCTCTAAGGTGAGAAACCCTAGCTGGATTAAAGGTTTAAGGCTTGGATAATCCTTTAGTAACTCAGATTCAAAGCGTTGATAATACCGGCGCAAAGACACGCCTTTTAATAGCCGCATACCCATTAATAAAAAATCGCGTTTCGCTTCATAAGGATAGCTTTCTTTAGGAGGGGCTTGCGTTTGGCTAAGGGTTTCAACATAGGTTTTAATGCGCGGGGTGTTGAAATAGCGCATGTCGTTATATTTGCCGTGTGCCCCACTACCAATACCCAAATAATCATGGTCTTGCCAAATTAACTGATTATGCAATGAAGGTGCGTTTTTACTGAAGGATGAAACTTCGTATTGATGAAATCCCATCTGGTTTAACCTATCCATAACGGTTTCATACATTTGCGCTACTATTTCTTCATTGGGCAACGTTAGTTTTTGTTTCGTCACTTGATGATATAAACGGGTGTTTGGTTCTAAAATCAAACTATAATAAGAAATATGTTTTACCTTTAAGGTCTCTAATCGTTTTAAATCATGCTTAAGGTCTTTTAACGTTTGGTTGGGCAGACCAAACAACATATCTAAAGATATATTGGTTAGGTTTTCTCGGTACAAAATATTGATTGCACGCTCAATATCGCTAGGTGTATGGTCTCGCTTTAAGCGGCTTAACTGCGCTGCATCAAATGTTTGAGCGCCTAGGGAGACGCGGTTCACACCATAATGCTTTAACCGTTTAACTAAAGGTGGGGTAATATCTTTTGGATTGGCCTCAAAGGTAAACTCTTTGATACTTTCCATGTCAATATGATCATGCAAAGCCGATAAAAAGGAATCCAAGTGAGTTAAGGGTAGGGTGCTAGGTGTACCACCACCCACATAGATGGTTTGAAGCGATTTATAATCGTTTTGATGGTATTTTAATTCTGTCTTAAGAGCCTCAATATAGGCTTTCATTTTATGAGGATTGGCGATTTCTTTGTGAAAATCGCAATAGCTACAAAGCTGCATACAAAAAGGGATATGAATATAAAGACTATCCATGGTAAGTCCTAATTATAGCATAATAACAGCGATAATACATCTCATACACACCTTATAAGCCAGTATAAAAACCCTTATTCATCTAAAGATAACACACTCAAAAAAGCTTCTTGGGGTACATCGACGTTGCCGACGTTTTTCATGCGTTTCTTACCTTCTTTTTGTTTTTCAAGCAGCTTTTTCTTACGCGATATATCGCCCCCATAACACTTGGAGATAACATTTTTGCGGTGCGCTTTGATGGTGCTTCTAGCGATGATGCGACTCCCGTGAGCGGCTTGAATGGGTACTTCAAACATATGTCTGGGAATGATTTCTTTTAATTTCTCGGTAATCGCTTTACCGCGATTAAAAGCAAAATCTTTGTGAACAACCATCGATAAAGCATCGACAATCTCACCGTTGATTAAAATATCTAATTTAATCAAGCTTGAAGGCTGATAGCCTTTGATTTCATAGTCTAAAGACGCATAGCCTTTTGATTGGCTTTTCAGTTTATCAAAGAAATCATAAACGATTTCTAGTAACGGTATATCATAGCTTAACTGGACGCGGTGTTCACCAACATACGTCATGTCGATAAATTGACCGCGTTTGTCCTGACAAAGCGACATAATATTGCCAACATAGTCTTTTGGACACATGATGGTCGCATGGACATACGGTTCTTCTATTTTTTCAATGTCTTGATTGGCCGGCATATCCGAAGGATTATCGATGGTTTTCTTGGTACCATCATTTAACGTAACGTGATAAATAACCGAAGGCGCGGTCGCAATCAAATCAAGGTTGAATTCGCGCTCTAAGCGCTCTTGAATAATTTCCATATGCAGCATGCCTAAAAACCCTGTGCGAAAGCCAAAACCTAACGCTTTAGAGTTTTCGGCTTCATACACCAATGAAGCATCATTTAACTGCAAGCGGTCTAAGGCTTCTCTTAAATCGTTATAACGATTAGAATCGATGGGAAAAAGACCGCAATAAACCATCGGATTTAAGGAACGATACCCTGGTAAGGCCTGCTTGGCGGGGGCGGATTTCTTTGTGATGGTATCGCCGACGCGTACGTCTTTGGCGGTTTTAATGGACGCCACCACATAGCCAACATCACCAGGCAAAAGATAATCTTTAGGTTGTTGTTTGGGTGTCGTTACACCTACTTCACTAACTTCAAAGGTCTTTTTACTCGACATCATTTGAATGATGTCACCCTTTTTCAAACTACCATCTATTAGACGGATTGAAGGGATAACCCCGCGGTAAGGATCGTATATGGAATCAAAGATCAGCGCTTTTAAAGGGGCCTCTGCATCCCCTTTTGGCGGGGGGAAACGTTCGATAATGCCGGTAATGATTTCTTCGATGCCTAAGCCTTCTTTAGCGCTGGTTAAAATAACTTCATCTTGGTCTATGCCAATGACATCTTCTAAGTCTTGTTTAACCTTCTTTACATTGGCATTAGGCAAATCAATTTTATTGATGACGGGTAAAATTTCTAAATCATTGTCTAGGGCCAAATATACATTAGCGAGGGTTTGGGCTTCGATACCTTGGGCGGCATCGACGACTAAAATAGCCCCCTCACAAGCCGCTAAGGACCGAGACACCTCATAGGTAAAATCGACATGGCCCGGCGTGTCAATCAAATGAAAAATATATTGATGGTTATCCGTATGGGTATATTCTATTTGAACCGCATTAAGTTTAATCGTGATACCGCGTTCGCGTTCTAAATCCATAGAATCCAGCAATTGCGCTTTCATCTCTCGGGCATTAATGGATTTTGTCTTCTCTAAAATACGATCAGCTAGCGTGGATTTACCGTGATCGATATGCGCGATGATAGAAAAATTTCGAATGCGATTTTGCCGTTTTAAAATCGAGTTTTTGTCTAGTGTGTTCATGCAATCTTCCTTCCGTGAACGCTTAAATTATTTTACACCATATTGAGGCTTTTTTCAATCTATTATCCTACCTTTGACAAATAAAAACCCCCATCAAAGAGGGGTTTATTGATTGGATAAAACGGGCACATAAATTTCAATGACGGGGGTTTCTTTTTGGGTTTCGTGATGTACCTCAAAGACATAATCCTCATCATAGGTTAAGTTATAATCAAAAAGCGCATGGGCATAAATGTTATAGTAGATTGACTTTAAATCAACGTGGGCTATCGAAGCTTGAAATAAGGCATATTCTCTTTGGGGCAGCATCCGGTATTGAAACCCTTTAGGCAAATGGTCAAACCGCGAGACCGCTTTGGCACACATAAAGTCAAATCCACCACTGTTGGGTTGTTCAAGTTGAAAGCCGCTATCACGGATGGGTGCCATCAGTCCATACGTTTTTTCTTTGGTGTATGGGACGTTAAATGCCTTGATACCCTCGTTTAATTTAGAAGCTAAAGCTTTGACATCAGGGAAAACCGCTTTTTCTTGAGATAAGATGCCGACAAAATCTTTCGCCTCAACCTTGAGTATTTGAGGTTTTTCTAACGCTACATGCTTGGGGATAGAATCACTGGCTGGCAGGCTTAAGGTATTGAGTATTTTGTGGTCAATCGTGTCTTGGTCCTTGAGATTTAGACTTTGTTTTAACGCTTCCAAACCCTTAAAACCATAGGGTTTGATGGCATTTTTATCGTTTAATTCTAAATAGGCCTTAATCGCATGAAACTGTTTCAATCGGCGAATATAATGGGAGAATGTCATACCATAAGCCGCATGAAACAAGCGAGAAAAATGACCACTAGGTAAGGGTATTTTCCTTAAAAACGCCTCGATATCCACGGGTTTTTTGATATGATTTTGAGCAAAGTCTATTGCTTCTTTGAGCCAGTTTTTTGTGTGCACAGGCATCTTCCTTTCCTCATCCAGTATAACAATCCAGTGTAACATAATAAACCCGTATAAAACAACTTACAAAAAAAGGCACTTACGTGTGTAAGTGCCCCTTAACTTTAGCGTTCTATAAGCCATGTTCTGTACCCTTACGGGCGGCAACCATTTATCTGCGCATCTGCGCCACTTGGTCAGTTTGATTCCCTTCCAAGTGTGCCCCTACCATATTTTGGGTTGCTGGCTTGCGGGGTTTACCCGTTCCACCTAAAGCATCGCTGCTTTAGCTCGTCTCTGTGGCACTTTTAAAGGGCATAACGTCTTTAAAAGACGCGTACCCAGCCGTCACCTAGGTGCATAGCGTTATGGTTTCCGCTATCACAAACACTACATCCATCACAGGATGTGCCAGCATGGACTTTCCTAACTCAACAAACGTTAAGCTCGGTTGCCCAAACACTAAAGTTATAAGCTATTTTTTATCTTTTGAAGAAGATTCTTTTGAGAACGCCTTCTTCTTGTCGTATTGAGGTTTTTCCATCGTGGCTTTTCGAGATAAATCGATACGGCCTCGATCATCGATACCGATGACTTTGACTTTAACGGTTTGACCCATCTTTAAGACATCTTCTACTTTACCCACGCGTTCATGCGCAAGTTTGGAGATGTGACATAACCCATCGGTGCCTGGCCAAAGTTCAATAAAGGCGCCAAATTTTTCAATCCGTACGACTTTACCTTCATAAATTTCTCCAACCTTAGCCACGCGCACAATATCCTCAATCTGTTTTAAGGCGCGTTCAATCGGTGGGATTTCGGTATGCATAATCGTGACGCGTCCGTCTTGTTCAATGTCGATTTTGACGTCATCATTATCTTCAATAATTTTTGATATTTGCTTGCCGCCTGGGCCAATAACATCACGGATTTTATCGGGATCAATCACCATGATCTTAACTTTAGGCGCATGCTTAGATACTTCTTTTCTCGGTTCTGCAATGGCCGATAACATGTTATCAAGAATCTCTAGGCGCCCACGCTTGGCTTGCATCAATGCTTCTTTTAAAACCTCTTTGGATAACCCTTCAATTTTGATATCCATTTGAAGGGCCGTGACGCCTTCTTTGGTTCCAGCAACTTTAAAGTCCATATCTCCAACATGGTCTTCAAGCCCTTGAATATCACTTAAGACACGGTTTTCACCATTATCGTGCACCAAGCCCATCGCAATACCTGCAACGGGGGCATTTAGAGGCACGCCTGCAGCCATTAAGCTCATGCAGCCTGCACATATACTCGCTTGTGAGGTAGAACCGTTACTTTCTAGGATTTCTGAGACGACGCGAATCGTATAAGGGAAATCCTCTTCATCCGGTAATACTTGCGCTAAGGCGCGTTCACCCAAGGCCCCATGTCCGATTTCACGGCGTTTTGGCGGACCATATCGACCCGTTTCTCCCACGCTATATGGCGGGAAATTATAATGTAACATAAAGCGTTTATTATCGGTTTCACCCAAGCCATCAATGATTTGATGTTCGCCTAAAGCGCCCAAAGTGGTAATCGATACCGCTTGGGTTTGACCGCGCGTAAACATCGCTGAACCGTGCGTTAGTTCAAATAAATCCACTTTACTGTTTAACGCTCTGATTTCGTGTAGATCCCGACCGTCTGGTCGTTTTTTATCTTCGATAATGCCTCTGCGAATCTCTTGGGCTACCAAATCATCAACGGTTTTTTTCGCACTTTTTAGTTTGTGATTGTATGTCTCTTCATCTAAGGCATCATAGGTTTGTTCAAAATAACGATCAATTTCGTCTTTGATAAGCGCAATATCATCGCCACGTTTTTCACGGTCATAGGTTTGTACCGTATCGATAATGGCTTTGCCGTGAGTTTCTTTGACGTAATTAACCGCCTCTTCATCATAGGTTTCTACTTCGTAGTCGAGTTTTTCTTGGCCTAAATCAGCAATGATTTCTTCTTGAAACAGACATAATTTCTTAATCCATTCATGACCAAATTCAATCGCTTCTAACATCGTTTCTTCATCCACTTGCTTAGCGCCGGCTTCAACCATATTAATCGCATTCTTGGTCCCTGCGACGATCAAGTCGATGTCGGATAATTCTAAATCCTCTTCGTTAGGGTTTAAGATGAATTCACCGTTTAAGCGCCCAACTTGCACACCTGCAATGGGGCCACTAAAAGGCATTGGTGACAATCCTAAGGTTAATGAGGAACCAAACATAGCCGTCATTGGGGGTGAGTGGTCGGTGTTACCACTCATGACCGTATTGATGACTTGAATTTCATATTGAAAGCCATCGGGAAATAAAGGACGGAGCGGACGGTCGATTAAACGCGCCGTCAAAGTTTCTAATTCTGAAGGTTTTCCTTCTCGTTTGAAAAATCCCCCCGGGATTTTTCCAGCCGCATAAAGTTTTTCTGTGTAGTTGACCATCAAAGGGAAGAATCCCATCGTTGAAGGCTCATTAGCCGCTTGAGTTACGGTGAGTACTGAAGTATCACCATAGTAAATCAACGCTGCTTGAGTTGCTTGTTTAGCAACCTCACCAATTTCAACGCGTAATTCTCTTCCGTTGAAGTCCATCGTATACACTTTGGCTTCTGACATAATTTTCCTTCTTTCTTATATTCTATTTATCTAATATGATATCATATCATACATGAGCCTAAAGGTATAGCCTTTTAAGAAAAAAAGCACTCACCGCGAGCGCTTTATTTTCTCAGTATGCCATATCCACCATAAACCGGACGGATATCATTGATGGTAATCATAACATCTTCTTGGAAAGAACGAAGCAGTTTAACTGCTTGTTGGGTTTGTTTTCTAGGTACATGCATATAGAGGACTTCCTTGCGGTCATCTTTGCCATACGCATCGATGGCGGTGACACCGAACCCTAAATTTCTTAATTCGAGTGAGACGCGTTTCCCATGAATCTTTTTAATCACCGCTTCAATTTTGACTGTCCCAATTGCCATTTTATCTTCTACCATGCTGCCAAGGTAGTTCCCGAATGAAAAAGCAAGGGCATAAACGACCACTTTCATAGGATCTTCGGTAATATCGATTAAAACCGATGCCGCTAGGGCAACCCAAATCAACACTTCAAAAAAGCCAATAATGGAACCTTTCATCTTTTCGCCTTTAGTAATTAAGACAATACGCACCGTGGCCATACCTACTTCGATAATTTTGACCACAAAAATAATGCTATAAAGCCAAAAAGGGGGTAAACTTAAAAACCAATCCATGCCATCAAGCGCCTTTCTTCGCGACTAATGCGCCTTCGATATAAACCGATTCAGGACGCGTCATGATATCAAAGATATCGCCATCCCATATCACGATATCCGCATCTTTGCCAGCCGTTAGGCTTCCGACACGATCTTCAATTCCATTTAACTTTGCCGCATTGATGGTGATGGCTTCTAAGGCTTTTTTGCGGTCTAAGCCGGCTTTGACAAACAAAGCCAATTGAATCATGATGCTTTCTAGTGAAATCACGGGATGATCGGTCATAACGGCAAAATCAATGCCGTGTTTTGCCAAGATTTTCGCACTATCAAAACTGCGATGTTTGGTTTCATATTTTGTGCCTGTACCTAAAGTCGGGCCTAAAATGACTTTGGTTTGAGCTTCTTTAAGGGCTTCAGCGATGAGATGAGCTTCGGTACCGTGTTCAATGGTCATATCGAGATTAAACTCTTTTGCAATTCTAATAGCCGTCATAATATCATCGCTACGATGGGCGTGTATCTTAACTTTCATACCCTCAAAAACACGGGAAAGACTTTCTAGCTTCATGTCAAATGAAGGTTTGTCCGAGGCGTTGTTAGTTTGTTTGTATTTTTCTTTAGCCTCATGATACTCTTGCGCTTTCTTCAGCCACTCTCGCATTAAAGCGGCACTTGCCATGCGGGTTGATGGGTTTTTCTTTTGTGAACTATAAACGCGTTTAGGATTTTCACCCAAAGCCATCTTCATACATAAATCACGCTTGAAAACCATCTCATCGGCGGTTTTGCCAATCGTTTTATAGGCATCAAAAGTCCCTCCGATAATATTAGCACTGCCCGGACCACTAACCACGGTGGTCACACCAGCATTCATCGCATATCTAAATGCGGTATCGTTAGGATAGAAACTGTCTATTCCACGTAACTCAGGATAAATTGGATTGGTTATTTCATTGGTATCGTTACCTTCGAATTGTATGCCTTCTTCCATCACACCAATGTGACAGTGCGGTTCTACTAATCCCGGCGTCACGATTTGTTTTTTGGCGTCAATGATTTCATAATCTTGATACTTCTGGGCATCAAAATGACATCCAATCGCCTCTATCTTTTTGTCTTTTATGGCGACAAACCCTATTTCATCATGGATTGAATCCATGGTATATAAGCGTGCATTCTTAATCACCTTCATGATTAACATCCTCTCTTAAACGCTGAACTTCAGCTTTATTTTTTTGTATTTTTTCTTCATTAATCTCTGCAACATATTTAATTGAGGTACGAATCATACCGGTTATAGGGATGGCTAAGATGATTCCAACAACCCCAAAAAGATACCCAAAAAAGACAAACGCACTCAAAACAAGCATCGGATGCAACTTGGTTTCCTTACCCATGATAAAGGGTTGTGCAACGTTGTTTTGAATCATTTGACCAACCACCACAGCGATACCGATTGCCAAGGGTGCATAATTACCAAACATGAGCGTATCATCGGTTAAACTATATAGTATCGGCAAAACCATCGCAATGAATGGCCCTACATAAGGGACGATATCAAAAAAGCCTAACATAAAGCCAAACAACAAACTGCGTTGTCTAAAGCCAAGGACGAAAAACATAATCGTAAAGGCAATTGCCATAACGAACATCGTCGCAAAACGGCCATTAAAGTATTGTTCGATTACCCGGTTAGCCCGGCTTAATAATTCAACCGCATGCTTGCGGATTTTTTTCGGAAATAACATGATCGTCGCATCATAGATTTTGGTGCTGTCATTTAAGATAAAGAATAAGAAAACAGGTACCAAAACAATGGTAATGATAAACGTAGTGACGCTTTCAAACACGCCAAATAAATCCAATTCAGCCTCTAATAGATTATCAACCGTCAGCAATTTGACAATGCGCTCATAGAGGTTCTCTAAAAAGGCGTAATCGGCTACCGCAACCTCGATGGTAGAAACGACCACAGGCCAATCATTTTCCACAAAATTAACGCCTTGTTCGTAAATCAGTGAAAAAGCATATCTGCCAAACAAAAACAAGATGAACCCCGTCGCGACAAATACGATAATCGTGTTTAACATACGGAATTTAAACTTGAGATTGCGCTCTAAGAGTTTAAAAACCGGTGCTAAGAGATAACTGATGAAAAGCGCAATGGAAAACGGCAAAATAATGGAGTTGGCCGCTTTGGCAAAACGCGTAAAAAACGTGCCAAACAAAAGGGTAGACAAATAAAGGATAATAAGCACTAACGCAGTAATACCTAGATACATCATAATACGTATCAATCGTTGATTGTTTTGCATTCAGTTAGTCACCTCTTTTTCTTTCAAACCCATTTTAACATGACAAGCCCCTAAATAAAGCAATAAAATAAAAAAACAAGCTTTTGCAAGCTTGTTTTTGTCATTTAGCGACGTAATCCTAGGCTTTTAACCAAGGCACGATAACGGTCTACGTCTTTAGCGGCCAAATAGCGCATCAAATGACGGCGTTGACCAACTTTTTGCAAAAGACCGCGACGAGAATGATGATCGTGTTTGTGTACTTTCAAATGCTTGTTTAGATTTTCAATCTCTTTGGTTAAAATCGCAACTTGTACCTCTGGTGAGCCCGTATCGCCTTCTTTGATGCGATACTTTTCTACCAAAGCTTGTTTTTGTTCTTTTGTAATTGCCATAATTGCCTCCTTCTTTCAACTTACCTAAAACCAAGTAAAACGTTGGCATGCGTTTAACTGAGTCCTAGGCGCGATAATTATTATAGCACAAATCATGCTGAATGCAAGTTATTTGTGCAAATAAAACCGTGCTTTTCTCCCATCGCGCATGCGCCTATCAAAGAGACTCAAACAAAGGGCACTAACCCACAATAAAAGCAGGACATAAAAATTTCTAGAATCACTCAAGGGCATAAAGATAAGCGCGGTGAAAAAACCCCCATGCGCGATATAAGCAAACCACATAACGCCTTTAAACCGTAAATAAATCCACATCAAAATGACATTGAGTGGCAGCAACCAAAACAATATATTGAGCATGAACCGTAAGTTTTCAACGTTGAAACCATAGTTATGAAAAAAACCATTTACAAACAAAGGGAACAACCATATGACCATCAAGGCCCCCATCGCAAGTCCACTGATCAAAGGAGGAGATTTTTGAATAAAATAAGGCGCTAAAAAGCCGCGGTAAGCAAGTTCAAAAATCAAGGCACTACCAACTAAAGTAAAAAAGATAATCAATAGAACAAAAAAGATATGATAAATGAGGACTGACCCCATAAAAAAGGGCCAAAACCATGATTCTGAAGCCATTAAACCTATAAAAAGGGCTATTAGAAACAAAAGCGGAAAACTAGCCCAAACAAGGATGGTGGCTGGTCTTTTTAAGCGATGGATGCGATTCCAAAATACGGCCTCATGATGGCGATATGTAAAAAGCATACCTATTAAATAGGCCAATAGATCAGCTAAGATTAAGGCTAAAATGACCGTGATGATAGTTAATTCGATAAATCCGGTACTCATGACAAATAAGATGATAGCCGAAAAAACGCCAAACAAACTAAGATGTCTTCGAATGGAAGGCATCAAAGAGAGATTATGACGTCGCAGTGTAATGATGAGGGCTATGAGTGCTTTGGAAAAAAGGCCGATAATATCGATGAGGGTTTGAATTTGCTCATCGCCCATGGCAAGCAAAGGAGAAATCGACCATATTACCCAAGCGACACTAAATGAAAGGATAAAAAAGGCTTGCAACGGATAGCGATCAAATATCTCTGCCATCGATTGAAACCCCCTTAAGAATCTTTAAAGCCTTGCCTTCATCCGCTTTTATAGCTTGGATTAATGCTTCGATAGAGGCAAACTTCTTTTCTTCTCGCAAACGTTTGATAAAAGCGACTTCGATGGTTTCACCGTATATTGTTTCATCAAAGTCAAACAAATAGCTTTCAACGCTGATGCTTTGGCGTCGGTGCAGCGTGGGATTGATGCCCACAGAAGTCATCGAACGATACCATTTTCCGCGAACTTTAGTCAAAGAAGCATAAACGCCTTTTTTAGGAATCAAATAATCTTTAATTTGAATATTTGCGGTGGGATACGTTAGGGTGCGCCCTTGTTTTTTACCATGAATAACCACCCCTTTTAAGCGATAATAATCGCCTAAAAACGGCTTGACTTTATCCACCTCGCCAGCTCTTATTAACGTACGGATACGCGTACTGCCAATTTTTTCGCCAAGATAAGTCATTTCATCAATGATAATGGTTTCAAATTGACCGTGCTTCTTTAACAAGTCTTTATTACCTTCAGCGCGATATCCAAAGGTAAAATCAAAGCCGCATACTAAAACATCGAGTGGATTTAAAACCTCATTGATAAAATCCAATGGGTCCATAGAGGCTTTGGCTTTGTCGAATTCAATCACGTATACAACATCAATGGGATAACGTTTTAAATAGGATAGTTTATCTTCTAATGGCGTGATGTAATAATAATCCATGTCAAAAAGCACGTGTTTAGGATGCTTATCAAACGTGATAACGGCTTTTTCTAGTTGTCGTGTTTCAGCCACCTTCACCATCGTTTCAATCAACGTCTGATGCGCTAGGTGAATGCCGTCAAAAAAACCAATCGCAGCAGCGGTGTTTTTAGCAATTTTCTTTGTTCCAATCGTTTTAACTTTCATTTAAAAACACCTTCTTAGCTCGATAAAAATGCTTTTGCGTGGGGTCTTTTTCATAGATGGCAAGTAAGCTTTGCGTGGATTCATCAATGAGCTTTAAATAACGTTTATCAGCGATAATGGATAGTTTCTGACCATGGCTGATACGTCTTTTCATCGCCTGATCAGCGGTGATGGCAGGGATACTTTCTAAAGCATCATTAAGCGTAATTAGTTTGGTTTTATTAGCCTTAAGCGACTCTAAAGAATAGGCATCTTCAAGCTTGAATTGGCCCGCTTGGGTGCGATGAATCATTTGCGTGTGGGCTACCGTATTTAAGCGTTTAGCAATATCTAAGGCTAGCGTACGTACAAATAGACCTTTTGAACCGTGTACTTCACACGTCACTTGATAAGTAGGTGGGGTTTTTGCTTCGATATCATTGATCCGTTTTAATTGATAGATTTTAAGTTTACGTGGTTCGACTTCAGGAACAGCTTGGTTTTTACGTGCATATTCATACAGTTTTTTTCCATCAACCTTCACCGCTGAGTAAGCGGGAGGCGTTTGTAAATATTCACCTACAAATGACGCTAATACCTCATCTAAGGCGCTAAAATCCGTTTGCGATTTCACATCATTAATCTTTCCTGTATGATCTAGGGTATCGGTTTGTTCGTTAAATACGATAGTAAATTGATAACGTTTATCGTCTTGATTCAAAAAAGGCATGATCTTTGTGCCCTTATTGATGCCTAAGACCAAAAGTCCAGACGCTTCTTTATCCAAAGTCCCACTGTGTCCCACTTTTTTAGTGTTATATGCCATGCGGACTAAATTGACACAATCGTGTGAAGATAACCCCTTAGGTTTATTTAACAGTAAAATACCATCCATAACTATCACCGCCTTATATTATACATCAAAGTCATGGCTCGCCCAAGGATTAGAATAAAAAAAGAAACGACCATCGCGTCGTTTCTTCTTTCATATTCCAGTGTTTTAAGCGTTTCTAACCCAATCAACTAGGGCATCTTTTGGCATAAAGCCCGCTTTTTGGCTAACGACTTCTCCGTCTTTTAAAACAAAAAGACTCGGAATGCCTTGCACGCCATATTGTTGTGCCAAGCCAATATTTTCATCGACGTTGACTTTAACAACTTTGATATCATCGTTTTCATCTGCGACTTGTTCTAAAACGGGACCGATCATTTTACATGGTCCACACCAATCAGCGTAAAAATCGAGTAAAACAAGACCTTCTTTTACATTTTCATCTAAGTTTGTGCTATCAGCATATACAACAGCCATTCGTGTACCTCCTTATTTATTAACTACTCATATTATACATATTATCTTACTTAATTACAATCCATTTGCTTAACTTAGCTACATTTTAAATTCAGCGTTTACGCTATTCAAAATAAACAATGGTAGCGCCTTTTCCGCCTTCTTTTCCTTCACCATCACGATGCGATAAAACATGCGGACTCGAAGATAAAACTTCTTTGACCATTTTACGTAAAGCCAGCGTGCCAAACCCATGAATAATCGTCGCAAAAGGTTGCTTGGAGATGGCACAATCATCCAAATACTTTTCCAATGCTTCTTTGGCTTCTAAAACGCGCATCCCTCTTAAATCAAGGCTTGATACAGTGGATTTCTTTGGTCTTGAGGTCGTATAACTTGGTTCGGTTTTTTCTTTGGTTTCTGAGGCTACGAATTCAAATTCATCCTCAGAAAACACGCTATTTAAACTACCCATGTTGAGGAGCCATTTTTGATCGGCTTGTTGTTTAACCAATTCACCATGCCGGTTGTACTTGATGACATTGACGCGGTCGCCTACTTTATACCGGTGGTCTTTGGTCTTTGATGTCTCTGTTTTTTTGCTCTTTGCTAAGCGTTTAGCGCGATGCTTTTTCTCGGCAATTTCATGGGCTTTAAACGATTTGGTTTTCATTTGATCAAGTTCTTTGATCAACGATTCTGCTTCTTGTTTCAAGCGGTTCATTTCATTGGCATGTTCAGCCATGATTACATCTTTTAAACGCGCTTTTTCTTGTTGAAGGGATTTGGTTTGCTTGCTAACTTGTTCTTTTTCTTGTTGTAAGGCTTGGTTTAATTGCTCATATTCATTAACTTTTTTATCCAAGTGTTTGCTTTCATCTTTCAGCCGTTCAACGAGTTCACTAACTTCATCGCGACTCGTAATAACATGGGATTTGGCGTGTTCAATAATGCTGGATTTAAGCCCAAGCCGTTTAGAAATCAAAAAGGCATGACTTTCCCCGGGGGTTCTAAGTAACAGTCTATACGTTGGCTTTAAGGTGTGTTCATCAAAATCAACTGAAGCATTCATGATGTCGTCTTGTGTATAGGCATAAGCTTTTAACTCCGGATAATGCGTGGTCGCCACCACGATGCTGTCTTTTTTGGAAAGTTCATTTAAAATACTCATCGCCAAAGATGACCCTTCTTTCGGATCCGTACCGCTGCCGAGTTCATCCAGTAAAATCAATTGGTTATCATCGTAGTGATCAATGATATCGACGATGCGTCGCATGTGAGAAGAAAACGTTGAGAGTGATTGTTCAATCGATTGCTCATCACCAATATCAGCGCGTACAGAAGCAAATACACGGATTTTAGACCCAGGTAAAGCAGGAATCATCATGCCGCTTTGCGCCATTAGGGTTAAAAGACCAATCGTTTTGAGGGTGACCGTTTTACCCCCAGTATTAGAACCAGTAATTATCATCATTTTTTTACCAGGGTCAAATTCAATCGTGTTGGCAACGACCTCGTCTTTTTTAATTAGGGGATGCCGTGCTTTAATCAGTTCAATCCGGTCGGATAAAACCGGAATACTGGCTTCAATCTCATGTCCATACTTTGCTTTGGCAAACAGGACATCGAGATGTGTAAATAATTTGGTGTTGTGCCTCAACACATCGCTTTGCGCATCAACAGCGTAGCTTAGCTTTTGTAAGATTTTTTCGATTTCTTGTTGCTCTTCGCTGGCAAGGCGGGTTTTTTTGGCGGTTAGATTTTGAATGCTTTTAGGTTCCACATAGGCGGTTTCGCCTGAAGATGAATAATCTAGTATCGTTCCTTGAACGTTATTTTTTTCTCTTAATTTGACGGGAATCACATAGCGGTCATAACGAATGGTAAATAGTTTTTCTGTTAGCTTCGATTGGTCTTTTTGCAAGATCTTATCGAGCGTTTCTTTAATGCTGCGTTCAACTTGTGCAATAGAGCTGCGGATTTTCTTTAACGCGGCTGAGGCATCATCGTTGATTTGACCCCGTCTGTCAAAAACCGTCTCAATTTCTTTTTTAAGCGCCGTAAGGACAACCAGTTCCTCAGCATAAGCTTCAATATCAAACGTGGTATCGATGCTTCTTGGGTAGCGATGCAAATCCTGCTTTAACCGCTGCGCTGCTTCGATGTGCGCATGAATATTCATAAAGCTTTCACTATCTAAAGTGGCTTGCAGTGACGCTCTTTTTAAAGCCTCAGCAATAGGAAAAATACCCCCGAATCGTACCGTAGCTTGATCTTTAACATAGGCATAAGCTTCGGTCAACTCTTTGAAGGCGGATTCAAGTTGATCGGCATGGTCAGTTGGGGTAATGCTTAAGACGGCTTTTTTGCCATCTTCACTTTGAGCATAACTGGCCATGGTTTTTAAAATTTTAGGGTATTCCAAAAGCTTTTTTTCATAACGCATAATTATCGCTCCTCGAGCTATTATTTTACCAAATTTCATGGTAAAATAAAGTAAAGGGTGTGAAAGAAATGAATTTTGTGATGCGGTTAAATGAAGAACAAATAACGAAAGTATTAGATTTTTACCGTCACAACGTGAAGATGTCACAGCAAGACCACATTAAAGCCACCATTTCAGATGACACCTTAAAAATTACCATTTATGAAAGTGGCCAATGTGTTTTTCAAGGTAAGGATGCTGAAGCAGCATTCTTCTTTTGGGCGGAAAATTTCAATATCGCAACCGATAGTGAAACCGCAGAAAAACCCTTCAACGATGATTTTTTCACCCCCTCCATCGGCAGTGATGAATCGGGCGTGGGTGATTATTTTGGACCCCTTACCGTCTGTGCGGCTTATTTAAGTCAAGATGATGTGGCCTTTGCACGAGAAATGGGCGTACAAGACTCCAAATCCTATAGCGACAAACAAATCTATGCCTTAGCGCCCAAGTTGATGAAGCGGATTATTTACTCTTTATTGGTATTGAATAACAAAAAATACAACGAGCTTATTTTAAAAGGCTATAATGCCAATACGCTCAAAGCTTACTTGCACGCACAAACCCATAAGAAAATTTTGTTAAAAACAGAGGACAGACCTAAAATTGTGGTCGATCAATTTTGCTCTAAGCAAAGTTATCAAAACTACTTAAAAGCGTTTAAGGATCCCATCACCCCAGAGATTTTCATCACTCAAGCTGAAAGCCATTATGCTTCTGTGGCGATTGCAAGTATCATAGCCCGTTATGCATTTTTAAGACATTTCCACAAAATGGAAAAAGAGCTGGGCGTCAAGCTTTTAAAAGGGGCGTCTTTGCAAGTTGACCAAGTCGCATCGAAACTGATCAAAGCCAATGGGATGAACGCACTTAACCATTACGCCAAAGTTCACTTTAAAACCACAGAAAAGGCCAAAGCATTACTCGATTCCAATCATCCAAGTTATTAATAAAGACGCCTAATCACAGTTTTGGCGTCTTTTTTTGTTTATAACGATTGAACCTAGAAAACGTTATTTTCATACGGTTTTTGAGTTTTTCAACGTTGACTTTATCGATGAGATGTCCAACGATTTCAAGTTCATTTTTGGCATCCAAATCGCCAACCAGTTGCCAACCGTAGGTTTCAATTTCCAAATCCCGTTCTCGGTCAAGCTTTGAACGCATTTGAGTTAACAAAGACTCACTTAAAGGCTTTGAATAAATGATGATTTCAAAGACGTTTTCAGCTGCTTTGGTATGCAGTTCAATATTTTGATGTCCATGTAGTTGATAAAAGAGGACCAACTCATGGATAATTCTTGTGACAATGCGTGATTCTTGATTACTCATGACTCATCACCTTCCCTTTTATTATCTTTGAAAATAGCTTCTAAAAATGGTACGACAAGCGCCGCGACAAACCCTGCGGCAAAGCCATTATTATATAGATCAAAACCGCCTTGAAAGCGAAACGCCAAAGGCGTTATAATGATGTGCAAGAAACCCGCCAAAACGCCGATGAAAAAGCCATAACGTCCTGCAATTGGGGCTAAAGCGGTAACGAATAAAACCGCAATGGCCATAGAGACTTGATCAATGCTGTAAACGGGTGTTACCGAAGCGCCCAAAAGCGCACCGGCCATAACCGGTATAGAGTTTCTAGGGTGCTTACCAAAGGCGCCAAAACCCATCACAGTAAGAATACCGCCCATTACGGGACCATTGATTTGTATGCTTAAGATCAATAACGCGAGCAAAGAGATAATTCCCATGATACCGACGTTCAACAGCGATGGCGCACGGCCATAATCGCGGATAAAATCACTAACCAAACGACCGGTGCTTTTCATTAGATTAGGATAAGATTTCAAAACGTTTTTGTCCATGATAAAAGCACTGACAATAAAAATTAAGCTTAACACCAACGTCAAGATTATCAAGGTTTCATGATAATCATTTGAAATCATGCCATCGATAAAATACTCAATGCCAAAAGCCGTTAATATCGCCGAATAAAACATCGATAAAATACCTAGCGCAAAGCCGATATTATAAAGATTGTACCCTTTATGAAACCGCGTCGTATGGGCAGATAGGGCGGGTAATATATATCCGGTGATAATCCCAGCGACGATGCCTAAAGGCAAGCCAATATATAGCGGCCAACCATTCCCAAAAATCAGGAAGCTTACGAGTGGTGAAATCCCTGTAGAAAAAAGGGCGACGATAATAAATGAACGGAACTCCAAACGTTGCCTGCGGGCATAAAGATAAATCCCTAGATAGATAGGCAACGTATTAAATAAATTCTTCCCAAAAAAAGAAAATCCAGCGATGGTCAACAGGCCTGCAAAGACCGGACCACTCATTTTAATCTTTAAGTGATAAAGCATCAACATGTTCATCAAAAGAATGGTAGATACATTAAAAAGCGTTGCGCCTAACCCCCCCACGTACAAATAGTCCGTAATCAATTGTGAGGGACTTCTTAGTATCGCAAGATAGCCCGTCCATAGACTACCTAAGTCTTCTACCACAAAACTTAACGTAAACAATAAGACAAATATAAGCGGGGTGATCATTTTCTTGTGTAAAAACGATTTTATACTCATGATAAACTCCTTGTTGGGTATAACCGATAATATTATATCAAAGCTTTAAAAAGTCGCAAGTAAAATTTGGCAACAACGCTGAATGATAATAAAAAAATAAGCAATATAGCCTAAGTTAACTATATGTACTGAATATAAAATTGTAGTGATTGTAAAAACCTTTGCTTTTTAAGTGCCAATGATTTGCTAAATGTGGTATTATAGGATTGACATATCTAGGAGGGTTTTTATGGACTATGTTATAGCCTTTGTAGTTGCGTTTATTGTCTTTTTTATCATTGATATTCTTTGGTTAGGGATCATCGCTAAAAACCTTTATCAAAAAGAGATTGGGGCATTTCTAAAAGAAAAAGTAAACTGGATTGCAGCGTTCACGTTTTATTTACTATTTATCGGCGGTTTAGTCTTTTTTGCCTTAAGACCCGCCATTGAAGAACAATCTTTCTTTATTGCATTGTCTCACGGCGCGTTCTTTGGACTAATCGCTTATGCGACTTATGATTTAACCAACCTTGCGACCATGAAAAATTGGCCGCTTAAAATAACCGTTATCGATTTGATTTGGGGTACATTTTTAGGTACTTCAACCGCCTCGATAACTTATCTAATCTTAGCAGGGCTAATCTTATAGGAGATGATGTTAATGGCCACAACTTTAAGCAACGAAAAGCTCTACCATTCATTGATGGCTGGCGCTAAAGAAGTCATGAAGCAAAAAAACACTTTGAATCAAATGAACGTCTTTCCTGTGGCAGATGGTGACACGGGCAGTAATTTGGCATCGATGATGCAAACCATCGTTAATGAAAGCAAACTAGATGCTTCTACCAAAGCAACCTTGGAGAGTATCGCGGATGCCGCTTTAGTCGGGGCTAGGGGTAACTCTGGCATCATTTTTGCGCAGTATTTGAACGGCTTTTTAATCGCCCTTAGCAAAGGGGAGAACGAAATTAGCCTCGAACAATTCATCGCTTCTGTTAGTGAAGCGGTACCCTATGCTTATGAAGCGGTTAATGAACCCGTTGAAGGCACCATGATTACGCTGATGCGTGAATGGGGAGAATTTGTCGTGAAAATCAAAGACAATGTAAAAGATTTTACCGATGTATTGTCCCGCTCACACCAGTATTTAAAAGAACAACTGGAAAAAACCCCTGAAAAGCTCAAAGTCTTAAAAGACAACAAAGTTGTTGATGCGGGGGCAAAAGGTTTCTTCCATTTCATAGAAGGTGTGATGAAATTCGTAAAAACCGGTGAGATGGATGACCTTTACGACGATACGTTTGAACCCGAGTCAAACATTCCTAAAAACGATGGCGATTGGGAGAATGAAAGTTATCGTTATTGTACTGAGGCCTTAATTACAGGCGAAAAGCTAAAAGCCAAAGACATTAAAGTCGCGATGCATGAACTAGGCGATTCTTTAGTGGTGGCTGGCAATGAGACCAAAGTGCGCGTTCATATTCATACCAATGAACCGCAAGATGTGTTTTATCGTTTAAGAGATTTTGGTCATATTGAGTTTCAAAAAGTAGACGATATGAAAAAACAATACGAACTCGTTAATCAGCGTAAGAACGATATCTTGTTGGTGACTGATTCTATTGCTGATTTACCTAAATCGTTTATCGATGAACATCAAGTGTATCAAATTCCCATCAATTTGATGATTGAAGATTCAAATTATTTTGATAAATTGACGATCACTTCAGAGCGTTTTTACCAGTTTATGGATGAACTCGAAACGTATCCTACTTCTTCACAACCGAGTCCCAAGCAAATGGAAAACCTCTTTTCTTATTTATCAACGTATTATAAGAAAATAGTTGTCATTAGTGTTTCTGCCAAAATGAGTGGGACGTTTAACGTCATCAAAAATGCCATTAAAAAAATTAAAGAGGCAGATATACGCGTCATTGACTCAAGGCAAAACTCCGGAGCCCAAGGCCTATTGGTCATGAAAGCCCAAGAACTAATCAATGAAGGCAAAGATATTGACACCATTGAAAAAACGATTGAAACGCTGCGTCATAAAGTTAAAATATTGGTTAGCGTTAAAACCTTGAAATATATGGTACGCTCAGGACGCGTCTCAAAGGTCACGGGCGTGATTGGTAAAGTGGCTAACTTAAAGCCGGTGATCAGTATTGATGAAACGGGAGAAGGCATTATCTTTTCTAAAGGACTTTCGCTTGCCTCTAGCAATAAGACCATTAAAAAGCATGTAGAGAAAATTGCAAATGAAAAAGGTATTGACCGTTATGCCATCGTACACGCCAATGCACTTAATCGCGCTGAGAGTTATACCAAGACCTTTAAAGACATCATAGGCAAAGAACCCCTTTACACCATCGATATCTCAACGGTGGTGGCGATGAATGCGGGCATAGGTACGGTAGCCATAGCTTATTTGGAAAACCACTAAGCCACTATGTTGATAGAAATCTTCATTGCAGCTTTAACCTTTATTACGCTTTATTATCTTGCTGGCTATGTCATCGCTAAAAAAAAGAAAGATACAAGCGTGCTAGATATCATGTGGGGGCAAGGGTTTGTATGGCTTTTGTTGTTGCTAGTTATCATCAGACGGCTATTGGCTGATGATTTGATGCTTGTCCATGTTTTTATCTTTACTTTTACTTCTATGTGGGGGCTTAGGTTATCCTATTTTCTTCATAAAAGATATAGAAAATACGGCCAATATATTAGACATGCCCCTATCAGCGATTATTTAGGCCGCTTGGTATTTTATAAAGCTTTATACATGCTTATTGTAGCGGCACCGCTTATCTTTGTCTTTGCGCATTTTAAATCCGATCCAGATTTTCAAGCTAATCTACTGGTTTTCATCGGCAGTCTATGGTTTTTGGGTGGCTTTGTCATCGAGGCGGTTAGCGATCAACAACTAAGAAACTTCAAACATCGTCCCGAGATGCAAAAGCGCATTCTTAAAACCGGTTTATGGCGTTATTCAAGGCATCCAAATCACTTTGGTGAATGCGTGCTTTGGTGGGGACTGGGCTTGATGGCCTTTGCAAATGTATATTTCCCTTTTAATTTACTTAGCTTGCTTGGCCCCCTGGTATTAACCGTTGTTATTCGTTGGTTTTATGGGGTTCCACCGGTTGAGAGAAAAATGTCTAAACACCCTGAATTTGAAGCTTATAGCCTAAGAACATCTACGTTTATTTTATTACCCCCTAAAAAAATAAAGAAATGACGTTTTAGCGTCATTTCTTTTTATTTAGGATACTTTTTATTAGTCCAATGACTTAGGTAAAACTACGTTTAAGATGATGCCGACAACCGCAGCGAGTGACATACCTGAGATAGAGGAGACATGGTTGATTTCAATAAACGCACCACCCAGACCAATGACCAATACGGCCGCCACGATGACCAAATTACGCATTTGGCCTAAATCCACTTTATGGCGTACTAAGACTTTGATACCATTAGCCGCAATCAGACCGTATAAAATGATTGTAATACCACCAATAACACCACCAGGTACACTTTCCATCAAGGCTCTTAGTGGTCCGAAGAAACCAAGAATTACGGCGATTAAAGCCGCACCTCCAATGACGAATACGCTGCCTACACGGCTCATCGCTACGATACCCGTGTTCTCTCCATAGGAGGTATTAGCGGGGCCGCCTAAAGAGGCAGAAAGCATGGTTGCTAAGCCATCGCCGAGTAATGTTCTATCTAGTCCGGGATCTTTAATAAAATCTTTTTGTGTAATCTCACCTAAGACCGTATGGTCGCCAATATGTTCAGCGATGGTGACAAAAGCAATCGGGGCAAACAACAAGACCATGTTGAAGTTAGGCGAATAGGTACCCAAGATTTGGAATTCAGGCAAAGCAAAGATGCGCACGCCTTCAAATACTTCTATAAAACTAACCACACCAAGAATTGCTGCAAACACATAACCGATAATAATAGCGAGTAAGAACGGTATGATTTTTAAAAATTTATGACCGCTCAAGCCAATCGCTACGGTACTTGCAAAGGTAACAAATGCAATTAAAGGCGTTTGCCATGAACCATTACCATCTAAGCCCGCTTGTTCAACCGCAACGGGAGCCAAAGTCAAACCGATGATAATGATGACCGGCCCAATCACAACTGGTGGCAGTAATTTTTGTACCCATTCACTGCCGACAAAACGGATGATGATAGCAACAATAACATATATAAGACCAACGACGAGCAAACCGAAGAAAGCTGAAGCAACGCCGTGTTGGTTAATGGCATAAATAATAGCAGCTATATACGCAAACGAACTACCTAAATAAATCGGGACTTTCCCTTTGGTACAAAGAATGTAAACCAGGGTACCTAATCCACTCGCAACAAGGGCAACGCCGATATCTAGACCCGTTAAAATCGGAACTAACACCGTCGCCCCAAACATTCCCATGACATGTTGTAAACTTAAAACAAACCAGTTAAAGAAATTTTTTGGACGTTCATGGACATCCAAGAGTAAAGCTTTTTGCATTTTGAATCTCTCCTTTAATTTTTATTTTCAAAAAAAACACCTTTCGTAGAATGACGAAAGGTGTTTTGATTAAACAATAGCTAAAAGTACAAAATAGAGAATAAACACGAACATTAACACATACATGATGGGACTGACATCTTTGTGTCGCTTAGTGGCAAGCATCGCAATAGGATAGAAAATGAAACCAACCGCAATCCCTTCGGCGATTGAGAAACTAAAGATCATAAATACAATGGTTAAGAAACTAGCGATCAGAAGGGGTTTATCGTCAAAATCAATATGTTTTAGCTGTGTGACCATGATGGCACCTACTAAGATTAATGCCATCGCCGTAACCGGAGAATAAACAATATCAGTGACAGGATCATAAATACCTGTAACAATACTGATCAATGGATAAGCTAACAAAGAAATCAAGAATAAAAGCCCTGTAGTAATGGCTGTAAGTCCGGTACGACCCCCTTGTTCAATACCCGTGGAAGACTCGATATAACTAGTTACTGTAGAAGTTCCTAAGAGTGAACCCGCTACCGTACCAACTGAATCGGCTAACAACGCTTTATTACCATCAACTAAATCTCCATTATCATCAATCAAACCAGCACGGTTACCAACGGCAATGAGTGTCCCCGCTGTATCGAAGAAATCAACAAATAAGAAGGTGAAGATAATAAAAGCGGCTTGAGGCGTTCTAAATAGTTCACCAAACCCTCTAAAAGCGGCGAAAAAGGTTTCTCTTGCGCCTGCAAAAAGGCCTTCTTGAGTGTCGGCTAAAGCCGGCATATGATCGACGCCAATAGCGCCAAGCAGCAAACCGACGATGGCAGTAATAACGATGGAAATAATCAAGGCAAAACGGTTACCTCGAACAAACAAAATAACCACTAACAATAATCCAAAGATAGCGAGCAATACCGCTGGGTGAGATAAATCACCTAAAGCGACAAACGTGGCAGGATCAGAGACGACGATACCAGCATTCTGAAGCCCGATAAACGTGATAAAGAAACCAATACCAGCTCCAACAGCGAATTTTAAGCCTTGCGGAATCGCGTTGATTACCATTTGTCTAATGCCGCTGATCGATAAGATCAAAAATAAAACACCAGAGACGAATACTGCAGCCAATGCCGCTTCCCAACTAAGACCGTAAGTCAAAACAACGGTATAAGTAAAGAATGCATTGATGCCCATCCCTGGTGCGAGTGCTACTGGATAATTAGCGATAAAGCCCATAATCATGGTCGCGATCATACTGGCCATTACGGTAGCGAAAAAGACGCCCGCTACTGGCATGCCTGTGGAACCAAGCATATCAGAGTTTACCGGTAAGATGTAGGCCATGGCCAAGAAGGTGGTGATACCGGCTAAAATCTCTGTTCTAAAAGTGGTACCGCGTTCTTTAAGCTTAAAGAACTGTGTTACTTTCTCCATAAAAAAAGCCTCCTGTAATTTTTTTATGGCTACATTCGTAAACACAAAAATAAGGGCTTAAGAAAAAATTATGTGGTATCATAGTCTTAACATTTATGGTGTCAAGGTAGAGACAATCAGACCCTATTTCTGATCATATACGATACTAACCTTTTTTAGGATACTTTAGATTCAATCAAATTACAAGCTAAATAAAACGCTTTCATTCTTAATCAAACTTTTTCTAATTACTAGTTTCTTACAATAATAAAAACCATATAAAGAAGGTAGATAAAAAGCATGACAAACCCTTCTTTTTTTGTGATACGGCGGTCCGTATATGCAAAAACAAATACGATGAACGTGATGATAAATAACAATAACATATCAACCAAAGCCCCTGCAGAAAGCTTTAAAGGCGCAATCAAAGACGTTAGACCCAAAACGAAAAGAATGTTGAATATATTAGAACCGATGATATTGCCTAGGGCAATATCCGCTTCTTTTTTAATGACCGCGACCACGGTCGTAATCAGTTCAGGCAAACTGGTGCCAATCGCCACAATCGTTAAACCCACCAACATCTCACTCATACCTAAAGTGAGGGCGATATTAGAAGCACGGGTGGTAATCATATCGCCACCTAACGTAATAGCTATACCACCAATCATCAATAAGATAGCACTATGCCAAGGCTTCTTGATAATGCCGTTTTGCAAAACGATATCTTGCTCGGGGTAAGGTTTTTTAAGCAAGACCCATAGAAAAATCACAAAAATGGCTAAAAATAGTACCCCTTCTACTCTGCTTAAGATTTGTGGGTTAACAAAATAAAACATAATTAACAATACCGTTGATAACAAGGCGAAAGGCATTTCTCTTTTAATAATGCTGTCTTTAATGATCACCGGCGTGAAAATCGCTGAAAACCCTAAAATCACTAAAAAGTTCATCAAGCTAGACCCAACGATATTGCCTAAGGCTATATCGCCAAACCCTCGCAATGATGCGGATATACTAACAGCTGCCTCAGGCGCTGAGGTCCCAAAAGCCACAACCGTCAAGCCGATTATAAAGGTCGGAATTTTTAGATGTTTAGCGAGATGTGAAGCGCCATCGATAAACATATTAGCGCCTTGAAGCAATATCACTATACCTAAAATCAGCAATAAAACATCCATCGAATCCCACCTTTCTGACATCTTTTACATTATAGCATTTATCAAATAAAAAGCATATTCTTTTTAGAATATGCTAAATAAACAGCGTCCCGATTCTTGCTACTAAACCACCCAATAACAATGCGGTAACCGTTGTAAACACAAAAATACCGACGGCCGTTTTAAGGTTAAACTCTTTAGCCAACGTTGCGATCATCGCAATACAAGGCACATAAAACAAGGCAACGATGGCTGCGGTGAAGAATTGCAATGTCGTTAAATTCATGTCAATCAAAGGCAGTACCGCAAGCTCGCGTCTAATCACGCCCAATAATAATGGCGTTGAGGCTTCATTTGGCAAGCGCAACCAACCTGATACTAATGGGGATAAACCTTCTCCTATGAAAGTTAAAACACCGAGTTCAAAAAAGATGGCGGTAAAAAAGATGGCAATAATCATAGGTACAGCCCCATCTTTAATATAATGTTTAACGCGCAAATAGATTTTTTTACTGATGAGACTCGGCGTTGGCACTAAAAGCGGAGGCAATTCCATTAAGGTAAAGGGCATCGCTTTAGGTTGAATCTTATCCATAACAAAACCAACGCTCATCATCGCGATGATAGAAGTCGCAAAGACCATAATCAAGGCCAACAGAGAGTACTCTACCAACAAGGCAATAAACGCACCCGTTTGGGAGACACAAGGGACCGCAAATGAAATCATCACCGCCAAAGTGAGGCGAGATTTTTTAGAAGTCATGGTTCTTGTTGACATCAACGCAGGAATCCCGCATCCATATCCTAATAAAAGGGGAATGATGGAAGAACCATTCAGGCCTATTTTTTTAAATATACCGTCCAACAACACCGCTAGACGCGGTAAATATCCCGTATCTTCTAGTAAAGACATCATGATATAAAAGGAAATAACATAGGGCAAGACAAGCGCGAAGGGCCACTCAATCCCTTTGATTAAGAATCCATATTCTCCAATTAATATATTGATGATTAAAGGACTGTCAAAGATCAAACGTACGCCATTTTCAAGATAAGGAAAAACCAAATCTCTAAACAAAGGCAATAAAATAAATTGTCTTAAGCCCATACCAAAACCAATCACAAAACCAAAGACCACCGCTAAGATTAAAATCGCTAAGGGAATACCAGGAAAAGGTTTAATCAAAAAACTACTCTTGTCACTATTAGAGCTATTTTGACTACGGTAAGTCACCGCACGATTGATTAAAACCTCGGTCGTTCTCCATCGCTCATCAGCCTTTGAAACGATTAAATGGTCGGCTTTTGGGTTTTTGAGCAACTTGATGGTTTCTTCTTTCAAAACCTCAAGAGAATCTTCTAATAAAGCAACGGTTGGTACAACCTTTACATTCAATCTCCGCGCAATCAGTTCATGGTCGATTTCCATACCGCGATGCGTACTTAAATCATTACGATTTAGCGCAACGATGGTAGGAATATTATAAGGCAGTATTTGCAAAAGCAAATGAAGAGATGGTTCTAAGTTCATCGCATCCAAAACAAAGATAATCGCTTCGGGTTGTTCATTTAACATCTCAATGGCTACCGCTTCTGCCGCATCATTGCCTTTTTCAATGTTATAGACACCCGGTACATCGATCAAACGGTAAGTCTCACCATCAAAGCGACTCAAACCTTCTGTAAATTCGACGGTGGTGCCAGAGTAATTGGATACCATCACATCCAAACCGGTCAAACGTGAAAAAATGGCGCTTTTCCCAACATTGGGTAAGCCCATTAACAGAACGTTTTTTGGTTTTTTTTCATCCGGTTTGTGAACATTCGGCATGTTATCGTTACCTTTTTATTATAATCTGTTCTGCGAGTTTGCGGTCAATCACGACATGACGATCGTTAACTCTTAAAACCAAGGGACCATGAATTAAGCTTTTGGTGATGACTTTAATCGGTTTACCAATGCGAATGCCTAAAGAAGCTAACAATCTTAAATCCGGTACGTCATAGACGATTGCTTCTTCACCTTTTTTTAAGCTATGCATTTGATCAATTTGGGGACGGTTCATGGATTGTGTTTTTGTCTTTTGATGGCTTAAACCCATGTCATCACATCGCAATCTATTTATATAAATTTCAAATAATTGTCAGTTTACATATTTAGTATAACGCACCTTTATGGGTCAGTCAATGTTAGTTAAAGTAATTATAATTAGCCTTACAAACTATACGGTCGTATCTCAAACAACCATGTCTCATCAAAGGCTTTCATGCGATAAGCGGTTTTGGCAATCACATCAATATCTTGAGGCAACGTATCATAATGCGTTTGGTATTTTGCTTTGGCAACGCGGGTCATAAACTTGACTTTAGGTTGATAAAGGCGTTTTATCATGGCTTTTAGAGGGGTTGTTTGAAGAGACAAAAAAACTAGGTCATACGCTCGCTGGGCTTTAAAAAAAGTATCGTTACTCATCAATGTGATTTGACTTTCAGCGTTCAACTTTTTAACGACCCGTTTAGCTGTTTTAAGCGCTTCTTTGTCAATATCAATGGCCGTGATTTTACAGTTGGTATATCGAGCGATATATAAAGCAGTAAAGGGAATCGCGCCACAGCCGACAAAAATGATATGTTGATCTTCTAGTTTGGCAAGCGCTATTTCCTTTAACACTATTTTTTTGTAGGGCAACATATAAAGTTTTATAGTTAAACGCGAAAAACTAAGCATCTTCTCAAGCCATTGAATACGTTTTTTTAACATAGTTAAGTTTCCCCTTTATAATCTTAATTATAATTTTTATAACTATCGTTGAACTCCTTAATAGAATAACATATAATATGACATAGTTCATTAAAAAAATCAATGTCGTTAATACCCCTAAAAGATTAATGAGGTGATTCTTATGAGTTTGACTAAGTATACCGAGTCTTTGAGCCGACAATTACCTATGATTTCAAATTTTTATAGACCCTATTATAAACAATTACTGAAGTCGGAACGTTCATTGTTGGACTTTGGGGCAATCAAGCACATGCTATTTATTGGCAGTGGGGCCGATCCCCAAAGCGTCTTAGAAATGCGCCGATTTACAGATGCTAAGATCATGCTGTGTGATTGGGATTTAGACATGATCAATAAAGCCAAGGAAAAGTTGCGGTTGCACAGCGTTAAAGACGTTGAATGTGTTCATCAAAACGGTATTTTTTGCCCTTTTAAACGGTTTGACGTTGTTTATATTGCCAAGCAAGTAAGGCATAAAAATGAGATTATTGATAAAATCTTGCGGTGTGCACCCAAAACCAAAGTCTTAGTACGTTACGGCCGCAACGAAAACCTATATAACCAGCAGTCACCCAAAAAATGTCATTATCACGTTAGAGGCTTTACGGCTAAAACATGTCTTTATCACGCTTAAAGCGATATCAAAAATTCATAACTATTTTGGTTTTATTCGGTTTAGCACTTTGGTTTTTTTGGACACAAGATATTGTTGAACTTGGCTATGCACTAAGTCTTATTTCACCTCTTTATCTAGCTTTGTTGGTAGTTTTGCAATTGATTACAATATCATTGATTGCGCTTCAGTGGCGCTTGTTAGGCTTTCATTTGAAGCATCCTTTGAGCTATAAAGAGGTGCTTGAAATGAACGTCATTGGGCAGTTTGTGGAAAGCGTCACACCAGCAGTCAAAAGTGGTGGTGAAGCCTCTAAGTTTATTTTTTTGAAGTATAAAGGATATCCGTCACCACTAAACTCAGCCTTAATTGCCATGCAAAAGCTATTGAGCTTTGTAACGTTTTCTATTTGCCTTTTAGGGGTCTTAATCTGGGCGATTGCTTCTAACATTACCATTGAAATGAGCCCTTATATTTATGGTTTTTTGTTTTTTATTGGGCTTTTGATGATCGTGTGGCTAAGTTTCTACATTTTGAAAAAGCAATCGTTTGTTTCTACAAAAATCAAACGATTTATAGAAACCCTATCCAACCATTTAAAAAAACTGAAAAAGAGAAAATTTCTTTGGGTGGAACATCTATTATTAGGCTTGATGATCTGGGGTTTATATGTCTTTAAAGTCCAATTAATAAGTGACGTTTATGAAATAGATATTCCCATCATAATTAGCGCTTTGGCGATTTTTACGGCTTATGTTATTGGTATGTTGCCTTTGACACCTGGTGGGATTGGTAGTTTTGAAGCGGCATTTGTTTCAGTTTTTGTTGCATTTAACATCGCCACCTCAGTTGCCCTAAGTATCGTTTTGACAGTGCGTTTGGTGACATTTTGGTTTTCACTATTATTGAGTGGAATCTATGTCTTGCTATACAAACTTTTGACAAAGGAGGGTTCCATTGAAACTTAAGTTTTTTATTAATTTACTCACGACCGTTGGAGTGTTCTTGGGATTGTTGGCTATATATTTAGCTTTTATGAGTCATTTTTACCTTTCTGTACCGTTTATCTTGCTTTCGGGTATCATCGATTACTTTGATGGCAAAATCTCCCGAAAAACCAATAATACCACCAAGTTAGGGTCTTATTTGGATTTAACAAACGATGCGGTCAGTTTCCTCATTGCCCCTATGGTTTTATTCGGACTATACTTTTATGTTAGCTATTGGGTTGTATTACTAAGCATATTGTGGTTAGCTAGTGGGATTTATCGCTTATATCGGTTTAATCACCAAGTTAACAAAGAGATTATAGTAGGCTTACCAACTACCATTGCCGGGGTGAGTTTAACTTGCTTTATTGCACTATACATATGGTTGGATATGGCTTTTTCTTACCAATGGTTCTTGCCAATTATCGCAATTTTATCGCTTGGTATGATATCTCATTGGACGTTTAAAAAACCATAAAAAAATACGTTCTAAGATTGGGGGGTCTTAAAACGTATTTTTTATTTGAATCAATCGAGTTTTTGTGGGCTATGAATATAGTAACCTTGTTGGTACAAGCAACCTAATTTCTCTAACGTATCCTTTTGCGCTTTGGTTTCGACGCCTTCTATAATCAAGCGTTTATTAGACAAGGTCGTGATCTTTTTAACCATCTTGATGATTTCTTGATTTTTAATAGATTCAATATGTTTTGTAAATACGGCATCAATTTTAATGATATCGAAGGACCCTTGTTCTAAGACGGCTAAGGAAGAATATTCTTTCCCAAAATCATCCAAAGCAATCTCAAAACCTAAAGATTTTAAATGTTGTAAGTGTTTTAACGCGTGCTTAATGTCATCGACAAACGTTTTTTCACTAACCTCGATTACAATTTGATGACTTTTGAGGCCATTATTAGTGGTGTACGCTATCAGTTTATCGATAAAGCGTTGATTATAGATGCTTTCAGGGGTTAAATTTAACGTTAGTTTAGCATCTTTATAAGCTTTTGTGGCTTTGATATTGGCGAAGGTCTTAATGGTTTTTTGTACAAGATAGGTTTCTAGATACGTTGTTAAATGGGCTTCTTGTGCGCTTTTGATAAACGTTAATGGAGGCACGTTGCCTAACTCGCTATCATACCATCTTGAGAGTCCTTCTAAATACAGTACTTCATTGGTTTCAATATTGATGATTTTTTGAAAATGGATGTCAATGGCATCTTGTGCAATCGCTTCTTTTAACTTAGAGGCGATTAAGATATTATTGTTGAGTCTTGAATGCATTGATTTAGCGTAAGGTACGATGCGCATGATGTTTTTATCATACGCATGTTGCATCGCAATGGATGCATAGGTAATAAGCTGCATTAAATCTTCAACATCGTCTGGGTAATTTGCACAACCAACGTATTTTTTAACTTGTATTTTTGATTGCGGCAAAACGTCATCCATAATAATTTGACTATGGATTATTTTTTCAAACATCTGCTTTTGAGTGGATTGGGCATGTTCGTTGATAGAAACGATCACAAACTCGCCTGAGGCGTATCTAGATACTAAACATTGTTTATCTACATATTGTTTTAGCTTACGGCTTAAAGATACTAATAGCTCATCACCTGTGGTTTGACCATAGTAATGATTCACTTGTGAAAAGGACTTGATGTTGATTACATAAGCCGTGGCATGGGTGATTGCATTTTGCGTTTTTAAAGCCTCATAAAGACCGGTTCTGTTTAAGAGTCCTGTTAGCGCATCATAATTTTTTTCATAGTTTAAGCGGTCTTGCATGGTCATTAAATCGGTGTTTTCATGCCCGATTGCAATGATGTATTGTAGTTGTTTATCACGGTTTAAAACGGGCTGGTAATGCCATTTTATGTGTTTTTCAGATCCGTTGACATTCATTTTGGTTTGCACGCTATTTGCTTGACCATTCAAAATATGTTCATACCAAGTATGATCTTTTAAGCCTTGGTTTTTATGCAAATCAAGCATATTTAATTTGGTCAAATGGGCGTTTGATTTCTCAAAAAATTCAAGGGCTTTTTTTGATGCATAAATAATATTGGCCTCAACATCCATTTTAATAATGACATCATACACAGAATCAAAAACAATTTCGTGTTCCTGTGTCAAAGCATTCAGTTCATGGCTTTTCTGACTTAGGCTTTTTTGGGTTTGTTGTTCATGGGTAATATCAAATGCAATGTAGCCAAGACCGTTGTCCAGTTCAAAATACCCTTTACGAAACATCAAGATGTAATGGCTTGCCCCAGGTAGTTTAATGCGAAACTGAACTTCTTTATGTGGATTTATCTTAAAACTATAGTCACTGATATCGATTAATACGAGCGGCTTATCATCGGGATGCACAAAAGATAAAAAACTCTTTTTCGAAACCACCATTACATGTTCTTTTAAACCATAACGTTCTACCAAAGATTCACTACATTCAATCAATACTTTTTCTGAGGCTTCGATAAAAATGATTTGCAAATCGCTGTATTGTGTAAATGAAGTATTGTGGGTATTAAGCGTCGGATTGTCATGCAAAAAAAACGGATGACTTCTAAAGAACATCGCATAGAAAAATGATATCACTAAAAATAATATTGTAGGCCATACTTGTAAAGATAACAAAAAATCGGTATAGATTACCATACCGCTTATGGCCAAGGCAATGAAAACAACTAACGTTTGCGCATAGGGTTTATGATTAATCTCTTTTCTCATAACATCAAACGCCTACTTTCCAAAGATGAAAAATATTTGTCAGTCTATATATATTATAAAAATATATATAGACTTCGAACATGGCACATCTGTCGTATTTTTAAAAAAAACGCTAATATTAGCGTTTTTTTCATCTTTTTAAGGCTTACATAATCTCTTTTTTTAAGTATTTCATGATAAACATGTGATAGTTTATATCAAAGTCCTTTTCAATCAGTTGGGTAAATTGTTCAATCCGGTTCTTATTGCCTTCTAAGTGTAAGACGTTATAACACCGAAATAGCGCTTCTTCATACTCTAGATATTCTTCTAATTTAAAGTGTGCCAAGGCTTTATAGTAATAAAAATATTCAAAGAGATGATATTGTTTTTGGGCAATGCCATGCTTTATGCCTTTGGTCGTGAACTCGATGACTTTACTATAATCCCCTCTCATACCAAAGCCCTTTGATAGTCTCATGATAATTAAAGATGTGATTTGATTGTTTTGCGAACTTAAAATGTTATCTTCTTGATTAAACAGTTCGCTCAATCGACGCAACAAAGTATCGATTTGCAAAGGGCTCAACACGATGAGCAATGAACTTAGAATTAAAATTTCTATATCGGTGAAATATTCTTGTTTCAAAATGTCTGGGTAGTTGATCAAGTTTGAAATCTTGCGTGCAAAGGCTGGTTTGTCGTGTATACCATTATAGTATTCATCAAATAATACCGCGTATTCATAGTAAGTTTTGGTTTCTTTATCAATTAAAATGTCTTCATCTAAGATTTTTTTTAATTTCTTAATGGTTGGTTTGTTACGGTTGGAAACAGCATTATAGAAATCATTAACCATTTTAAGCTGGCGATTTTTTTCACTTTCGAATTGGTTCATCAATTTTTTGCTCGGGATGCCTAGTTTATGGGCAAACTGATCGATTTTTTCATACGGTATTTCACATTCACCGCGACGATAACGTTGATATTGACGCAATGAAACCACATCTGCCACAAAATCTTCTTGTGTCAGTTTTCTACCATAACGCATTTTTTCTAAATAGTTACTTAGCTCCATTGAGTTCATTGAATCACCAACCTTAAAAAAAATAAAAATATACGACAGATGTGCGCTGTTCACAGAGTAATTTCTTAATTATCATATAGGTGTAAAATAAATTTTGGAGGTATTATGATGAAAAAAATATGGTCTGTTAGCTTAATTATCACACTATTATTTACATTTAGCGTTGTATCAACAACTATAAACCAAGACATAACGTTAGATTTTGATGAAGAAACGTTACCTGAATATGTGGCGATCGATGCCTTTGAAGGTATTTATCTAGACTTTGATGAAGAAACCTTACCTGAATATGTGGCGATCGATGCCTTTGAAGGAATTTATCTAGACTTTGATGAAGAAACCTTACCTGAGTATGTCGCAATCGATGCCTTTGAAGGTATTTATCTAGATTTTGATGAAGAAACGTTACCTGAATACGTGGCAAAATAACTTAAAATAGTGAAAGGAAGATTTGATGAGTAGAAAAGAATTTTTAATTGAACTTGATGGCATAATCGGCACCATTCAAACGTATACCCGCAATCCCTTTATGATGGGTTATACAAAAGAATTAAAGAAAGCCATTAAAGATAATGATATGGAAACCTTAAAGATTATTTTGGATAAAATGATTGGTTGGTACAGCGAAGAGATCAACAAGATTCATGCGGATAAATATGTCTTTAATAAGCATATGCATCAAAAAGCGTTTGATATTTTAAAATCTTATCGCATCAGTTTGATGCGTTAACCTCGCTAGTATTATAGCATACCCCCACCACCCTATAAAACAAAAAGGGCCTTTTTTGGCCCTTTTTGCATGTTAGGTTTAAATATTCATCATTTCAGCAAGCTTTATTAGCGTATCTACACCACGGGATAAAATCGCTTCATTAAAGTTAAATTCAGATGAATGTAAGGGCTGATTATAACCTAGTGGCAGATTTTTTGTCCCTAACATTACAAACAATCCTGGCATTTGTTGTTGGTAATAGGAAAAGTCTTCAGCTAAAAGCATCGGCTTTATGTCTTCAATAGCGTGTTTAGAGAAGGTCTCTTTCATGCGCTTATAAAGGTCATGATCATTAATCACAGGTGGATGTAAATCTGTAATTTTGTTATCGATTGTAACGTTATATGCATGCTCAATACCCGCATCAATTTGACGCATGCGATTTTTCAAGTGTTGGAAAACCCCAAAGTTAAACGCTCTAATGGAGCCTTTGATTTCAGCTTTATTCGCAATGATATTGCGTCCTTCACCTACATGCATCGTGCCGATATTTATAACCGCCGCTTGCATAGGATCAAGGCTTCTAGAAATAATAGTATGATATTGTTGAGCAAGTTGAGAAGCAGCCAATAAAGCGTCATTGCCTTGATGAGGGTTAGTCCCATGCGCATTAGCCCCGCTGATAGTCAAATCAAAATCGCCATCTTGAGCCGTCATAATACCATCGGTAATGCCGAGTTTTCCTTCTTCTAAATCAGGATCTAAGTGCAAGGCGAAAATCGCTTCAATATCATATTTTGAAAGCATGCCACTCGCCATGATATCCTTTGCCCCCCCTAAGGTCTCTTCAGCCGGTTCAAAGACTAAAACGATACTTTTTTTTAAGTGCGTTTTTTTGGCCATCATCTCCGCAAAACCTAGCAGCATTGCCATGTGGGCATCGTGACCACAAGCATGCATTCTACCGTGATGACGGCTTTTATAAACAACCTCATTTTGTTCTTGAATCTCTAAGGCATCCATATCGGCACGAAAAGCAATCGCTTGTTTAACACTACCTTCCTTAAAGGCGATCAAACCACTTTCAGCCACGGTAAAAACCTCATAACCTAGATGGTTGAGTTGGGTTTCAATGTAGGCTTTGGTTTTGGGTAGATCAAACCCAATTTCTGGAATTTGGTGTAGGTAACGACGATGTCTGATGACATTGGTTTCTTGCATACGGTTCACTCCAATTAAAAAACCATGAGTTAATCAACTCATGGGACCATTATTACCGGTTCCCATAGGATATAGTTAATCATAATCAAGCAAACTAGCCGTTGATATTTTTCTATAAACAAAGGCTGTGATTTACTTGACCGATAAATCACTTTACCAAGGAATGGCTGGTTTGTCAAACGATATCATTCGACGTTGGATTGAGTCAATTGATAGTTTTTATCATTGTCCAATTTGGTCTGATAATAAACATATAGTCCAAATATAGGGCTAAAGCTAAGCCAAAGGATGAAGAAATGGACAATATAATCGCTCATCAAAAGATAGTGAAAGGCGATATATTGATATAGCAATAGACCCATATTGATGAAAATGGCCCCTAGAATATATTTACTTAAGGTTGGTTCTTTACGCAGAATTCTAAGGTATAAGGTGAGTACAATGAGAATCATGAAGCTTAACCAAATCGTTTGTGACAACTGCGTATAATCGAAACTTCCTAGTAAGAAAAAATACACCACCGAGACAAAGGCCATTTTCTTAAGCATGGTCAAATGATCCTTATATCGCTTTTTTTCCGCTTCACTCAAGGTTTGTTTGTGTTTTATTATAATATCCAACAATGTTTGGCTGTTTAGCGCTTTAAACTGTCTTAAGGCAAGCCAATCAAATAGGATGGAAAGAACCCCTAAACTTATGATGGTCACAAAATCTTGCCACACTGGCATCGCCGTCATGTCATATAAGAAAAACGCAAGCAAAGCGGTTAAACGCCATAATAATGCACTCAGTTGGGTTATAAGAATCGTTTTTTGCATCAAGATATCAAACTTCAATCCACCGATGCTAAACAAAAATACAACCAATAAAACCCCTGTAAGCAACCCATTGATGATGAAGCGCATTTGGTCGCCTTGAACAAAACTAAAGCGATTGATTAGAAGCAACGCTAAAAATAACCCAAAAATAAATCCGGTTTTAATCAACGTATTGGTGATGTCCTTTGTAATATGCTGCTTTTTTTCTTCCATGTTTATCAATCCTCTATGGCTTTAAGCATCCATGTAAAGTTATGATTAGCGGTATATCTATTGTATATTGATAACGCGCGCTACGCAACTATTTATATGATGTCTCAACGCTTAATGCAATATGTTTTGTAATAACGCCTCTGCTTTTTCAAGGCCATGATAATGTTTGATAATCTGATAGACGAAGGCATAAACAACGCCGGCACCTCTTGCGGTAATCAATTGACCATCTTCAATAACTTTTGCCTCAGGATGATAAGCGCCTTTTTTTACTTCTTGGTCGGCTCCTGTAAAGCCCGTGAACACTTTGTTTTCCAAAAGGCCCAAGCGACCTAAAAATCTTGGCGCGGCACAAATGGCGGCGATTAGTTTATCTCGTTGATAAAAACTTTTAATGACTTCATCCAAGGCGTGCGTATTTCCAAGGTTGTTGGCGACATAAGGCCCCCCGGGCAACACTAAAAAATCAAAGTCATCAGGATTTAGTTCGTATGCGTTTGCATCGGTTTGGACGGTTTGTTTAAACTTGGTAGTGATGGATTTTGACTTGTCGAATGTTGCGCTTGTTATGTCAAAGCCTGCTCTTCTAAGCAAACCGATAGTTGCTAATGCTTCGACATCTTCACAATCGTGGCTTAAAATGATAAGTCCTTTAATCATAGTTAGTCACCTCATCAAAAATAGGTTTTAAAAAAGGTCGACAAGCGACCTTAATCTTTCATATGGCGTTCCGGGTGGGACTCGAACCCACGACCTACAGTGTCGGAGACTGTCACTCTATCCAGCTGAGCTACCGGAACCAAACCATAGTGATTATATCACAGGCTGCTTGTTGGGTTAAGCATTATTTAAAAATAAAATATCGTTATTAAAATGATCATCAGAATGAGTCCCACGCTGACAAACGCCAAAGAAAACCCCATTAAAAATATATCATCTTTCAAGATTTCATTCATTTTTTTAAGCGGCAGACGCCTTGAGGCGATGTAGTATGGAAGTAAAAAGAGCACTATTACGATACCCAAAACCAACAAGCCGCTAAAATAAAAGCCTAAAAGCAATTGATTTATGATAAAAATCATCACAAAGATAAAGGTGTTGATACTGAGCATCATCGCTAGTATAAATAAAAATGAACGATGAGAAAACCTTTCTTTTAAGCTTTTTTTCATGATTCCACCTCTTTATTTATTGTAACATCTTTTTAAAACGTTGTCTTCTATAAGCTATTAAACTTTGATTAAGCATGTTATAATACGCATTGAGATGGTGATATTATGCGTATTAGAAAAGATTTAAGTGCAAAGACAAACGCGAGATTTGAAGGGTTTGCCCCTGAGATAATCGTCGTTTTTTTAAGCATTTTAATTATTGTATTTTTAACATGGCATGACTTTTTACGCGCCTTGATTGTGTTTGGTAGTTATTATGTGATTACCCTTTTACCGATGTGGTTTAAACCTGGCGTTTCCGTAGGCAAACACATTGCTAAGACTAAAATTGTAAACCTCGATCACTCTGCGCCGTCGATGATTAAGCTACATGGTAGGGAATTATCGAAATGGCTATTTGGGTTTTTAAGTCTTGGACTTTATTTTATCATCGCTTTTTTGGTCTTTGCGAATCGCGATGATCATCGTAGTTTACATGACCTTCTGTGGCGCACAAAAGTGATACAAAGTGAAGCGGTGTTTGAGGATATAAAGGATGATTATGAGCCTTTTCATAAAACGGTGTATTAATTAAGCATCTTCTTTGCGTCATGACCACGCTTTGTTTATAATAAATACGAATAATAAAGGAGGTCATGTTATGACTGATACATTAAAGGTCGGTATTATTTTGGGTTCTACAAGAACTGGTAGAGTCTCACCAAGCGTTGGTGAATGGGTTTTAAAGCAAAGTGAAAAAAATGCAGATGCGACTTATGAGTTAATCGATATTAAGGACTATCAACTGCCCCTTTTAGGTGAAGGCAGCTCAGATGGCATCAAGCGCTTTAAAGATAAACTAAATACGTTAGATGGTTTTATCTTTGTGGTAAGTGAGTATAATCACAGCTTTAGCGCCGCGCTTAAAAACGCTTTAGATCACGCCCGGGAAGAATGGTATCACAAAGCCGCAGGCATCGTCAGTTATGGTTCTGCTGGTGGGGTGCGTGCAGCTGAACATTTGCGGGGTGTCTTAGGTGAGCTTAACGTTGCCGATGTACGGACCCACGTATTTTTCTCGTTGTTCGATGATTTTAAAGACCAACGCTTTGCACCAAGAGATGTACACCAAGCGAATATGCAACAATTGTTCAAAGATGTTAATCGTTGGGCACAAGCGCTTAAAACGATTCGTTAGTAATAAAAAAGCTTACAAAATTGTAAGCTTTTTTTATGGTTGGGTAATTTTTATCGTTCCAGATACCGTTTTTTCTTTTTCGATATCGATATCTGTTTTAGTCTTATTTTCAATCAAAATTGAACCACTCACGCTTTTGAGCTGACATACTTTGGGATAAATCTCTGTGCCTTTAATCCGTCCACTGACGCTTTTTAAGTGCAATCGGTGTACTTTGATATCTTCCAAATGGCTGTCTCCACTCACCGTATTGATGGTAATGTCATCTTCAACCGTCAAGGCTTTCAAATCAGTAAGGCCACTGATTTGAGAAGTGTGAAGTTGTTTTAACGTTAGTTTGCGACCCTTGATTTCTCCGTTTACCGTGTGGAACGTCGCATGGTTCATGGTTGTATCTAGTGCCGTCAATCGACCATTAACGGTGTTGATATCTGCACTTTCAAGATGCAAGCCTTCAATTAAAACCGGGCCGTTAACACTTTTATGATAAATCCGTCTACAAAGCTGTTTAGGAATTTTAACCATAAGCTTGTGTTTCTTCCCTGTGGATAGAAAATTGAATAGACCCATTGATGATTTTTCTTTGGAACGAATGCACAAGCAATCATCCTCAAACACAATACGGTAACCTTTCATCTCAGCATCATCGGTCCATATTTGTAGATCGTTTGAATCGATAAGGTTATAGGTAATGTCCGCATTGCTCGTTTCGGTCTCGATTTTAAACGGCGCTTTTACTGTAAAGGTTTTGAAACGTTCTAAGTCTTTTTCTGCCGTTTGACTGCCTTCTACTTGGCTTAATTCTTTTGCGATTTTCTCTGGGTCACCAAACTTCTTTGTTAGTTCTGCTTCACTTAAGCCATCTTCAAAAGCCGCTTGAAGCATTTCTTCATGATCTTTTAATACTTCTTCAATCACATCTTTAGACAGCGCTTGATTTTCAAGAGCCTTCTTTAAAGCGTTCAGATATTCTTTCATAATCTTTTACTCCTTTATGAATGATTTGATACACACCACCGATAAAACTGTCCCATTCATCGCTTTGTTGTTGATAATACGTATATCCTTTTTTGGTCATCCGGTAATACTTTCTTGGTGCGCCTTCATTAGATGCTTCTAAGTAGGTCTCAAAATACCCATCTTTTAACAAACGCCTTAAGATTGGATATACCGTATTTTCATTCACATCAATATGCTTAGACAATGATTGAATGATTTTATAGCCATACATATCTTCAAGAGCGAGAACGGACATGACACACAGTTCTACAATCCCGCGTTTAAATTGAGGATTCATTGGCGCCACCTCCTAATAGAATTATAACACAGTACTGTTTGTTACACAATACATAATCATAAAAAAAGTTGGTTTTAACCAACTTTTTTACAAATATTAATCATGGTTAGTAGTTTTTGATAAAACGTCTCAAAATGATTGATATCCACCTGCAAGGTATTGCCGCTAACTTGTCTGCATCCTTCCAAATCACTACCTTTCAAGGCTTGCAGAGGGCTTTTAAATGTAATTTCTGCATCTTCAGCCGTGGATAAAACCGAAGCTTTAAACGCCGATATTGATTTGATTGCCTCATTTAGCATGTTGCGGTAATGGTTTTCTAGCTCATCTTTTGCTACATGCGTAGCGGATTCTAGACTATGGGCGGTTTTTACTTGACAAAAAGGAATGTCGCCCACTTCTTCTTTGATTTGACCTGCTAAGACATCATCGCCACTGATGCCGATGACAGGGACATTAAACGTCCCAGCATAAAGGGCATTTAAACCACTTTCACCATAGCTTTTATCGTTGATTTTAATCTCATGAAAGATGCTTGATGCATACGTATGAGCCAAGATACCTTTGGTGTTTGCTTTCGCATGATAACCGATGAGAAAGATGCCATCAAATTGTTCATTCAATCCTTGCATCATGCTTCTGGGTTTGTGCTTGCCGTGAATCAAACTCACCCTAGAATCAAGTTGATCGATCAAAAGGTTATCCATCGAACCATGGGCATCGTTAACGACGATGGTTTCAATGCCTTGTTCAAATAAAATATCGGTAATAAGTGTGACCTCACTGGCCATCAGTTTGCGCGCGTGTTCATACTCAGGGTTGCCTTTGATGACTTGTTCTTTAGTACTGACGCCCCAAAGACCTTCCATATCAACGGAAATATAGATTTTCATAAATAGCCTCCTACACTATTGTAAATATAAGCATAATCAGAAAAATAATCGTCACAAAGGTTGTATAAATCAACGCATCACTTTTAATGATGGTTCTTTCAAAGCGTCGGTTAATCATGTTGGACAAAATGATAAAGCGCTCTAAAAATCCAACATTTTCTTCATTTCTAAACGACAACTTATGCATCGTGTAAATATCAATTCGGCACTGCTCACCATACATCGAACGACACGTTTTTAATATAAGCAGGTTAATCGGGTAAAAAACCAAATATTCAAGGCTGAACCACTTGGGCATTTTAAGCGTAAATAAGTTGAACTTTGTGCCTAGATAAAAGACCACAAATCCTAAGGGAATGATAAATACCATAATCATTAAATCGTTAAAAGCAAAATAGTTCATATCGACGATATAACTTTCAATGAAGCCCACATCAAAAGGCAAGCCATAAAGTTGTGGCATGATGAGACGTTGAGTCAATACGTGGGGAAATAAACCAATCAAGACAATAAAGACAACAATAGCCAACATAGCGGTATCTAAATTATTGTACTCTGGTTTAAGTTCATTTTCATATTTATGGGGCAATTTACCCAAGAACACATGATAGAAAAATTTAACAAACGTCGCTACCGTCCCCGCAGAGATTACGATGAACAACCACTCGGCATAAAGGAACGAAGCATGACCGTATTCGTAGGCTTCCACAATGCCGTGGTGTAAGATGGTCTTTGATATATAACCGTTGAAAAGGGGCACGCCACTAATACCGAACGCTGCCACGATAAAGACAATCGTCGTCAAAGGTAACTTACGCCAAAGCCCCCCTAGTTTGTACATGTCATATTCTTTGGTGTGATAATAAACCACACCGGCTACCATAAAGAGAAGGCTTTTAAAGATTGCATGGTTAATAATATGATATAAAGCCCCGGTATAACCCATCGCCCCGAGTTCACCCAAGTACATCACCACGCCGATGCCCATGACGATATAACCCATCTGCGAGACGGAATGATAGGCTAGCATGCGTTTAATATTTGCTTGTTGCAAAGCGAAAAATACACCGATACTCATAGTGATAATACCAAGCCATATCATCGCAAAGCCGATCGTTTCATTGGTTTGCCAAAGCGTCATATCGTTGGCGCCTGTTTGATTACCCTCAGGAAAATAATAACTGCTCGCCACACGCAATATCCCATAAGCGCCGACTTTGATCATGATCCCTGATAATAACGCACTCGCTGGTGTGGGCGCCACGGGATGAGCACGCGGCAACCATACATGCACCGGCGCCATACCCGCTTTAATCCCAAAACCAAAAATCAATAAACCGATAATCCAAAATCTAACCCCGGGTAAATCGTGTAACACCGCTATCGCTGAGGTAAACGTTAAATCTCCCACGTGGTGTTGCATCAAAAGTAGCGCTATCAAAATCGCAAACCCACCAATCAGTCCCATGAATACATAATTGTATCCCGCTTGGTAGGATTCTTCTTTTTGACCATGGCTCACCAACATATAAGAAGCGATTGTCATCACTTCAAAAAACAAAAACATCGTCAATAAATCCCCAGCCATAATCGCGCCTAAGACCGAGGCATAGGTAAAAGCCATAAACAAAAAGAAGCGATTGCAATGACGCTCTTTTTTCATGTAATCGTGCGCATACACCATTACCAAAAACCATATCACCGAGGTGATCAACAACATCGTAAAGCCCAACATATCAATATAAAAACTTAAACCGAGTCCTAACCAATTGGGCAAATCCAAACTAAACCCGGCCCCTGAGGCAAGGGGATAGGTAAATAATACCAAAATAATCGTGAAAAACGTCATCACAATCACGACCATATCGCGGGAATGACACGTCTTACGACCTAAAAATAATTGTATGATACCGCCAGTTATCGGAAATAAAATCAACAATATCGGCAAGCCCTTAAATTCAGAGATCGTGGTGAAAAAACCGGGTAAATCCGCTAAACCAACGCGTCCCGATAAAAACACCATAATCAAGGCAATGGTAAAAAGGACCAATAGTGAGGAGAAAAACGTGAAGACACGTGATAAGATCTTATCGGTTGCATGTAAATGAATGGGTAGTCCCATA
>CAZCSL010000009.1:0-22261 GCA_964501415.1 uncultured Candidatus Izemoplasmatales bacterium
TGGATTTGAAAGCGGTGATGTCATTGCTAGAGAATACCGTATTAAATACATAAGAAATGATGAATCCATTTTATATAGAGATTTATTGATTACGCTAGATGAAGAAGGCAGTGGATCTGAACAAAGCATTACCCCGAATGAAAAGTTGGATGAAATCACTGAGTCCATTAAGACAGGTTATGGCAGTGATACCCCCATAGACAACGAAGATGATTTTTACAATGATTACTCCGAGATGGATTCTGGGGCTTCAAGCAGTGAACACAGAACGCTGACTAGTAGTGTTTGGATTAACAGTGACGTAGATTTTTTCAGTAATGACGGGGGATCGGGTGGTAACACTCACTCCTTAAACCTCGATGGTCATAGTATCTTTGTTGATGGTGATTTCACACTACGAAACACGGATGTAATTAACACCATTAGTTCTGGTATTATGGTAATTGGAGGCGACTTGACGCTGGATGCAGGCGGACAAGCAGAATTGATTTTTGATAACGTATTGGTCTTAGTTGAAGGTAAAATCCTATTTGACGCCGGTAATAACAGCTCTCTAATTATGAACAATAGCTATCTTTTAAGCTTCAATGATGAAGCGGATGTTCCTGTGACTTTCTCAAGTGGGCCACATAGTAATAATAGCTTTTCAGATTACATTTTAGGCAACACCGATAATTCGGTACGTATTATTACCGATGAAGGCAATCTTGGCTTAACTTGGCAAGATATCGATGGGCTTCCTACCGATGAATTCGGAACATTTAAATTTGGAGATAGTTCGTTCCAAACCTTAGAGTAAATACTATACTACATAATAAAACGCCATTTGGATTACTAATCCAAATGGCGTTTTTTATCATGCTTTAAAGGTTACAATTGATCACTTAAGGCTAGTGATGGTAACATGACGGCCAAAATCATAATGACAATCAGGATATAAATAAATATCAACATAAGTGGTTCTAAGGCTTTTTTGAGCCGCTCTACTTTGATCTCACTATCGGATTCATAGAAGATTGATAAGTTTCTCATCATCTTACCAAGCTCACCACTTTGTTCTCCAACCCCCATCATCCGGTTAAAGACAACTTCACTGGCGTAATGATGTTCAAAGGATTCTGACATGTAATCCCCGCCCGTGACTTTTTTCTGTGCATCGATCAATAAGTTTTTATATACTTGATTGTCGATGGTATCCCACGTTGTCTTTAAAGAATCTTGCAAGGGAACATGGTTTTTTAACATTTGCGATAAGGTAGAAGCGATTCTAGATAAGTTGTTTAGCTTGACCACTTCACCAAATATCGGCATTTTAATCATGATAAAGCTGATGAAGTACTGTACTTTTTCGTTCTTTTTGTATAAAAGTCTAAGGCCAATAATCAAGGCTATTAACCCTAGGAGTAAAAATATTGCATTATCGCGCATAAAGTTTCCTAAGGAAATGAAAAATACCGTAATGCCTGGTAAATCTCCACCGACTGAACCATACATGGTTTCAAACTGAGGCATAACCCCTACCATGAGGAATATCGCCACTAAAATCGCAAAAACCAAATAAATGATTGGCATCATCATCGTGGATTTAATCGATGATTTTAAGCGGTGTTGTTTTTCAAAGTATTCGACCGTTTCTTCTAATACTTCATCCAAATCGCCTACTTCTTCACCGACGCCCACCATGGCGACTAAGATGCGCGGAAATTCGCGTTTGTGTTCTTTAAAGGCCTCAGATAAGGTAGAGCCACCATTAACCGAATAATAAATAGAATAATAGATCCTTCTGACGTTTTTATTGGTTTGTTGGGTAGCTAAAATCTCACAAGCTTCATTTAATTTTACCCCTGAGCGCAAAAGACTGGCTAGTTGTTTTAAATAAAATATTAAATCGGTCTCACTAATGACTTTGTTTAAGGTGACGCGGTTCATCCGTGCGATGATTGAACTATACGATTCTATTTCAATCGCACGCAAGCCATTTTCAAACAAAAACTGATCCACTATCGCTTTGGAGGGACCTTCGGTGGTACCTTTGACGATCTTACCATCTTTCATGCGTTTGGCTTTGTATTTATAGTCGTTTATCTTCAACGCTAACCCTCCTAATCAAGGCCGAGTTTCAAGATTTCTTCTACGGTGGTTATACCATCTTTAACTTTTGCTAAGCCCGCTTCAACAAGTAATCTGGTGCCGTCTTTACGTGCTTGCGTTAATATGTCGTATTCTTTTTCATGATTTGAAATCATCTTGATGATGTTTTCATTGACATCCAATATTTCAAACACGGCTACGCGGCCTTTGTAGCCTTTGTTGTTGCAGCTGCTACAACCAACGGCGCGTTTGACTTTTCTAATGCTTTCAAACCCGTGCTTTTCAAAGATTTCTTTTTCGTTGGCCGTGGGTGCTTCGGTCTTGGCACAAACCTGACAGACGCGTCTAACGAGTCGCTGAGCGACAATCCCACTTAAAGAAGAAGCGACCAAGAATGGGTCAATACCCATATCGATTAAACGTCCAATCGTTTTTACCGCGGAGTTGGTATGGATGGTCGATAACACCAAATGCCCCGTAAGGGCCGCTTTAACACTGATTTGAGCAGTATCGGTATCACGAATCTCCCCGATCATGATGATGTTAGGGTCTTGTCTTAGAATCGATCTTAAAGCATTGGCGAAGGTAAAGTTGATATCTGGATTAACGTTTACTTGGTTAATCCCTTCTAGTTCAATCTCAACGGGGTCTTCAACCGTGATGACGTTAATTTCTTCGTCATTTAATTGGTCCAAACAAGCATAAAGCGAGGTCGTCTTACCACTACCGGTTGGTCCCGAGACTAAGACAATCCCGTTGGGTCTAGAAATAAGACGCATAAAGCGTTTTTGTTCCTCATCGCTTAAGCCTAAGCGGTCAATCCCGTGTGAATCTCTGGATAAGTCCAAGACACGCATAACAGCCTTCTCCCCGCGTACCGTCGGTAGGGTGGAGATTCTTAAGTCGATGGGACGCCCTTCAATGACGGTTTTGATTCGGCCATCTTGGGGGTTTCTCGTATCGGTAATATCCATATGAGACATAACTTTAATACGGCTGATCAGTTTGGGCAAAATCACTTTAGGTAAAGCTCTTTCGGTACTGAGCACACCATCGATGCGGTAGCGAATTTTAAATTCGATATCGGTAGGATCAATATGGATATCCGAAGCCTTACTTTTAACCGCCGTCAATAACAACTGATTAACCAGTGCGATAATAGGCGATTCAGAAGCATCTTTTTCTGGTTCTTTTACCAGTTCATCATAAAACTTCTCATCGATTTGTTTTTGTTTTTCAACTTCGATACCTAAATCTTTTAAGGTTTTATTAAAGCCATAATACCGCGCAATGGCGGTTTCGATATCGTTCATGGTCGCGAGTACCGTCTCAACGTTCATACCGGTCTTTAAACGCACGTTTTCAATCGTCGGAAAATCAAGAGGATCATTGGTCGCAATAACCAAACGACGACCAGAGATATTGATCGGCATAATCTTACTTTGCGTTACAAAGGTTTCATCTAGCAATTTTAGTACTTGTTCATCGATAAAAATCATGCCCAAGTTGACGCGTTTGATGCCTAAAGAATCGGATAAAGCATCGACGATTTGGGCATCAGTACAATAGCCAAACCGTATTAAGGCTTCACCAATTTTTTCGCCGCGTTCGCGCTTTTGCAAGACTTCTTCAATTTGTTTTTCGGTGACAACACCTTCGTTAACCAGTACTTCACCGAGGCGTTTCGGGGTATTTTTAGGCATAAATCCACTTCCTTATCTATCGTCTTAAGGTATATAAACTACTTCGGTTACCGAAGGATAAAATTCAAAAACGATTTCTAAATACGCATCGTTACCGTAATGAACGATATCGCCAAAAACATCTCTCTTCGTTCTTTGCACACTGACGTGTACGGCTTGAATGCCGTCTTGAGCTTCATCTGGGTTGCCTGTCTGTTCAACCGGTGGGTCGATAAATTCTATGTGGGTTTCCACCGTAATCTCATTTAAGAAAGGCGGGCCGAATAGACGTGCTTCAAGTGTTTCATCGTCTACTAAAATGAATTCGATATGATACTGATTATAGCCGTGATTTTCAAAAATGTAATCATAATTTACGTTGCGGTTTAAGCGGACATTAAACCCATAATACGGAAAATCATCTATCGTATAGCGATTAAAATCAATTTGAGGGTTGTAATGGCTTTCTTGAATATACATGTTAGTCGGTAAAATCACGCCTTGAATTAACCCACCAATCACATTAAGCTCTCGTGAGGTGAAGCGATCATCAAAGACATCTAAGAGGTGATGAACGCTGAAGGCATCAATTTCATAACGTTCGTTAGGTAGATAGTTTACTAACTTGTGGTGAAGTTCTGCGGCATCCACATGAGCAGGCATCGGTAGTTCAACGCTACTCAGTTCTTCATTAAATAAGGCTTCATCAACTAAATAATCACTTAATTCCATTCTTGATAACCTTCTTAAGTTTGCGGCAGCTTCCAAGCTGTCGTCTAAGACTTCCTCTAAATCAAACCACGCGAGCAATCCAAAATCTTCCAAACCCACTTCGGTATCAAAGAAGTTTCGCTGCATATCGCTAATAATCGTATCCCTTGCTTGAGCAGAATAATTGACAATCAAATCAGTACTTCCACCTTCGTTAACCAGCTGCATAGTAGAAGAGACATCAAAGGTGAAAAGCTCTCGGTCGAGTTGATAATAATACCCTTGATAACCGACTTCAAAAACTATCTCATCATCTTCAAGCCATTCAAGCAAACGCGCTCTTACTTTTTCTTCGGCTTCTTCTTCATCCAAACCACCGACATAAACACCGCCAATGACGGTATTTTCATCGTAAACGCCGATATTGAAACCGGTGACCATAAAATAAAAGAAAACAAGCGCGCCAGCGCCCACAAGCAGTATAAACGTGGTATATAAATAATAAATGACGTTATTGTTGGTAACAAATCGGAACATACACATCACCCTACTTCATTTCAGTTACATTAATTATACAATATCCTAGCGGTTTTGACAAAAAGTAATTGCTTGATATGCGATAATAATATAACCATCTCAACGTTTTTCGTTGAGATGGTTTAATATTAGTCTCCTTGTTCGGTTAAATCGGTATATTTTACAATCGGTTTGCGCGCCGCTAAAGCTTCATCCAAGCGTCTGACTGGCGTTGTGAAAGGCGCGTTTTTCAGTTTGTCTGGATCTTTTTTCGCTTCTTTAGCAATTTGTCTCATTACCTTAATGAACTCATCGATCGTTTGTTTGGATTCATTTTCCACAGGCTCGATCATCATCGTTTCTTTAAACATCAAGGGGAAATAAACCGTTGGTGGATGCATGCCAAAGTCTAACAAGCGTTTGGCAATATCAAACGTTCTGACGTCGATGGATTCATCTTTGAGCCCATCGAAGACGAACTCATGTTTACAGATTTTATCTACCGGTAGTTTGTATACGTCCTTTAAAGATTCCTTGATATAGTTGGCGTTTAATACGCTCATTTTGGCAATTTCAGGCAAACGGTTCTTACCGTTAGTCAATAAATAGGTATAAGCGCGAATAACCACGCCCATATTGCCATAGAAATGCGAGATTTGACCAATCGAGTCTTCTTTGTTGTAATCGATTAAGTATAAATCTCCGGCTTTTCTCACCACGGGTTGTGGCAAGTACTTTTTAAGCGCTTTGGTCACACCAACGGGTCCAGAACCTGGTCCACCACCGCCGTGAGGGGTTGAGAAGGTTTTATGTAAATTGATATGGGTAATATCAAAGCCCATATCGCCAGGTCTGGCTTTCCCTAAGATAGGATTTAAGTTAGCGCCATCATAATAAAGCAAGCCACCGGCTTCATGAACTAAACGCGAGATTTCTAAAATATCGGGTTCAAACATCCCAATCGTATTGGGATTGGTCAGCATGATCCCGGCTGTATCATCGCCTAAGACTTTTTTCAAGTCTTCAACGTTAACCGTACCATCGGCGTTGCTTTTGACTTCAACCGATTTAAAGCCTGCGACCGTCGCGCTTGCGGGGTTGGTCCCGTGCGCTGAATCAGGGACGATAATCTTGTCGCGTTTGTGGTCATTTCTATCTTGGTGATACTTTTTGATAATCATCAAGCCCACCAATTCACCGTGTGCCCCAGCAAAGGGGTTTAGCGAATAGGTATCTAGGCCACTGATGTTGGCAAGCATTTTTTGCGTATCATAGTAGATTTTAAGTAAGCCTTGCGCGCTTTCAACGGGTTGGTAAGGGTGCAGGTTAAAGCCTTCTAAGCCCGCCATATCTTGATTGAGTTTGGGGTTGTATTTCATCGTACATGAACCGAGTGGATAAAAACCCGTCTCGATGCCGTGGTTTTTAAAACTTACGTTGGTGTAGTGTCTGACCACATCAAACTCGCTCACCTCAGGTAAACCTGGGCAATCATCACGTAAGTAAGCTTTGTCGAGTTGATAAGGTTTAACCTCACTTTTTGGTAAAGAATAGCCTTTGCGGCCTTCTTGGCTACGTTCGAAAATTAGTTGATCATAGCTTTTCATCTTATAGCCCTCCCAAAATGCGGACGACCGCATCCATTTCTTCTTTGCTGCGTTTTTCAGTCACCGCAAAGGTGATTAAGCCTTTTCTATCTTCATCGAACATACCTTGATGCAAGGGACCTAAAAAGCCTTGTTCCTTAAGTTTTTCATTAATCATCACGGGGTCTAGTTCGGTTTTTAAGGTGAACTCTTTAAAGAACGGTTGATCAAAGGCTTGTTCAAACTGGGGTAACTTAAGCAGCATGCTGTATAAATAATGGGCATGGTTCATTGAGATTTGCTGGGCTTCATAAACGCCCTTTTTACCCATCGTAGACATATAGATGGTCACAAACAAGGCCATCAAACTTTGGTTGGAACAAATGTTGGAGTTGGCCTTATCGCGGCGAATGTGTTGTTCTCTGGCTTGCAAAGTCAAAACAAAGGCGCGTTTGCCATCGGCATCTTTAGTAATACCACAAATGCGGCCTGGCATCTTACGCATATGTTTTTTAAGCGTGGCCATGTAGCCGATATAAGGGCCACCATAACTAAGAGGCACGCCTAAGGATTGCGCTTCGCCAACCGCGATATCCGCCCCATAAGAAGCTGGGGTTTTTAAATGCGTCAACGTTGAGGGGTCTTGGTTGATGATAAACAACGCTTTTTGGGCTTTTAAAGCCTCAGAAAAGCCGTCATATTGCTCGATGTTGCCATAGACATTTGGCGATTGAGCAATAAAGCCTGCGCTGTCTTTATCGAGTTTTTCTTTTAAGTCTTCTAAATCAACAACGCCTTCTTTTTCAGCAACCATCACTAGTTCAATGTCTTGAACTGAGGCATACGTTTTTAAAACGTTGATGATATTTGGATTCAACGTTGAACTGAGCAATATCTTGCTTTTGCGACGAATCGCCTTAGCCATCAACATCGCCTCAGCCGTAGCCGTAGCGCCATCATACATAGAGGCATTGGATACTTCTAGGCCCGTCAATTGGCAAATCATGCTTTGATACTCGAAAATATATTGCAATGTGCCTTGGGCCACCTCAGGTTGGTATGGGGTGTAGGCGGTTAAAAACTCTTGACGGTTGATAAGGTGATTGATGATCGATGGGGTGTAATGATCATAAGCCCCCGCACCCATAAAGGGTACGAGCGGTTGATTCATCTTTTCAAGCGCTTTGAAATGTTTTTGAATTTCCAGTTCACTTAACGCCTCAGGTATATCGAGTTCAAAGTCTCTAAGCGTCTTGGGAATTTCAGCAAAAAGCGCTTCGATATCATCGACACCGATCTTTTTGAGCATTGCTTTTATATCCGCGTGGGTATGCGGTATGTACTTGAACATAAAAGTCCCCCTATTCTTCTTCAGCTATTTTTTGATACGCCTCACTGTCAAGTAAGTTGTCTAATTCGCTTTCATCTTCAAGCGAAATCTTCACGATCCAGTTTTCATAGGGATCTTCATTTAACAACTCAGGTGCATCCTCTAAATCTTCGTTAACTTCAACAACCACACCAGAAACAGGCGCGATTAAATCTGAAGCCGCTTTAACCGATTCAATGGTTGCGAATTCTTCTGATTGAGATAACTCATCATCAACCTCAGGTAATTCGACAAAAACAATTTCTCCTAAGGAGTCTTGTGCAAAATCGGTAATGCCAATATAAGCATGACCATCTTCAACTTTTACCCATTCATGGGTTTTGGTGTAGCGCAATTCTTTTGGAAATTTCATATCATCACTCCTATGATTTGTTATAAAGCTTTTTTTTCACTATTTTAGCGTCCAAGAAACGCTTTCTAACCTGTACTTGAACGGTATTGCCTCTTTTATCATGCGGTTTGTCAATCAACGCCAAGGCAACGGCCTTGTTTAGTGAGGGGGAAAGATATCCCGTGGTCACATAGCCAATCTCTTGGTCGTCTTGAAAAACTTTGGCGCCTTCTCTAACGATGCCTTTTGATAAGATTTCGAGTCCGACCAACCGTCTTTTAAGGCCGGCTTCTTTTTGTTTTAGCAAGGCTTTCTTACCGATAAAATCCGCCTTTTCAAAATCGATGGCAAACTTTAAGCCCGCTTCTAAGGGCGTGATATCTTGAGAGATTTCATGGCCATAAAGCGGCAAAGCCACCTCAAAGCGCAACGTATCTCTCGCGCCTAAACCACAAGGCTTTAAATCTTCATGATCGAGCAAAAGATGTTGGAACAAGGTTTTGATATCTTCGTGATCTCCATAGATTTCAAAGCCATCTTCGCCCGTATAACCCGTGCGGCTAACCAAAAAGGTCATATCATCTAAGGTCATTTCATCGAAGGTAAAGAATGTGAGCTTACTCAGGTCATAAGCCGTATGCGTTTGTAACATCGCTTCTGCCTTAGGCCCTTGAAGCGCAATTTCACCATAACGGTCTGATTGATTGAGTACCTCAACATCAAAGGTGTTTTGTTTTTTCAGCCATTCAAAATCCTTCTGTGTGTTACTGGCATTAACGACGAGTAAGTAATACTCATCATTCATCTTATAAAGCAACAAGTCGTCAACGACGCCACCATCTTCATAAAGCAAAAAGCCATAAATCACTTGATTAGCCGTCAGTGCACGCACTTGGTTGGAAAAGACTTTATCTAAAAAATCGGTGGCTTCTTTACCGATGACATGGATTTCACCCATATGTGAAACATCAAAAACCCCCGCATCATGACGAACCGCGTGGTGTTCTTCTTTGATAGAGGTATATTGTATCGGCATTTCAAAGCCAGCATATTCTACCATTTTCGCCCCAAGTTTGACGTGATTGGGGTGTAAAACTGTCTTTTTCATCGCGTTCTTCCTCCCTTCAGTATTGTAAGCCCTAACAATTACTAATTATAGCTTATTATACCTATCTTTACAAGCAGTCTTAAGACAAATTTCATGCTTTAAAAATTGGCCCATTTTTTTATTTTTACAAAGCTTTTCCTTCAAGCATTGTACTTTTGGGGGATTGTGCTAAAATGTAATCAGGATGTGATGTTATGGGCTTTAAAAAATACAATGCCATATGGATAGCGAGTATGTATATCGTGCTTGGAGTTATCTGGATTTTAACGACCGATTGGATACTTTTTAGGGCGTTTCCTAATTTTGATGATTTCGCCTATTTTTCCACGGTTAAAGGCATCGTGTTCGTTGTGTTAAGCGGCATTGTGATATGGACAGTTGTGACGGTTAAAAACCATCAAAACAACAACTTAAAGCTGCGCCTCATTGAACAAAGCGAAAAAGCACAAAGCATTCAAAAGACGCTCAAAGACCAAAAAGACTTATTGATTGCTTCGATTGAACATGCCCCCATTCCCATGATGTTACACAAAGAAAACAAACAAATTATCGCCATAAGCCGTACGTTTTTTGAGCGGACAGGTTATCATTTACAAGATATTCCCACCATCCGCGCTTGGGTTGAAAACGCCAATCCTTACAACCATGAAGAGTATTATGATCACATGATGGATTTGTATACCATTTCTAAAACCGTTTATGAAGGTGAATATCAGGTTCAAACCAAGGATGGCGATATTTTAAACTGGTCGTTTAGCTCTTATTATTTAGGCAGAGACGAACAAGGCCTTAAAATCATCATCACTACCGCCATCGATATCACCGAACAAAAAACCAAAGAAAAAGAATTGACCCATAAAAGCTATCACGATGATCTGACGTCTTTATATAACCGTCGTTATTACAACGAGATGACCAAACGATTCGAACAAATGCGGGATATTGGGTTGATCTTAGCCGATGTCAACGGCTTAAAGATGATCAATGATGTCTTTGGCCATGCCGATGGCGATCAACTTTTGATTGACTTTGCCAAAACTTTAAAAAAACATTTCCCAAAAGACAGTATCATCGCACGTTTAGGGGGCGATGAGTTCATCGTGATTTTACCCGATTTTGACACCCATGATTTAAATAAAATCAAAGAAAACGTTAAAAAGGATATCTCTAAGCAACATAAAAACATCCCACCTTCTGTGGCGATGGGCTACAGCATGAAAAGAGCCAAAGAAGATTTAAAGGCCACCTTTAAGCGTGCTGAAGATAGACTTTATAAAGACAAAATTGAAGAATATGACCGCCAAACCGATACGATTATCGACGCTTTAAAAACAACGCTTTTTGAAAAAACCGATGAGTCAAAAAAACATATTGAAAGTCTTCACGCCTTAGCCAAACCCTTATACGACAAACTGCATTTTTCCAAAGAACGCATCGATGAGCTTGAAACGCTGATTGAACTTCATGATATCGGTAAAATTGCGATAAATGAAAAGATTTATAGCGTTAAGGGGCCTTTGGATGAAGATTTAAGAAAAGAAATGGAACGACACTGTGAGATCGGTTACCGAATCGCCAACGCCTTACCTCGATTAAAAAGCGTATCGTATGCGATTTTAACGCACCATGAAAACATAGATGGCAGCGGCTATCCCTTTGGGCTTAAAGGCGATGAGATTCCCATTAGTGCCAGGCTCTTTAGAATTCTCGAAAGCTATGAGGCCTTAAGAAGAGATAAAATCTATAAAAAGCGCGTCTCAAAAGAAAAAGCCTTAAAAGAAATCAAATCTTTAAAAGGCTCGCATTTTGACCAAGAATTGGTCGATTATTTCATCAAGACCCAAACCAAAGCATAAAAAAATACCAGCAGTCGGAGTCGAACCGACACGGTCGTAAAGACCACCAGATTTTGAGTCTAGCGCGTCTACCAATTCCGCCATGCTGGCATCAGCTAATATTATAACAAAAAAATAAGAAAAAGAAACCATCAGGTTTCTTTTTTTTAAAATAATTAGCGCGTCTGTTTTTGGGCCAGCTTGGCTTTGGCATACGCTTCGTTATATTCGCATTCGAAGGTATCGATGATGCGTTCCAAATGTCTCACCGTATAGATACGTGCTAAATCTTCATCTTTGTGTACGATGGCATCATAGATGCGTTTGTGTTCATCGATGCGTTGGTCGTGTTGGTCTTGGGTCGTAACCAAATTATATTTAGGCCGTAAGGTTTTTTGTAAAACATCCCAAATAATCAGATGGATATTATGTAAAAAGCGGTTTTTGGAATATTTTGAAATCAATAGGTGAAATTTCTTATCGAGGTCAAAAAAGTCAGCCTCGTGTTCTAAAGACGCCATTTGGTCGATGATGTCACCCAGTTTATTAATCCCGGCTTCAGTAATGTTTTTGGCACACAGTTGCACGCTTAAAGAATCCAGCGCTCTTCTGATTTCCATCATTTCTAAATAATCGGTATTATGCAATAAAGTCGGGGTAAAAACCGATAGATAATTATCGTGTTTAGGTTTATGTACATAAGTTCCGCCGCCTTTTTTCTTACGGACCAGTCCAATCGCCGATAGCTTTTCAATTCCAGCGCGTACACTGACTCTAGAAACGTTTAAAATTTCTCCTAATTTAGCCTCAGAAGGCAAGCGTTCACCCGGTTTTATTTCACCGCTAATGACCAGTTCTTCAATATAGTCATAAACCTTTTGTGATTTCGTTTTTTTAGGCATGTGACACCTCTTTTGTATGACATATTTTAACAATACTTATAATACAACTATTTGCTTATTTTTTCAAGAAAAAACCCTTCCTAGGGAAGGATTTTTATGAATCGGTATCTATCTGACAAGTATTGATGCCAAAGATTCGGTATAGACCACACCATGAGATTGAAGCCGTAAAGCCTAAGATGACGGCCGGAATTAACAACCATAGAAAATGGCGGCTTTCAAATTGTGCGTTGCCTAAAGTCGCTATGACGATAAAGACGATAGCCAGTACATAACGAATGGTTTGATCGGTTTTGCCTACATTTTTTTTCATTGGTGATCTCCTTTCTTCTCGCATTTGATTTGATTGCATGCCGTTTGTAATGGATCCCAAACCGGCGCGAAGGGTGGGGCGTAAGCTAAGTCCAACTTAGCCAATTGATCGGCCCTTAGCCCATTTTGCAAGGCAACCGCTAAGGTATTGATACGCAAAGCCGCGCCTTTTTTACCGACGATTTGCCCCCCTAGTAAACGGCACGTGGATGGTTCATAAATCAGCTTGATAACCAACGCCTCCGCCCCAGGGTAATATCCCGCTTGATTGAGGGCTTTAATGGTTTTAGCCTTAGCATCATAACCCGCGTCTATCGCTTCTTGTTCGCCTAAGCCGCTCATGGCCACTTCTAAGTCCATCACTTTTAGTTGATTAGACCCGATGACGCCGAAAAAGACATCGTCTTGATTGGCAAGACGGTTGGCAATGACGCGTCCAGCCTTATTGGCATGGGTACCTAAGGGCACAAAGCTTGGTTCTTTGGGTTTCAACTGGTGCGGATAAGCGACACAATCGCCTGCGGCATAAACATCCTTTATGGAGGTTTCTAAGTTTTCATTGACGATTAGCGCGCCGTTTTTTAACTTCTTAAAAGCCTTTGAACAAAAGTCTGTATTGGGTTTTAGACCAATCGCTTCAATCACAAAGTCGACTTCATAGCTTCCTTGGTCGGTTTTAATCGCTTGTACATGGTTTTTTCCGTGGTAAGCTTGCACGGTTTGGTTAAGATGCACATGAACGCCTTGTTCTTTTAGATGGGATTCGATTACATCGGTAATCTCTTGGTCATACTTAGGTAAGACGCGTTTGGCTCTTTCAATCACATGCACTTCTTTGCCCATGGTCTTTAAAACCTCAACCATCTCAAGGCCGATGAAGCTTGCGCCAATGACCCCGACGGTTTTAATCGATGGGCTCGTTAGTTTAGTCTTTAAAATGCGGGCATCTTCTAAGCTATTGAGACTATGGATGCCACTTAACGTTGAACCATTGATCGGTAATCTAATGGCGCTTGCGCCTGAGGCGATGATCAGTTTTTCATAAGGCGTTTGTTTGACTTGTTGATTATTTAAATCTTTGATGTGCAACGTTTTATTTTTCTCATCAATCTTGATAACCTCATGGTGCGTGCGCACGTTGATGCCCGCTTTTTCAAAGCCTGCTTTATCGCGAGCGATCAATTGTTTTTCGGTTTTGATTTCATCGCTGATAAAATAAGGCATGCCACATGCGCCATAAGATAAATCGGCGCCTTTTTCATATACGGTAATGGTGACACCCTCTTTTAGATTGCGTTTCAGCTTTGCGGCCGCAGACATGCCCGCGGCCACACCGCCGATAATTTTTACATCCATTCTTACCACCTCTAAGTCTATTTTATCACAGCTTTTAGCCTCAACAAGGAAAAAGCTTAGACTTATATCATGGTTGTGTGTTTAAACTGGTTGGTATAGAGTTTGTAATAGTGAGAACGGTTTTCTAACAATTTTTCATGGGTCCCTGATTCGATGATTTCACCGCCCTTAAGTACCAAGATTTTATCGCTAGATACAATCGTGGAGAGTCTGTGGGCAATAATAAACGTCGTGCGGCCTTTCATGATGGTTTGAATCGCTTTTTGAATCTTTAATTCGGTGGTGGTATCGACTGAGGCCGTGGCTTCATCTAGGATTAAGATTTTCGGGTCTGCAATCAGTGCTCTTGCGAAGCTGATCAATTGCTTTTCACCGACACTTAGGCGTGAGCCACCCTCAGAGACTTCGGTATCATAACCCTCTTTAAAGGTTTTGATGAAGGCATCAGCCCCTACCAATTTGGCGGCTTTTTTAACGTCTTCATCACTAGCATCCAAGCGGCCATAGCGGATATTATCAGCGATGGTTCCGCTAAATAGATGGGGATTTTGTAAAACATAGCCGAGTTGGTCATGGAGCCAATGAATAGAGCGCTTTTTGTAATCCACGCCATCGATTAAAATGTGGCCTTCGCTTGGTTCATAAAAACGACATACCAAGTTAACAATGGTGCTTTTGCCTGCGCCGGTATGGCCTACCAAGGCTACTGAAGTACCAGCTTTCACGTTTAAGTTGAATGCTTTTAAGACGGTTTCACCTTGTTTATACCTAAAGGTGACGTGCCTAAATTCAATGTCGCCTTGAATCGTTTCCCAGTTGGCTTTTTTTGGTTCTTCAATGGTGCCATATTTTTCAATCACGGCTTGTGAATCCGTAATATCCGGTTTTGCATCGATTAAGGAGACGACGCGCTCAGCGCTCGCTTGAGCTTGTTGGATTCTGGCTAGCGTGTTGGCAAGTTCCATAATCGGGTCAAAAAATTGCGCGACATAGGAGACAAACACGTATAAGAGTCCAATCGAAATGACTTCTTGATAGACGTTAATCCCGCCATAATAAAACACTAACGCCGTAGCGATCGAGGCGATAAATAAGATGGTCGGAAAATATAGCGAGGCAAACATCGCCGCTTTGATGCTGTGGCGGCGCATCTTGGAAGTCAAATAATCAAAATCATTGAAATTGCTTTCTTCTAAGACCAAAGTCTTGGTGGTCTTAGCCCCACCAATGCCTTCATTGAAGGCCCCGGTAATTTTTGAATTTTGTTTGCGAATATCGCGAAACGCTTTTAAAATCTTTTTTCTAAAGTAATAGCTGACGACCATCAAAAGCGGCACAACGGTCAAGGTGATTAACGTTAGTTGTACGTTTAAGATAAACATCACCACAATTAAAAGCACCATCATCATTCCGCCCCACGTAATATCGACCAATCCCCAAGACAAAATGTCGGATAATTGTCTTGAATCAGAAGTCATGCGGGCCATAATCCAGCCTGCTGGGGTTCTATCATAATAAGAAAAGGGTAGTTCTTGTAGCTTTTTAAAGGCTTGTCGGCGAATAAAGTAAGACAAATAATGTTGAATTTTTTCCGCAAAGTAAATAAAGCAATAAACCAAAATAAACATCATAAACATATAAATGACATAAACGCCGATGAACCAAGGCAATAAACTAAGGTCGCCGGTGGCGATGATTTGGTCGATGCCATAGCGGTTAATTAAAGGATAAGTCACATCGCTTACGGCGAGTAGCACCGCGAAAAAAATCGTCAAAATGACATATTTACGCAAAGGCCGCATAAAGGTAAAAATGCGTTTCCACGTACTTAAGTTTAGTGACATATCTTGAAACGTTTCTTCTTCTAAACGCATCGCCATGCTACGCACCTCCTTTTTGTAGATGGGTTTGCTGGTGATAAAGCTCCGCGTAAAGACCGCCGGCTTTTAATAAAGACTCATGGGTCCCAAAGGCTTTGATGACGCCTTCTTCTAATACCATGATCTTATCGGCTTCCATGGCGGTCGTCATGCGGTGGGTAATGATAAATACCGTGGTTTGACGCCATTGTTCCATCAACGCTCTTCTGATTTGTAAATCGGTCTCGGTGTCTACCGCAGAGAGGGAATCATCAAAGATTAAAATCGGTTTTTGATGCATTAACATTCTCGCGATGGCTAAGCGTTGTTTTTGACCGCCCGATAAGGTAACCCCGCGCTCACCGACAATGGTCTCATAGCCTTTGTCAAAATCGGCGATATCATCGTGCACCCTAGCGATACCCGCAGCCCTTTCAATCGCCTCAGGATCGGCATCGCGTTTCATGATGCCAATGTTTTCAAAGACGGTTTTAGAATACAAAAATGGCTCTTGTAAGATGATCCCGACGTGCTTGCGCAAATGTTTTTTATTGATCGATTGGATGTCATTACCATCGTATAAAATGGTCCCTGAGGTGGGTTCTAACAGACGCACCATCAAATTCATCAACGTCGATTTACCGCTTCCAGTTTTGCCGATGATCGCTAAGGTTTCACCCGGTTTAATATCAAAGTTGATGTGGTTAAGCAAGGGTTTAGTATCATCATCAAACTGAAAGCCCACGTCTTTAAATTGCACATGGCCGAAAATCTTAGGGGTGTTTTGACTGTCGCCTTCGTGTTCACTGCGATGTTTCATGATATCTTCAATCCGCTCTAAGGCCACCGAAGTCTTGCCAAAATCACCGATGATACGCCCTAGTTGTCTAAGCGGCCACACGACCATGCCAAGCAAGGTCAAAAAGGCGATAAACTGACCCGGACGCATCGCGCCCATCACGGTAAAATAAATCCCGAATGATGCGGTTAAGGTATATTGCATAAAGATGATAAAATCCGTAGAACTCCAAAATAGCGCCATCAATCTAGTCAGATGCATGCTTTCTTCCCTAAAGGTCAAGGACGCTTCATCAAACTTTTTTATTTCAAATTTTTCATTGTGAAAGGCTTTGACCACCCTAGAACCCGTGACGTTTTCTTGCACCGCCGTGGTCATTTTGGCTTCCGCTTGTTCGACGCGGTCAAAGACCGCTTTGACACGGACAAAGTAAATCGAGCCACTAACGAAGATAATCGGAGCCATCGCTAAAGATATCAGCGTCATTATCCCGCTCATCATCGCCATTTGAAAAATCGCAAAGCCAACGAGAAAAAACAGTCTTGAGACATCGACCAATTGTTCACCGATAAAACGGCGATACGTATCGACATCGGTGGTGGTCCGTTGGATCAAATCCCCGGTATCCGCCTTTGAGTGATATCTGAATGATAAGTTTTGAATATGATTGTATAGCGTATTGCGCATGCGATAAGCGATATTTTCCATAAACGTCGCAAACGCAATGCGGTTTAAAAAGACAAAAATTAATCTGATCAACGTCACGACGATACTGATAATGGCGACTAAAAGAAGCTTTTCTTGAACCGTGGTGCCCCCTAAATATCTTGTGATGATGCCCGGTAACGCAGAAGCTTCCCCACCAAAAATATGATCGACGATATGTTGGACAAAAAGCGGCGTGATTGAGCGCAAATATTGGACGATGATCATAAATATAAAGCCGATGAAAAAAAGGTGTATGTTTCCTTTCATCCATTGTGTAAATTGTTTTGTTTTCTTCATGATTAACCTCATTTCTGCTTAAAAAAAAGACCTCCACCTCAAAAGAGGTAAAGGTCTTTAATATTACATGAAACCATGCTTAAAAACGAAAGAGTCCCTCTTTATATTGGTTAAAACTATGTATTTGGTTGGAAATAACACGCATTTTAGTCATCGCTTTCACATCCGTTTGTCAAGGTTTTTTGCTTCACACAATTAAAGGCTAACACAAGGGCTTTGAATTGTAAAGCCCTTTTTTATAAAAAGCCTAATATTTGCTTATTGTTCAAACTGGGCTTTATATAAACTATAGTAAAATCCTTCTTCTTCTAACAATGATTCGTGATTACCCGATTCGATTAACTGCCCGTGTTGAATAACCAAAATCTTATCGGCGCTTTTAATCGTTTGCAGGCGGTGGGCAATCACAATCGAGGTTCGGTTTTTCATGAGTTTTTTAAGGCTATCTTGGATTTTAGCCTCAGTGCGGGTATCGACATTTGAAGTGGCCTCATCTAAAATCAATAAATCGGGGTTATTTAAAAGCGTCCTCGCGATGCTGATCAATTGGCGTTCTCCTTGAGAGAAGTTTTGACCACCTTCATAAATCTCTGTATCATAGCCTTTGGGAAGCTTGGTGATAAAGTCATGCGCATTAGCCATCTTTGCCGCTTCGATAACGGCTTCATCTGAGGCGCTTAAATCCCCATAACGAATGTTTTCCATCACGCTGCCTTTAAAGAGATGGGTATCTTGCAAGACCACGCCAATGCGTTTTCTTAAGGCATCAATTTGATAGTCTTGAATCGGTTTATCATCGATACGAATCTCACCGTTTTGAATATCATAAAACCGGTTGATTAGCTTAATCGTTGTCGTTTTACCGCCCCCCGTAGGGCCAACGATGGCAATCACTTGTCCGCTGTTCGCTTCAAAGGTGATGTCTTTTAAAACATTCTTTTGGCCATCGTAAGAAAAATCAACGTGTTCAAAGGCGATTTGACCTTGGAAATGGTCAATCGCCAAGCGGCCATCGCGTTTGTATTCATTATCGGCATCAACGAGTTCAAAAACCCGCTCCGCCCCAGCGACGCCTTGCATTAAGGTATTGAACAGTTGGGCCATATTGGCAATCGGCATCATAAACTGACGCGAATACTGTGAAACCCCGGCAATCTGACCGATCGTAACCAAAGCATCAAAGCGCAAGTATAAAACGGCGCCTACCGCCACAACCGTCAAAAACATCAAGTTGTTCATAAAATGAATAAAGGGCCAAATTAAACCGGCGAAAAACTGAGCGCTAAACCCAGCGCGTTTTAACTTATCATTTTCGATTGAAAACTCATCGATAAACGGGCTTTCTTGATTGTACAGTTTAACGGTTTTTAAACCGCTGATGTTTTCTTCAATAATCCCATTTAAGGTTGCTAAGTGTTTTTGTTGGGCTTTAAATCCTTTTCTGGTGCGTTTGGATATCTTGACGGTAAATAAGACCATCAGTGGAATAAAGATGATAACCGTCAAGCCTAAGGCCCAATTTAGATAAAACATTAAGATCAGTGAGCCGATGATAATGATGGTGGAGTTTAAGGCTTCTAAGATGACTTGGCCTAAGGAATTGCTGATGAGTTCTAAGTCGTTGGATAACCTTGAGACTATGTCGCCTGCATCCATTTCATCGTAATGTTTCATGGGCGCTTTCATCAATTGGTTAAACGCATCGGAACGAATCTTTTTAACGACTCGCTGTGAGATTCTCACCATGACAAAGCGTGAGATAAAGCGGACCAAACTATTCAAAAGGGCCAGCATCAATATCATGAGTGCAATCCTGTAGACGGGGTTAAAATCTAAAAAGTAAATGTAATCATCGATAGCGGTGGCAAATAAGATTGGGACTAAAAGCGCTAAAGTAGTGGCGATAAAAAGTAAGAAGAAAATAAAGAATACCGCGTACTTATAAGCGCCCATATAACTGAGCAGGCGTTTGATCGTATCTTTGATTTTTTTCGGTTGTGCAAACCCAGGCGCAGACCCACCACCCCGGCGGGACGGCGCTTTTTGCATCTTAGTCAAATCGATATCTTCTCTTAGCTTTTCATTGAGGGCTTGTTTGTTTAAGATTTTAGTTTTTGACATCGTAAGCACCTCCTAAGCCAAGTTGTGAACTAGCGATTTCCTTGTATACCGCACTATTCTTTAATAACGTCTCGTGTCTCCCAAAGCCATCGACGCGACCCTCGTTATCAAAGACGATAATCTTATCGAGTTTTTTCACCGTGGCGACTTTTTGCGATATCAATAAAAGCGTCGGGTGATAACTGAGTTGGTCGATATGTTGTAAAATCTTTTGTTCGCTCGCGGCATCTACGGCACTGGTCGCATCATCAAAGATGAGGATTTTGGGCCGTTTAATCATCGCACGGGCGATCGATAGACGTTGTTTTTGCCCACCGCTTAGATTGGTACCTTTAGGGCGAATCAAATAGTTGAAACCATCATCTTGTTCTTGGGTGAAATCATAAAGAAGCGCTTGTTTACTGGCTTCTTCCAAACGATCTAAGGAAGCGTCTTGTAAACCTTGCATCATGTTGGTAGCCAAAGACCCACTAAAGATATTGGCGTTTTGGGTGACATAGCCAATTTGATCTCTTAGCGCTTTTAAATCAAAGTCCTTTACGTTGATATCATCGATTAAAATTCTACCGCGCTTAACGTCATAAAGTCTTGGGATCAGATAGGTGAAAGTCGATTTACCGCTACCCGTAGAACCGATGATACCGATTTTTTCACCGGGCTGTATATTTAAGTTAACGTCTTTTAGCACCAAGTTACCGTTTCCTCCGTAACCAAAGCTTACATCATCAAAAACGATTCTGCCTGAGATGACGTCTTTTTTACCGTCTTTTGGATTCATCAAGTCGATGTTGGTTTTAAAAATCTCATTGATTCTGGCGGCCGATACGTTGGCACGCGATAGGAAAATCATCACCATCGCAAACATCATAAGGCCAATTAAGATTTGCATGCTGTAGGAGTTAAACGCCATGATTAAACCAACTTGGGGCAAGCCGTTTTGAATGAGGTCGCCTTGGGTAAGGTAGTAGGTTGCGACCATTAAAATCCCGGCCAAGCCTAAGTTAAAAATAAAGTTGATCACCGGATCAGCAAACGCCATCACGGTTTCAGCCGATGTATTGACTTGGCGATAATGTTCGTTGGTTTTTTCATAACGTTTGGTCTCATAGTCTTGAGAGACAAACGATTTGACCACTTGAGGGGCGTTGGCGTTTTCTAGGGCCACGTTGTTTAAATCATCTAAGGCATATTGTACTTTTCTAAAGCGTGGGTAGGCAAAATACATGATAATGAGAATAGAGATGATCAAAAGCGGCAAGGTGATATAAAACACTTGTGAGAGTAAAAGGGAGGTGCGAAGCGCCAAAAACAAGCCCACCATCATCATTAACGGCGCCCGAATAATAATCCTAAGTAACATCGTAAAAAACATCTCAACGCGCATGACATCATTGGTAGCGTTGGTGATCAAACGACTTTGTTTGAGTTCATCGACGTTTTTAAACGACAACGTTTGAATCCGCTTAAAGACATCTAAGCGAAGGTTTGCGGTGGCAAATTGCGAGACTTTTTGTGACGTATAGGTATTGACAACGCCACTAATAATGCCAAAAAACGCCAATAAAACCATGATTATCCCCGTATTTAAGACGCTGGAAAAATCACGGTTAGGCAAATGCAGATCAATGATATCAATAACCAAAAACGGGATGTAAAAGCTGACAAAAACTTGCGCAAACATCGTTATGGTAGCGATGATGACATAAACCTTAAACGGTCTAATATACTTAATGATAGAAAAAATATCACGCATGTAGGTTTGACACTCCTTTATATAACACATCGATGAAAAAAACATAGTCTTGTTTTGCTTGTTCAAACGGCGTTATTTCATGGATGATTTTACGAATTTTTTGAAACTTTAGGTGTTGCATCAACTGCAGTAGCTTGATTAGGTTCGCTTTTTTAATCTTGGGTAGGTCTTCTAAGGCCAAATGCGACAAAACGCGTTCTAAAAATGATTGTTGACGCGTTTTTAAATCATCAATGGTGATATCCAAGCTAGGCTGGGCTTTAAAAAACTTGCGCATCATCACCATAAAATCAGAGGATTTTAAGTAGTCATAATCATAGCTAAAGCTTTCAATCGCCCAGGCATATAGGTCCAAGGGCGCTTGATAGGTACTTAACACCGACAGATGATTTTGTTCATACGCACTTAGCATTTTTAAAAACAGGTGCTTGTACAAATCTTCTAAAGAACTGAAGTATTGATAGAAGCTGCCACGCGCCATTTGGGTCGCTTTGATGATCATCGCGATATTGACGTCGCTATATGGATAGGACAAAAAGACGTTTTTGGCGGCTTCTTCGATATGTTTTTGTTTGCTTTTACTTAAATTGAAAAACGTTTCTTTGGGCATGGGCATCTTCCTTTGTGACAATGTGTCATTTATCAGGTTAAAAAGAAAACCTACTTGCGTAGGTTTTAAAGGTCTCTTTTTGTGCCATCGGCTTTAAAGACGATGTACTCAAGATTTTCTTCCTTCGCGAAGTCAATGGCTTCTTTTTGGTACTTAAAGACTCGATAAGCCTTTTGTGCGCCTTCCTTAATCAGCTGCCAACCTTCATCATGCTTTTTAACATGATAGACATCTTTACGTTCTTTTGGTTCTGCTTTTGCTTCTGCCTTAGGCTTTTCCTCAGCTTTAGGCTTT
>CAZCSL010000009.1:22361-48469 GCA_964501415.1 uncultured Candidatus Izemoplasmatales bacterium
TTAGGCTTTTCCTCAGCTTTAGGCTTTGGTTCAGCCTTAGGTTTTTTGGTTTCTAAGGTTTCGGTTTCAGTCTTGCTTGGTACTTCTTGTTTTTTAATCTCTTTGTCTTCTTCGATCGACTTTAAATTTTTTAATTCATCGTTTACATCTTGTAAAGATACATCTTTGTTTTCAGCTTGAGGCTTTTCTTTTGGTTGCGGTTGTTCCGTTTTAACTTCTTCTTTCTTTTTGCCAAACAACTTTTTTAAAATTCCCATGAAATACCCTCATTTCTATATATTTTTGTTTAATATATACTTTCATTAATATCGTACCATAGCTAACAGAAAATGGCAATTGATTAAGCTCACAGTTTAGACGTTGTTAAAGTTTTCTTGGGTTATACTAATCAGTTTTTGTGCTAACTATATCGGGCTTGATGGTTTTGGCGATCGCTTCTAGTTTCATGGGACGATAAAAATAATATCCTTGAATATATTTAATGCCTAAATCACGCATAAATTCGAAAGCGGCTTTACTTTCTACGCCTTCCACAATGACATCGAGCCCAAAGGCCTCAGAGAGATTGACCATCGCCTTTACCAACGATTGGTTTGAAGGGCTATTCATTATGTCGTTTACGAACATTTTATCGATTTTAATTCTGTCCAACGTATTTTTAGATAGTCTTAACATAGAAGAGTATCCAGAACCAAAATCATCGATGGCGACCTTAAAGCCTAAGGCTCTTAAGGATGAAATGAACGTGGATTCCGCTTCTAAGCCTTGAGGGTCTAAGGTTTCGGTGAACTCGATGAAAATATCTTTCGCATCAATATCGTAAGTCTTAAGTAGGTTTTTTAAATACGTTATAAAGGTAGGGTCATTGATTTCACTTGCGGAGATATTCATCGATAGAAAATCAAAATCAACGCCTTTGGCTTTCAAATACTGATACGCTTCAAAGGTTTTCTTAGCCACTAAACGGTCCACTTTATCAATCATATTGAATCGCTCTGCGTAATATATCAAATCCGAGGCAAACACCAAGCGATGTTTGTTTTCAATCCGTATCAACGATTCAAAGCCAACCACTTTTTGATCTTTAGCGGTTACGATAGGTTGAAACGCCAAATAAAAATTATCCGAATCAATCGCATCCTTTAAAAGATGAAACATATCAAAAGCATTATGGTGTTCATCTTTAAACGTCGATTGATAAACGACCATCTGATCCTTACCTATTAATTTGGCTTCATCCAAAGCCAGTTCACTTTTTAAAATCGCTTCTTGGAATTTGGCATTGTCTTCTTCAATATCGTATCTGCCGATAGAAACGGTAATGGTGATATCTTGATCATCAATGGTGTAAGGTTCTTTTAAAGCGCTGAGCATATAATCGGAAAACGTATTGTCACGGTCTTCTTCTAAGGCGTTTAACAAAATAAAACGATCCGAATGAACCCTGAATATATAATCGTGGTGGACGATGGACTTTAGCCTTTGGGCAAAGGCTGCCAATATTTTATTAGCCACGTGATAGCCAAAGAGGTCATTGTAGTTTTTAAAATTGTCTATATTGATATAGTACATTGAAACGTTGCGATCAAAATCGATTAAAATATCGGTGAAATTGGGTTCTAGGTAGGTGCTTTTTCGCACACCACATAAGGCATCGTTATACAGTCTATTGCGGTAGCGGTTTGAGGTGCGGATACGATTAATTAAATAGGCAAAAAGCGCGATAATAATCGCACTTAATCCTAATACTATCCAAAGGGCATGGTCTGTCAATACGTTACTCAAACTCGGAAATATCATGGGGCACTCCAACCTTCACTTCAAAATTAGTTTAAATTATCGGCTTCTGGGAAATATTTTTTGGCGCGATTTAGTTTTTTGATCGCTTCCATATCGGATTGTGACAAGGTGAAATCAAGTGTTTCAAAGTTCTCTTCAATGCGTTTTTTCGTGATGCTTTTTGGCAAGGTGATAATATCGCGCTGTAGTTGATATCTAATCGCGACTTGTGGAATCGATTTATCGTATTTCTTAGCGATATCCGCTAAGGTTTCATTTTCTAATAAGTGTTTAATCTCATGACTCATAAGCGGTGCGTAGGCTTCCAAATAGATGCCATTTTTGCGGCAAAACTCATGGAGCTTATGGTTTTGCAAGTGGATGTGACACTCAACTTGGTTGACTTGCGGCATAATCTCAGCAGAATCAAACAAATGTTCCAAGTGATGGAAATTAAAGTTTGAAACCCCAATCGCACGCGTATAGCCATCTAAATAAAGTTCTTCCATGGCCTGATAAGAGTCAGCGGTTTTTTGATACGAAATCGGCCAATGAATTAAAAACATATCGACATAGTCCATATCGAGTTTTTCTAAGGAACGATGCAAGGCGTTTTTGGTATTAAGATAGCCTTGGTCTGGTTGAAATAACTTGGTGGTAATGAAGATTTCTTCTCTTGGAATGCCTGAATCCTTGACGGCACGACCGACTTCGGCTTCGTTTTCATATATAGCGGCGGTATCAATATGTCTATACCCAATTTTTAAGGCGTGTTTCACCGCCTCATAAACTTCTTCGCCTTTGGCTCTAAAGGTACCGAGTCCAAGTTTTGGTATTTCTACGCCATTATTTAATCTGATTAACATATCATCATCTCCTCACTTTATTTTAACATACTTTTTATAGATGCATCCATTCCATGCCTACATGCTTAGATTGGGCTTCTATAATCAGTTCATCGGCTTCATAAAGACGCACCTTAAGCTGTGCGTTTAACGATTCATACACATCAAGAATCATGTCTCCACCCTTGGAGGGGCCTTTTAAGAGCGTGGCCTTTGCGGGGGTCAGTTCAATCTTTAGAGTCCGCTTTTTGCGTTTGATGGTAAGCTTTTGAGCGCCATTTTGATCAAACGTTAGTTTGGCAAAATTGAAGCTACCAAAGCGATAAAGCGTTCCTTTATACCACAGTAAAACAAAAAAGCCAAAACGCGTCTTTTTTGTCAGTGGCAATGGGATATCTCCTCCCGCCATCGAAATAGCTAATGGCTGGTTGAAATCATTGGCTTGAATCCAAAACCACGCTTGGGGAAATTGCTTCCCGTACGTCTTTTCCATGTACGCTTTGCCTTCTAATGACATAGCCTGATTATCAAGCGTTAGTTTACCCTTAAAAGCACCATCTAGCATCAAGACCTCTTGATAACATTCTAGAGGCAATTTCCTAAGATAGGCCATCGCGCTTTTGTCAAGCACAATGTGGTTAGTCAATGTGGCTTCTAAGCTTAATTTTGGTGTATCGATGATTAACTGATCGATGCTTAGTCTGTTTGGCCCCACATAAATGGTGCCACTAGATTCATAAAACGTGTCCGCATCATATCTTATATACGTGTTCTCATGGGTTTTACCATTAAAGATTTGTAAAAAGGCATGGGGGTCTTTAGTGTATTTTGTGACCGCCATTATAAACGCATAATTGTAGGTTTCATTATAAATCCTGACATAGTAGCCTTCAAAATAATCATGGGCTTTTTTGTTTTGGTAAGCGAAAAATTTCATGAAGTACCTTTATCTTCTTTAATGTCGGTATCGGTTTGTTTTGCTTTTGGCTTGGAGGTTTCTTTAGATGTTTGAGGTTTCTTGTCATTCGCTGCTTTGCCTTTTGATTCTATGGGTTTTGGTTTAGGTTTGGCTTTTGAAGAAGCTTTTTTTTCACTAGCTATTGTCTCTTTTTTCGTTGGTTTATCTTCTATTTTGTTTTCATCTTCTTTTAGTGGTTTATCTTCTTTTGGTGGTTCATCTTTTTTTACTTCAGCTTTTTTTGGTGGTACATCTTCTTTAATTTCATCGTTTTTCAGCGGTTTAGCTTCTTGTTTAGTATCGTCTTCTTTGGGTAGTTCCTCTTCATTTTGGGGGGCGGTTTCTTCTGTTGTTGCATCTTCACCTTCGGTATCAATTGGTAATTCAGGCATTTCTTTATTGGAGGCGAAACGCAGTTTAAGCCGCTTAAACCAACCAACAATCAATAAACCATCAAAAAACAACATGTAAAAAGGAGTTAGGATATATTGTAAAAAGTGATGTCTGATATATTGTCTCATAACGCCAAATAGGGTTAGTTGTACAACGATAAATAAAATCGGATTATACCAGCGGGGGTTAAAGATTAAGAAAAAATAAAACAGGTGAAAGGCAAATAAAAACAAAAACATCCGCTTCATACCTTCTAAGACAGGGCGCTGTGCAAATAAATCGAGCCAATAAGAGACATAGCTTTTAAAATCGCTTTTTCTTTCTTTTTTGCCGATTGCATCGCTGTGTGAGATATGAATGACCGAGACGTTGCGTTTTTCTAGCAAAGCGGCTAAGGCATTGGCGTTTTCAAAGATATGTTCGCTGATGCCAACCAAATCATAGGTAGGACGTTTAATCGCAAAGAAATTCATGTTGATGTCTTCGGGGGTGATATTCATATCGCGGAAATAATCGATGAATAGTTTATAGCCTTCTTTATGATCGCGGTAGGGTAAGGATTCTTTGATGGTATACAGTTGATGTTCTACGAGATTATTGGCCATATGATCAATGGTTTTTAAGTCCTTTAAAATGAGGCTACCGTTCATAAAACACAAAAAGTTTTGCGTGGCTTCTTGATAGCCCTTCTGATAGCCTTTTGATAAAATCGGCACAATTTGAAAATAATCATCAGCAGAAAACTCTTCTTGAATCTCGATGATTTTAACGCCTTCATAATCACTAGGATCGAGTGCGTAGTTGACGCTGACAAAGATATACTCATGCCGGCTTTTTTGGGAAGCTTTAATCAAATCATCGATTTCAGGTTGATATTCTAATACGACGATAATCATAGAAAACAGATGGGCGTTTTTATAGTAAATCAGTTCTTGGGGTCGGTACTTTAAAAAGTGATCGATTATCACTAACATAACCAAAGCTAATAGTAACAAGCTCATACAATTCCCCCTTTATCGTATTATACCGCTACAATAGTCTTCTTGCAATGTTAAATGCATGAAAAAACCCCAAAAAATGGGGTTTTTATTGTTCTTCGTATTGTAGTTTGTATAGATAGTAATAGTGTCCTTTTTGATGTAATAACTCTTGGTGGCTACCTTTTTCGATGATTTCACCTTGTTGTAAGACGATGATTTGATCGACGTGTTGGATGGTACTTAAGCGGTGGGCGACGATTAACATCGTCCCGATATTCATCATCTTTTTAAGCGATTCTTGAATCAATTCTTCGGTTTCGGTATCAATATTCGCGGTAGCTTCATCGAGAATCATGATGGAAGGTTTATGTACCAAGGTGCGGGCAAAACTAATCAATTGTCTTTGTCCAGCAGAGAAGTTGTTGCCGCGTTCGCGGACCCGTTCTTGGTATTGGTTTGGCAAGCGTTGGATGAATTTATGGGCATTGACATATTTGCAAGCTTCAATCACTTCTTCTTTGGTAATCGATTCATCTCTTAAGGTAATGTTGCTTTCGATGGTTCCGCTGAACATAAAGACATCTTGCAACATTTGACCAATGAAATTGCGTAAAGATGAAATCTTTATTTTGGTAATGTCGATGCCATCTAGCAAGATTTGACCATGTTGGATATCATAATTTCTTGTCAAGAGTCCGAGTATGGTCGTTTTACCTGCACCCGTTGCCCCGACAAAGGCGACGCTTTGTTTGGCGTTGACTTTAAAGCTGACGTCTTTTAATACCCATTCATCCTTTTTATATTGGAACCAAACGTTTTTAAATTCTATTTCGCCTTTAACATCATCGAGTTCCATGGCATCCTCATCATCCAGTACGGTGGGATGATTATCTAGAATAGCAAAGATACGTTCAGAAGAAGCAAAGGCTGATTGGACGATGTTAAACTGCTCAGCGAGTTGTTGTATAGGTTCAAAGAAGCGACGCAAATAATTGTAGAATGCTACAAGGGTCCCAACAGTCAAGGTCCCAGCGATTACTTGTCTACCACCATAGAAGAAAATGATGATGGTTGCGATCATAAACAACATATACATGGTAGGACGGTAAATCGCAAAGACCAATAATTCGCGTAATTCACTGCGTCTTAACTCTTGGTTCTTATCGTCAAACTCCTGGTGTTTTTCTCTTTCTTTGTTAAAGATTTGTACCACTTTCATGCCTGAGAGGTGTTCGGCCAAAAAGCCGTTAACCCGGGACATATTTGCTCTGACCATGCGGTAGGCTTTTCTTGAAAAGCGTCTGAACACAAAAGAAAATACAATAATGAAGGGCGTGACCGCTAAGATAAGTAAAGCGAGTTCTGCGTTCAAAATAAACATGGCCGATAAGATACCGATAATCATCAATAGATTTCTAAAGACGTTGACGATCACGCTTGTGTACATCTCGTTAAGCGTATTGGTATCGTTGGCTACTCTGGTGACGAGTTTTCCGGTCGGAATTTTATTAAAGTATTCAATATCTTGTCTTTCTACATGGGTGAAGACTTCTTCTCTCATGTTATAGACGATCGATTGGCCCGTCTTTTGTAAAATCATCGTTTGTAAATATTCAAACAGTGAGGCGAGTAAAATAGACACGGTAAAGATGACCAAAAGAATTGTTAATTGTCTGATGTCTATGGGGGTAATGGTCAAGGTATCGATTGACCGACCAATGATGTAAGGTTCTAGTAAGGAGAATAAAACCGACAACACCATTAAAAAGAACGTTAAGGCAAAAGCGGGAATGAATGGCTTGGCGTATGAGGCCAATCTTGAGAGTATGACTTTGTCTGAGTAACTGTGCAATCGTTGATCCGTATCGATATCATACATTTAGGCCACCTCCACTTCGTCTTCTAGTTGTTGTCGCTCTACTAAGTCGCGGTAAAATTCACAGCGCGCTTCTAATTCTTTATGGGTCCCCACATCAAGGACTTCACCCTCATCAATCACGACGATTTTATCGGCGTTTTTGACCGTACTGATACGGTGGGCAATCATAATGGTCGTTTTGCCTTGACGTAGTTTCTTTAAGTTTTTCAAAATCTTTTCTTCTGTTGAGGTATCTACCGCACTTACCGCATCATCCATAATCAAGATTGGGGGATTTTTCGCTAAAGCCCTAGCGATAGAAACCCTTTGTTTTTGCCCGCCTGATAACGTGACGCCGCGCTCTCCAATCACGGTGTTATAACCTTCTTTAAACTGCACAATGTTGTCATGGACATCACTGAGTTTGGAAACTTCTTGAATCTTATCCATATGGCTACGGTCATCATCTACCCCAAGGGCGATGTTGTTTTTGATGGTATCGGAGAATAAGAAGCCATCTTGAGGGACATACCCAATATTTTCGCGGACTTGTTTAAAGGGGATGCGCATAATATCAACCCCATCGATAAAGAGTTGGTTCTCATCTAAGTTGTATAGCCGTAACAATAAATCGACAATGCTCGTCTTACCTGACCCCGTGCGGCCTAAAATACCGACCGTCTCACCGGCTTTAACCGAAAAGGAAATATCTTTTAACACATAGTCATCCTCAGCGGCATCTGGGTAGGAAAAATACAAGTTTTTAAAGGTTATATCGCCTTTGATTTCTTCAATATCAACGGTGTTTTTATCGACGATGTCGATGGGCTCATCTAAGATTTCTTCAATTCTTTGTAAAGAGGCCTTCCCGCGGGCACGGACGTTGATGATCATTGAGATAGCCATCATCGGCCAAATCAACATGCCAAAATAAGACAAGAATGCGACCAAATCCCCGATGGTAAACGGATCCGCCGTACCAGCGGTTTGTGAAACGCGCTGCGTGCCAAAGGCAATCATCAATACAAACACCAACGATACAATACCGCGCACAATTACTTGAAGGGTCATTTGCATGCGGACAAATTTGATGTTTTTGTCTTTGGTGTTTTGGTTGGCTTTTAAGAAATTTTTGATCTCAAGACGTTCTTTTACAAACGCTTTGATGACGGTTATCCCACTTAAGGATTCTTGTACGACATCGCTTAAATCTTCAAACGCTTTTTGCGCATCACGGAAACGTCTGCGCATTTTATTTCCAATAAAAATACCCGATAAGGCAATCGTAACAAGAGGGAATACCAACACCAAGGTCATGGTCCCATCAATGGTAAACATGCGCCAAAAAACAAGCAGGCCTAAGAAAATCGCATCGACCATCATAAGCAATCCAGGACCTACGGCGCGTCTGATCGCTTCAATGTCGTTGATGAACAGCGCCATCAATCCCCCGACTTTTTTCTCGGAATAAAAGCGGTTTGACAAAAGCAAGCTATGTTCAAACATATCGTTACGCACTTCAAAGGCAATTCGTCTAGAGGCGCCCATGATTCCAATCCGCCACGTAAAGCGGCCAATGATAATCGCTACGGAAATAAACACCAAGGTAATGACGATATCGCTAACCGCATCCAAGGCTTGATCACGGGTTAAATCTCCCGCGCGAAAAGCCTCTAAATCATCGACCAAACGGCCAATGATCAAAGGTACTTCTAGTTGGGCTAAGTTGACGACCAAAAGGGCGATAACCCCGATGATAAACAAGGGGGCAAACTTAAGGTAGTATTTGTTAATTGCTTTAGAAAATATCATAGACTTACACCAATCCTATCTTGTCAAATAATCGTTTGAGTTGTTTGAGTTCGTCTGCATCGAGACGTTGAAATATTTTATGAAGCGCTTTATCGCTTTCCAAAATATTGGTTTTCGCAAGCAATTTTCCCCGCTTTGTCAAGGTAATATTACTGACGCGACCATCGCTTTTACACCGTTTTTTAATAATCAAACCACTATCTTCAAATCGTCTGATCACTTCGGTGATGGTCGGTTTGGACAAATCAAAAGCTTGCGCTAGTTCACTCATCGTCATTGAGCCCTTTTTATCAATGGCGCGCAAATACTTAAATTGTCTATCTGAGAGTTCTTTTAAATCTAATTCTTCGTATACTTCCTTGCAAGAATCAAAATACATCTTCAAAAAAGCATTAAAAGAAGTCCGCATTACTTCTTTATCCATCGCGGACACCTCCATTTAGTTAGTTAGGCTTTACCTAATTATTATACCTTGACTTAATGAAAAGTCAATACGTTTTAAGAAAAAGACTGTGCTTTTTTTCGCACAGTCTTTTCATTTACTTAAATCGCTTGAAAATCACAACGCCGCTGATAAGGCTCAACAGTGTAATTGGAATGAACAACCACCGATTTGAAGCGTCTTCTTCTATTTCCTTGACCTCGATTAAAACCGTTTCTTGATGTTGATTACCGTGCGTATCTTTCATATCGATGGCAACTTCATAAAAGCCTGCTTTGGTTTCATTGCCTTCGTAAGGATTATCGCTGATGGTAAGGGAATCAAGATCTAGCTTGTCTTCATCCAGGTTGGATTTGACATAATCCAATATCATGGTTTCATCGATGACGGTATTGGAACTGACGACAATTTGTTCATCGAGTATAAACGTTGGCGGCACATCATCAATGACGTGAATCACGGTGGTATGATACGCTTTATTCCCACTTGAATCGGATACTTTGTAGTCAATCTCGTAAGTTCCTGGGACCTCGGCTTCATAATCATGGGTGAGGATGGTGATATCTGCTTGGCTTAAGTCACAATGATTATCTTCTACAACTAAGTCTGATTTTAAAGTCTCAAAATCGAGTGATTGTTGGTAGGATATCTCGATATGATTAGGTCCTTCTAAGGTTGGTTTGACATCATCGATAATCTCGATGTTTAATTCGTGCGACGCTTCGTTGCCGCTTTCATCAATCGCCTTAAATATCAAGGTATATTGGCCGATCTCATCTAAGGCGGAAGGATGGGTTTCGCTGGTTATGCTAAAGTCAATTTCACTTGCTTCTGTGTGATTGTCGCTTACTTCAAACAGGGCGTATAGGTCGTCTTCATGCAGCGACTCAGAAAGATAGACATCATACGCACTTGGTCCTTCAATCGTCGGTGGGGTTTCATCTTTGATTCTAACTCTAAATAAAAGTTCGGTTTGATTTTCAGAGCTATCTTCAATCATGATGCGCACTTCTTTGTCACCGAGTTCATCTTTGTGGTCACTGTAATCATCTTTTAATATACTATAGGTTTCAATTTCACCATCGTGACCGTCATAAAACTCAAAATGGCCATCGATCAAATCCGCCAAGCTTTTTTGATCATCAACCGAAACTTCGATAACATTAGAGCCGATGATTTCTGGGGGATTGGTGTCTTGAATTTTGATGGTTAAATCAAAAGCTGCCCCATTTCCACTAGAATCAAACACTTCCATGGCTACGCTGTATTCTCCAACGGTATCTTCATGACCCGTGTACGTATCAGAAACCACTTCAATATCATCGGTTAAATCGCCGTCAATTTCATCATAAGCCGTTATGTATGTTCCGATGATTTCATCTAAATAAAGCGTATCATCATAATCAAGCACCAATAAACCTTCGCCTTGAAACTCAGGTTCGCTAGCGGCGATAAACGGTTCATAGCCCGTGTAGGTATCGCCTAGTTCTAATTGTACGCCTTCTAAATCTTGAAGCCCCCCTCTTGGGTCCATATCCCCGATGACTTCGATATCCAAGTGCGTTTTGTGGTTGGTTTCAAACGTACAGATCAATTTTTCATCTCCGCTGACGTGCTTTGGGCTACATGTATCGTTATCGTGAGAAATGTTGGCATCAACCAATACGCTGTCGCCTTGCAATATTTTGACGCTGTCTTCTAGTGCGGTAGCCCCAATCATCGTTGAGATTGCAAAGGTATAGGTGGTGTTGGGCTCAACGGCTAAGGGCGATGTGGTATACATGTTGGTACTATCGGTGTAGAAATGTTCTGGATTGATTAAATTCTTACCGGCTGGTTCACGGTCCAAAGCATAAATTAAGGATTTTGAGGCTAGGACCATGATCAATAAAGCTAGAAAAAATGCGATTTTCTTCATCTTATCACCTCAACCTTATGATTGGTTGAAGCTTATGGTTTTTCTTTAATGCTTTTTTCTAAAAAAAACGCCTATGATTCAGGCGTTTAATCAAATATCTTTTTCAATGAAAGTCGTGATCAACCTAGCCAATGCTTCAGGCTCATCGGTAATCGGTGAATGAGAACCCTGTTCAAAAACATACGGAGTAACGTCTTTAAGTGCCGCAATGTTTTCTTCAAACATCGGTTTTGGAATGACTAGGTCCTTTTGACCCCACGTAGCTAAAACGCGCACCTCTAAATCATGAATGGAGCCATCACCCGGCGCAACGCCATTTTGTGTATCGGACATATTAAAGGTCATCAAGGCCCAATCGACATCGATAAGGTTGCGTTGCTTTAGCGTTTCATGGATGTACAACTCGAGGTCATCTTTTTGAGGGGCTTTCACGTTATAAATGGTTTGTAGCCATACTTGTTTGATAAACTCAAAGTTGTTCTCTTTTAAAGCCTTGGCCACGGGTGCGACTTGCAAGGGGTCTTGTGCCATCGCTTCTTTTGAGGTGTACAATTGCTTGGTAGGTTTTAAGTCTTGCGTTTTTTCATAAATTGGATAGCCCCGATAAGAAGCACTTTCAATCAAGACGATACTTTTGGTGAGTTGCGGGTATTTAGCGGCAAACTTCAAGGCCACCCCGCCTCCGGTTGACCAACCAATAACAACGACGGGCGAATGTTCAAAATGCGTTAAAAAGCGCGCACAATCATCCGCAAAATCCTCTAAAGATTCAATGGGTTTATGATAACTAGAATCTCCAAACCCACGCATATCGGGCACCAATAAGGTGAAGTCTTCTTTTAGTTGTTCGATCAGCGGTTTGTAGTGGACCGATGAGGACATATTGCCATGCAGCAATAATAGAGTCGGTTTGCCTTCATTGGGATAGTGTAAATAAGCAAGCGTTTCTTCATTGTCTAAAACAAGCGTTTTTTTCTCCATGATTTACTCCTATATTTTTATCGCACTAACATCGGATTTTAAAAAGCCTCGGATCGTGGTCATAAACAATTCGGGTTTTTCATACATGCTCGCATGACCCGTATTGTCGAACGTAAGTAAGGTCGCGTTGGGCATGCGTTCAACGATATAAATTTGTTCGCTTTTAGGCGTTAAAAAATCGTAATCACTCGCCACAACCAACGTTTCGGTCTCAATCTCTTTTAAAGCCTCTCTTACATCGTGAGACTCAGCACTACGCGTCAAGCGGCACATCGCATTTAAGAAGACCGGATTGGAAAAGACTTGTAGTAACGTCTCTTCACGGTTTTTCATCCAGGCTTGGTTTTTGACATAAAAATGCGGTGAATAGATGTAGGGAATCGTGATGTGATAATAGGCCTTGGCATTATGCATCTGTGCCACTTCATTCCACCCGCGGCCCACATCTCTAAGCCATGGGGTGGTATAAGCTGCGGCATTGAATAAGATCAGCTTTGAAAGATAGCGTTGATATGAAGCCGCAAACTGAAGGGCGATAGAACCACCATAAGAAATGCCCATCAGATGAACCTTATTTAACGACAGATGATCCAACAACGCTTTTAAAAGTTCAACTTGCAAGGATTGGTCATAGGCTTGATCCATTTTATCGCTTTGACCTTGGTCTAAAAAATCAAGCCTTAAGACGCTAAAATCTTTTAACCAAGTTTCCATGAATGGCTCCCAACTTTGCGTTGACATCATGATGCCATTCAAAACCACCAAAGTCTCACCCTGATTCTTTTGATAATTGTAATAGACGGTTTTTTGTTTAAAGGTGAAAGTACTCATCAAATATATCCTATCTTTTGGGCTTCTTGTTTAAGCATCTCTCTAAAATCAGGGTGCGCAATAGAAATCAGTTTTTCAACCCGTTCTTTAACGCTGGTTCCGCGCAAGCGTACCGCGCCGTATTCGGTTACCACATAATCGATATCATTGCGCGACAAACTTACCGCAGCCCCGGGTTTTAAGGTGGGGACAATTTTACTGATCGGTTCACGTTTACCCGTCTTTTTATTCATGACATTCGCCGTTGAATAAAGCGTAATAAAGCTTCTGCCGTTTTTAGCACGCTGAGCGCCTGTGGCGGTATCGGTTTGACCCCCAGTACCAGAAAATTGCATCGTCCCGATCGATTCAGAAGCACATTGGCCCGTTAAGTCCACTTCAATCGTCGTATTGATAGAGACTTGATTGTCGTTTTGACCAATCACACAAGGGTCATTGACATAATTACCATCCAAAAGCGCAATACCAGGATTATCATCGATAAAATCATATAATTCTTTGGTGCCAAGGGCAAAGGCTGCGACCATTTTACCCGGATGCAAGGTTTTTTGTTTGTTGGTAATCACGCCGGCTTTATATAATTTCATAAAGCCCGTGGTTAACATCTCCGTATGGACACCTAGGTCTTTTTTATCCATAAGCGCCGCGGCAACCGCATTGGGAATACCGCCGATGCCCAGTTGAATCGTATCGCCATCGTTGATTAAATCGGCGATGTAAGCCCCAATTTTCTTATCCTTCTCACTCGGTTCTGAATCAGGTAAAACGGGAGCAGGATAATCAACATCAACAAAATAATCCACATCCGATTCATGGACTTCTAAATCCCCTAAGGTTCTTGGTAAGTTAGGATTGATCTCTAAGATGACCAACTTAGCTTGTTTAATCATATGTTTTTCATAAACATTAGATAAAGACAGCGATACAAAGCCGTGTTTATCCGGTGGCGTCGCATTACCCACAAATACATCTGGCGTCTTATACTGAGCGCGTTTAACGCCGGCAAAATGAAGTTGGTTGGGAATAAACGCGATGTTTTTATTTTGGAAGGATTTTCTTAAATCCGCAGAGAAAAACCAACTATTAATGGTGAATTTATCCTTATACTGTGGTTCAAGCATATAAGGATAAGCATAAAGCGGCAAACAGTTATCCACACTAACATGGTTGATACGATCCGCTATTTTATGTAAGTTTTGGAAAAACAATCTACCTTCAGAAGCGGCCATGCCACTGATGATATGATCGCCATCCTTGATAAGCTTTAAAGCTTCTTCTATGGTTATCTTTTGAGCCATGAAAAAACTCCTTTCATGATGATAAGGGGTGGGTTGCCCCACCCCTATATACGTTTATGTAATTAATCTTCTAAAATGGCTGCGATATCTTCAATAGGTAAGAAATTAGCCCATTCATAAACATCGTCGTCATCTTCTACTACGGTGATGGTTGCTTTTAACAAAGCCATCGCTTGTGTACCAACGCGAGAACCATCTGCATAATCAACAATACCACCCATTGGGTTTTCAATTGGGGCTTCTTCCATCGCATTGATATAGCTTTCCCATGTCAGTTCGTCGTCACCCACACGCTCCAAGCCGGTCACAAAGAAATGTGCGGCAATCCAACCAGCCATCGCAAAGGCATTGTCTGCATAATCAGGAACGGTTTCTGCAAATTTCAAGTAACCTTCACTTAATTCGCCTTCTTCATTGAAAATATCAACCCAGGCACTGGCAAATAATTCAAACTGTTCATCAAGTAATTCATCACTTAGTTGCGCGATAATGCCTGCATCCGCACTGACGTAACTAGTTATTACAGGTTTGGTATTACCAGCATCATAAAGTGCTTTCGCCGCCGCAACAAATGGATCTTGGTTAGCTGCAATAATGATGACATCAACATCATCGCTAATGATATTATCGGCTTGAGCACTTGGCACTTCATCGGGTGCCATTGAATAGGTTTTAAGTTCCACATTCAACATATCTGCACGACGCTCAATACCGTTTAACATCCCTTCACCATCATCGGCGTTGGTATAAATAACGCCAATCGTTTCAGCATCAAATTCACTGACCGCACGCGCTACAAATACTTCACCTTCAGCATCATAGATAGGTTGTACTGGGAAGCTTGAGCGTTCATAACCAGTTGCATTAGGATTGAATAACTGTGAAATACCGGTTGCATAATAAACACGAGGGATGCCAATTTGATTGAGATAATCTCTCGTAGCTCCAACGGTTGGGGTACCAAAGTGACCCACGAGCGCAAAAATCTCATCTTCTTCTACCAAGCGTTCGGTATACGTTACTCCATCTGAAGCATCAAAGCCATCATCGTAATGGATAAACTCGATCTCACGACCGCCGATACCACCTTCTGCATTTACCATATCAAAGTAAGCTTGAATAGCGGCATTAAAAGGGACGCCTACAGGGGCAAACGCACCTGAAATAGCAGCGGTATTACCAACATAAATTTTGTCATCGGTAATCCCTTGGACAAAGTCATCAACGTCATCGCCGTTGTCACCATTGTCAACATCATTACCATTGTCACCATTGTCTCCGTTGTCGCCATTGTCGCCATTATCATCGCCGTTGCCACAAGCCGCAACGCCAAGGATAAAGGTAAAAGCTAGTAAAAACATGAATAATTTTTTCATTTTGTTTCTCCTCCAATATATTTTATATTTTTTTTATGCCATAAGGCATCTTGTTGCTTTATTTACCAATATATGCATCGATGAGTTCTTGGTCATTAAGTAACGTTTTTGCATCTGCAGATTTTATAATTTTTCCCACTTTGAGCACATAGCCATAATCGGCAATTTTTAACGTTTGTAAGGCGTTTTGTTCAACGATTAAAATCGTCATGCCTTGTTTGTTAAGCGTAACTAAGGTTTCAAAAATACTTTTTACAATCAATGGCGCTAAGCCCAGTGAAGGTTCATCCAAAATCAATAGTTTCGGTGAGGCCATCAAAGCGCGCCCAATCGCAAGCATTTGTTGTTCGCCGCCTGATAAGGAACCAGCAATTTGTTTACTGCGCTCCTCTAAGACTGGGAACAGTTTATAAACGCGTGCTAAATTATTGGTAATGATTTCTTCACGGCGCATAAAGATACTTTCATCATTGTCCTCGCTTTTTAACAAGGCCCTTACACGATCGTTAGCGGCATCCGCATAAACATTTTCTTTGCTAACATAATCATCTTTAATCGTAAAAGCGCCAATAATCAAGTTTTCTTTCACCGTTAAATCCGCAAAGATTTGTCTGCCCTCTGGCGATTGTACGATACCTTTTTCTGTGATTTTCTCAGGATTTACTTTAGTAATATTTTCTTGGTCATAAAGGATAGAACCTTGTTGGGCTTCAACGATGCCTGATATTTTTTTAAGTAGTGTCGTCTTGCCTGCTCCATTGGAACCTAGCACACAAACAATACTACCTTTTTTCACCTCTATATCGACATTTTTAAGCGCATTTATGGGTCCGTAATTAACCGTTAAGTCCTTCACGTTTAACATCGCGTTTTTTGACATATCGGCTTTGATGACTTTTTGCGAACGAGCTTTGAATAATGATGTTAACTTTTCAGGGATATTCATTTTAGTAATCCTCCCCAAGGTAAGCTTCTTTGACGAGTTTATTGTTTTGAATCTTTTTAGGTGTATCCATAGCAAGAAACTTACCAAAGTTTATGGCGCATACGCGGTCACACACATCCATTACAAATCCCATATCATGTTCTATGAGTAAAATCGTCACATTGTATTTATCGCGCAATTTAATGAACAAGGCCTGCAGTTCATCGGTCTCATGATCGTTTAGACCGGCAGCGGGTTCATCTAAAATGATCAGTTTTGGATTGCTCATCAGTGTACGGGCAATCTCTATTTTCTTTTGTACACCGTAAGGTTGACCCGCCACATAAAAGTCTTTAAGGTGGGCAATGCCGATAAATTCTAAGCTTTCTAAGGCTTTTTCGCGTAACGATTTTTCTTCTTTGCGTGCTTTTGGGGTTTTGAATATGTGTTGAAACAAACCCGTTTTAAATTGTTTATGAGCCCCAATTAAAACGTTATCTAACACGCTTAAATCCGGTACGAGTTCGATATTTTGAAAAGTTCTAACCATGCCATAATCGATCACATCATGTACTTTGACGCCTTTTAAGGATACTAAATTCTTATCTTCACCTTGAAACCAAATATCTCCGTCATATTCATCATAAAACTGAGTCATACAGTTGAAGACGGTCGTCTTGCCAGCCCCATTAGGACCGATAAGTCCAACAATTTCGCCTTCCTTGACATCAAACGATAGATTATCAACGGCCTTTAAACCGCCAAAACGCATCGTTAATTGGTCAATTTTAAGCAACGGATTTTTGACTTGCGTTGTTTTACCCACGGGGTTCACCACCCTTTAATTGCTTTACTTTAGTCTTTATGAACATCGATAATTTGATAAGCAGATACTTGGCATCATAAGCGAGTTTTATTAACCCTAAAGGATAAAACAACACCACAATAATAATAAGCAACCCAGCAAAGACAGGTGCAAACCCTGCAGGTGACCAAGCAATTTCAAAACGCGTTTCTAAAAAATTAGAAAAGGTTCTTAAATACTCGTTAATGAATAGATTAGGTACGGTAAATATAACCAAGGCACCAATAAAGGTTCCGAAAATAGAACGCATACCGCCAACAATAACAACCGCCAAAATAAACAAAGATAACTCTAATGTCCATATGTTGTTTTGGATTGAGGTGTTATAAATAACATATAAAACCCCAGCTGTCGTGGCATAAAATGTCGCGATCATGAAAGCAATAATGCGGTAAACACCAATATTTACGCCCATGGCAGCTGCGGCATTTGCGCTTCTACTCATCGCTAAAAACGCACGCCCTGTCTTGCTTTTGATAATATTGTATAAAACAATCATAGATAAGACCAATACAACGACCATAATAACAAGCGCAATATAGCGGTCATATTGAGGTTCGCCAGTTCTAAGTTGTGTATAAGAACGCGAGGTATCAATAACCGCGTTACCAAAGAATGTAATCTCACCCAAACGCTCTGTGGCACTCATCGGCATGACATCTAAAAACAGATTCTCAATAATCGTTGCAAAAAACAACGTCCCAATCGTAAGGTATATGCCGCTGACTTTTAAAGAGAAAAGTCCGACCACTAATCCAAGCGCTAAAGAAACACTCATGGTTATAATCAAGGCTACGAAAAATGACATCTCTTGATATATCATCAAGTACCCCATAGACATAGCCCCAATGCCGATAAACGCGGCGCTTGCTAACGAAATTAACCCCCCAAAGCCAAGCAATAAATTCAATCCAAGGGCTGCAACTGTATAATAAATGGCGGGTGCAATAAACCCATTAGAGTTACGACCACCAGGTATTACATCATAATATGGCGCGGCGAGCAATATTAGAAGCAATGCGCCAAAAAGGACAAAATGTAGTGGCTTGTATTGAGCGGTTTTTTGTAAAAAGTTCCCTGTAGCCGATAAATATTGTTTAACTGACATCGAAGCCACCTACACTTTCTTGATGGGCTTTTTACCAAACAACCCATACGGTCTAAAATAAAGGAATATTAAAACCAAAACAAACACGATTGTACTGCTCCAATCAGCATAGCCCCATAGGTTTAGGATTCTTGGAAAGCTTTGTTCCAAAAAGGCAATGATATAGGAAGCTAAAACAGGCCCGCCAAAAGTGGTAAACCCACCTACAACACTGGCAAAGAAGGCACTGACTTGGGTATTAACCATATAAACAGGTGACATACTCATCAACGGCGCGATAAAGATTCCAGCGAAGGTACCAAATACCGCCGCAAAAGCCCAAGAGAACATCGTGACTTTACCCGTAGGCACACCCATTAACTTTGCAGTTGTCTCATCAGAAGCCGTAACCCTAGTAGCTAGGCCCCATTTAGTGTGATTAATAAACCAAAAAACCAAAACCATTAACACTACAGAAACCACAACGGTAAAGATGAGATTATACCTCAAAGAGGTTCCAAATACATCAATACCACCTCTAAAAAAGCGTGGTAACCCATATGTCACACCGGTTTGGCCAAGGCGAAAAATCATCGGTAAGATGCCAATGATAATCATGATAATACCAAGCGTGATAATGGGTCTGGCAATGGGATTATTTTTAGGGGCATTTTTAATAAACACCCTATCGACGATGATGCCTGTCAAAAAGGCTGTAGCTAAGCCTACCAAGGCTGCTAGCCATAAATTGAACCCATGGGTCGAAAACAACCAAGCTGCCACAAATGCATTTAATGTCGCAATAGAACTTTGTGCAAAGTTCGTGGTTTTGGAGGTTCTAAAGATGAGCACTATGCCCAATGCGGCCAATGCGGTCGTGCTACCTGATTGTAAAGCATTGAAAAGCACTCTAAATACATTGGTTAGAAAATCATACACTACTCTCACCCCATTGAATCACACTAGCACCCCATACATAACCGATGCCAGCCGCAATTAAAGCTATGGTGCTACCTGGTTTAATCTTGCCCGCTTTCAAACCTAAGTGCAAAGACAAAATTTGATCGATTTGACCCATGTGGCCATAATCTTCCAAATATGTCGTTTGTTCTTCACTTAAACCAAGGGCCTCAAGCATACCTAAATGACCTGAACGTTTAATGTGAAGGATGGCTAAATAATCTAAATCCGCACGGGTTTTAGACGATTTTTTTAGCGCTTGATCAATACAAGCAAACCAATTGTCCATAGAAACCGCATTGAGACGGTCCTTCATTTTCTTGGGCTCCATTAAACGCAATGATTTATACGCGTCTTTTAAATTCTCCTCGGTAATGGGGTTTTTGGTCCCACCAATCTCCACGCCGGCGGTACGTGCAAGCGTACCGTCAGCGATAATATGAGAATCAAGGAGAAGATTTTTTTGTATGTTCTTTTTCAAAATGATGGCGCCTGCACCGGCCGATAGATTGTACATCATCGACATATTTGGATCGCTAAAATCGACAAAATCACCGTTGCGATATCCACCAACAATCATAACCGTATTGAGACTATCATCGGCTAACATCATGTCTTTGGCAATCTTGAAAGCCGATAGACACGTAGCACAGCGATTTTGTAAATCGATGCCCCAAGCATGATCAGCACCAATTTGACCTTGTACATAAAGCGCTGAGGTCGTTAAAGGGTATTCCTTCCACTCCTCACCTATATCCAAAATCAAATCGATATCTAAGGGATCAATCCCGGTGTCTTTTATTGCTTCATTAGCAGCTTTTACTGCCATTTCTTGGGTTCCATCGTCTTTCGATGGAACATAGATTTTCTTGATACCAAGTTTTTTAACCACATTCTCCTCAGTCCAATTGCCGTTGGTTTTAGCAGCAATCTCTTTGGCGTTAAGGGTTTGGCTTGGCAAATATATACCAGTACCAAGAATGCCTATATGGGGTTCTTTTGCCATAATATCACTCCATTTTTTAAAGTCGCATGCCACCATTAACGCTTAAGGTATGGCCCGTGATGTAGCTTGCTTCATCTGATGCTAAGAATAAAGCAGCATTAGCTATTTCTTTAGGTTGTCCAAGACGTTTCAGCATCGTCATGCTTGCAAATTGATCGAGTAAATCTTGTGGAACGGTTTTTAAAATATCGGTCATGATATAACCAGGGGCAATCGTGTTAACTCGAACGGGAACCCCTTTTCTAGCAAATTCTTTGGCCCACGTTTTACCAAGGCCAATGACACCGGCTTTGGAAGCGGCATAATTGGCTTGACCAATATTGCCGTATTCACCGACCACACTGGATATATTGATGATTGAACCGCCCCCAATGGATTCCATATGCGGTCCAATATGTCTGGTTAGGTTAAAGACGCCTTTTAAATTGACGTTCAAGACCTTATCCCAAGCGTCATCCGTCATTTTTCTGGTCATGCTGTCTTTAGTGATGCCTGCGTTATTGACCAAAATATCGATTTGACCATGGGTTTGGATAATCTTTTCCACTAAGCTTTGACATTTTTCACTGTCTGTCACATCTAAGATTTCACCTTTGATTTGCTGGGTTTCATAATCGATAGCCTTCATATCCAGGGCGATTACCTTGGCCCCTTCTTCTGCAAATCGAAGCGCCATGGCTTTTCCTAAGCCTGCGGCGGCGCCTGTAATTAATGCAACTTTATTTTCTAAACGCATTATTTAGCCTCCATTTTTTTAAGAATAACAGCGGTACCCATACCGCCACCAATGCACAGTGATGCTAGACCATGCTTAACATCACGCTTCATCATTTCATGTAATAAAGTAACCACAATGCGGCTTCCACTGGCACCTACTGGATGACCCAAAGCGATCGCACCACCGTTTAAGTTGGTCTTAGTCATCAAATCAGCTACCGATATATCGTGGGCTGCTTCTAAGCCTTTAAGTACGCCTAAACTTTGCGCCGCAAAGGCTTCATTCAATTCGATTAAATCAATTTCAGAAAGCTTTAAACCACTAAAGTCAAGTGCCTTTTCAATGGCGGGCACAGGCCCTAAGCCCATAAAGTCCGGATCAACCCCTGCTTGGCCTAAACCGATCACTTCAGCTAAGGGTTTTAAATTATATTGTTTAATCGCTGCCTCAGAAGCTAAGATCAAAAAGCTAGCTCCATCATTAATACCCGAGGCATTTCCTGCGGTTACGGTCCCATCTTTTTTAAACGCCGGACGCAGTTTTGCTAAGGTTTCTTCGTTGCTTTTGCGGTTGATGTGCTCATCGGCCTCAAAAACAAATTCGCGTTTGCGCTCTTTTACGGTTATGGGGACGATTTCATCTTTAAATCGACCACCATCTTGTGCGACAATAGCGCGTCGTTGGCTTTCAGCGGCAAACGCATCTTGGGCTGCTCTTGTCAAGTTATATTTTTCGGCGATATTTTCTGCGGTTATGCCCATGTGCTGAGGTTTAAACGCATCCATCAAAGCATCATCAATCATATGGTCTTTAACGTTAAACCCACCCATTTTAATTCCTGAGCGCGTCTTATCGGGTAAAATGTAAGGGGCCTTTGACATCGATTCCGTTCCCCCGGCCGCAATCACTTCGGCTTGATTGAGTTGCAACTGAGAAAACGCATTCATCATCGCTTTCATTCCTGAACCACAAGCCATATTGAGTGCATAAGCTGGCGTTTTTTGAGGTAACCCTGCTTTGATAGAAACTTGTCTGGCTACGCCTTGACCTAAGCCAGCGGGTAAGATATTACCCACGATGACCTCATCGATGCTATCTGTCTTCAGATTGGCACTATCTAAGGCGGCTTTTAAAGTTGTCGCTGCATAATCGGCTGGATGCATGGTAGAAAGCGAACCCATAAACCCACCTATCGCGGTACGTTTAGCGCTTACAATATAAACCTTTTGCATGAAATCCTCCTAAATAAATTATTATCTATTGCCAAAAACGGCACAATGATTTATACTTTTGAGTGTGAACAGTTATTCATAAACTGAATGATTATTCATAAACTGAATGGTTATTCATAATATATCATAAAACGCTTACACTGTCAATTAGAAGCCTTCACAAAATCAACAAAGGAGTATGTTATGTTAGACTTAAATATTAAAGAACCGAAACACCGAAACGCAAAAAACACGTTTAAAACGGTAGAAAGTGCCGCTATCGCTCTTTTTTACAAACAGGGTTATCACAAGACCACCATCGGTGATATTACCAAAAAAGCCGGGGTGGCTATTGGGACGTTTTATCTTTATTTCCCTTCCAAAATCGCGCTTTATAAACATATATTGAGTTTGTTCTCCTATAATATTAGAAAACATATTGCTGAGAAAGTTGCCGATATTGAAGACCGCTATGAAAAAGAACGGGCGGGTTTAAAAGCGTTCATCACTTACGCACAAAAAAACCCAGAAATGTATAACATTATCTGGGAATCGCTTTATATCGATAGAAAGCTATTTAAGGATTATTACGAATCCTTTTCAATTCGGTATGCCAATGGTTTAAGCAGCGCTAAACAAAAAGGTGAGATTAAAGATATTGATACCGAAGTCATCAGTTTTGTTTTGATGGGCATCAATCACTTTATCGGCTTAAAAGTCATCATGGATTTAGGGACCAACAATAGCGATATTGACCACATTGTCGATGAAATTATGCGGTTGTTAAAACATGGACTGTTTAAAAAAACATGAGGCTTTCAACTTGAAAGCCTCTTTTTTTAGGTTTGTAATGGGTTGAGTTTGGGTTTCTTTTCGGGTTTGATTTTGGGTTTGAAATCAATGCGCAAGTAAAGGAAAAAACCTAACACGGCAATCAATAAATTGCTGATGAGCATCGCTTCCCAAATGACTTGTGAGCCGCGCTGTGGAAAGAAACTTCCTAAGAAGATGACCAGCGGCAAACGAATCGCCCAAAGTCTCGTAACCGACAAAATGAAAGTATAGTGGGTGTTCCCTGTCCCATTGTAAGTTCCAATAAACGTTTGGAATACCGCCATCAAAGGCAGACCCAATAGGATAAAGAACATATAATCAATGGTCAGTTTAAGCGCAACAGGATCGTCGGCCAAAAACAATCCAGCAAGGGGGGCTCTAAGGAAAATGATAATCATCGACCCTACCGTCATGATGCCCACGGATAAAATCATGCTTTTACGGAAGGTTTCTTTAGCTCTTGCAGGGTTTTGTGCGCCGATGTTTTGACCGATAAAGGCCGCTAAAATGGCGCCCGTGGCCATCACAGGGTGTAAAATCATCGATAATAACCGATTACCGATACCAAACGCCGCAACGGTTTCAGGACCATAACTATAAATGACGCCGTTCATCACGCCAAACCCAATCGCCGTAATCGCTTGGCCTACTGAGGCAGGTACGGCGGTCTTGATAATCAAGACGCTATTTTTAAGTCGATATTTAATCGCTTTAAAATCGACGACTTCTTTAAAATCGATTCTTACGCCATCTTTGGCATGAAACAAACGATAAAAACCAATCGGCATAATGAGGTAATTAGCCAAAAGCGTCGCCAGGGCCGCCCCAGGTACCCCAAGAGAAAGCACCAAGATAAAGATCGGTGATAAAATGATGTTTAACAAAATCGCACTGCCGCTAATAAAGACGGGACTGAGTGTGTCCCCAGAGGCTTGCCTTGTGCCCATATAGGCAAAAAAGCCAAACAATACCGGGAATTCAAAAGCGCGAATGCGCAAATACGTCACGCTATTTTCAAAAATATAGCCCGTAGCGCCCATCCACCGCATAATGAAAGGCGCTAAGAAAAAGCCTAACAAGGCAAACACAATACCGCTTAAAACAGCGAGTGTAAAAATATCTGCCCCCGTCCGTTTTGCCAAGTTTTTTTCATTGGCGCCAAGCGATTGGGATATAAGCGCTGTAGCCGCAACCATGACCCCTATCCCCAGGGAGATGAAAGTAAACATCACAGGGAACGTTAACTGTATCGACGCAACGGCATCTGAGGATCTTACGCCTTCAATACGGCCAACAAAAAACATATCCACGATATCGTGCAACGTTTTGATTAAATTATTAATCATTAAAGGAAAGGCCAAAATGATCAGGCCTTTGTAAATGTTTGGGTCTTTTAATATGAGTTCCCGTTTCGTCTCTTCTTTTGTCACCGTAATCACCGCGAAATATTATAGCACATCTAAGCATATTTTTTTGACTTAATTGCTTATTTTTTGTTTTAACTTCTAAAGAGGTGGCTTTTCGCCAAAATATTGGTATAAACGCCCCTTAATACGCCCGTTAAAAAGCACACGGGTCTTATCGGCATAAAGCCCCAAGGTTTTTTCAAACCCTTGGTAAGCCGTATAAATATAATAACTGTTATCTTTGTGTTTTTTGATGATTGAACCCAATCTTTGATAAAGCTCACTCAACGCTTTTTTATCTTCTAGGCGCAAACCATAAGGCGGATTGGTAATGACGATCGCATAAGGCAAGCTGTAATCCATATATTTAAAATCGCTTACTTTAAACTGGATGATATCATCAACGCCCGCATTAAAGGCGTTTTCTTTGGCCATCTCAACCATTTTATGATCTTTATCAGCGGCCAAAATCTTAATGGGCTCATCTTGTTTAATCGCTTTTAAGGCTTCACTTTTAATGCGTCTAAAAAGCGCTTTATCAAAAGACTTAAATCGTTCAAACGCGAAGGCTCTATTGATATTGGGTGCGATATTTTTAGCGATTAAAGCCGCTTCAATGGCAATCGTGCCCGACCCACAAAAGGGGTCTATCAATATGCGGTCGGATTGATAAAAACTTTGCATGATTAAAGCCGCAGCCAACGTCTCTTTAATCGGTGCTTCACCTTGTTTTTGTCGGTAGCCTCGCTTGTGCAAGGCTTGATCAGAGGTATCTAGCAATACTAAACAACGGTTGTTATCAAAACTAACCAACAAGTTAAAAACCGGCCCAGCTTCTAAAAACGTGGTTTGATTGAAAGCCGTTTTTAAATTTTCAATCCATGCTTTTTTGGTGATTTTTTGAATGTCTCTTAAACTGTATAAAGTACTCTTTTGACTTTTCGCATTGACGATCATAGCCGCATCTTTAGTCAAATAAGGCGTAAAATCAATGCGTTTTATCAACGCAAACAACTGATCAAACGTCTTTATGGTTTCTTCTTCTAAAACCACATAGACGTGTTCGGCGGTTCTTAACGACAAATTCGCTTTGATTAGCGTTTCAAAATCGCCCTCAAAAAAAACCTTCCCATTTTCAACGTCTTTAAGGGAAAAACCTAGTTTTTGACATTCAGCCTTAACCATCGCTTCCAGCCCAAAGGCCGTCGTTGCACATAAACGCACATAATCACCTCAGTATTTATGATATCATATATTTTACAATTGCTTCGCAGTTTTAGTATAATTAAATAAGTATTACCAATAAAAACGATTCTAAACTTGTTATATAGATGAAAGTTGGTTTAGCCATGGGACAATCTAAGCTTGATACGTATGTAAATCGATTTAAAAATGGCGATGAAAAAGCGTTTGATACCCTCTACGATGAAACAAGCGTGGCGGTGTATCATACCATTTTAAGCATTTTAAAAGACCCTTCGTTAAGTGAAGATGTGATGCAAGATACCTATTTGAAAATGATTGAAAAAATCTATGATTATAAAGCTCAAGGACAATTTTTAGCTTGGATTAAAACGATCGCTTATCGCTTGGCGATTAATACTTACAACCAAAACAAAAAAACC
>CAZCSL010000010.1:0-47930 GCA_964501415.1 uncultured Candidatus Izemoplasmatales bacterium
GAACCGCCGACCCCTTCCACGTCAAGGAAGTGCTCTCCCGCTGAGCTAATTCTCCAAAGAGTCGCTAATGATTATATCACTGTTGATTTTAGAAAGTCAAGCCAATCATGCGTTAAAAGTATTTTCGTTTAATCGGTTTTTCTGGGTCTTCATAAACATCCACGTTATGCGGATGGGTTTTTTGCTTCTCACGAACCCCGTCGCGATAATCATCGATGAGTAAATAAGTAGTCGCGCTGATTAAAAATAAAATCGAGAAAACCAACATGGGACGATAGATAACTTGCGCCGCCTCAGAAAAATCGCTCATCGCAAAACGGACGATGGCAGTAAAAAAATTGATACCGCCGATAAACATTAAAACAAGATCATAAGCTTTCCTTCTTGTAAGCGTATAGTGCAGCCCAAAGACAAAAAGCAACCCAACGTAATTAGGATAGATAAAGCGAAATAGATTGATATCATACAAAAGCATCAAAGCAAACAAACTAAAGGCAATCGTGTATAACGTAATGGCGGTTGATAGTCTCAAAGTAATCATCCTAACTCTTCTTATCTTTATTGTAACATGTCTTTTTTTTCACGGCGAATAAAACTAATTATAAAAACTGTGAATATCGGTTTTCCTATTTCAACCCAACGATAAATAAGGTATAATCATGACGTAAGTTCATGTGAGCTATAGGAGGATTTCATGGAAAACAACTATGACGTTATCATTGTAGGGGCTGGCCCAGCAGGCATTTTTGCGGCTTATGAATTGTCTATTATTGCACCAAAGAAAAGCGTATTATTACTTGATAAGGGTAAACCAATCGATAAAAGACGTTGCCCCATGTTGGAAAAGAAACTTAGTAAATGCCCAGAAACCGCCGATGGTGAGTTTGGGTGTTTGCCTAGCTGCGGTATTACCAATGGATTTGGTGGGGCTGGAGCTTATTCGGATGGTAAGTTCAATGTTACATCGGCTTTTGGGGGCTGGATGACGAGTTACATGGATGAAGATTCCGTAGAAGCCTTGATTGAATACGTCGACAAGATCAATTTGAAACATGGCGCCTCAACCGCGATTACCAATCCTGAGACCGATGAAGTTAAAGCGATTGAAAAAAGAGGCCTTGCGGTAGGCTTAAAACTACTAAAAGCGAAAGTTAGACACCTAGGCACCGAAGAAAACTTAGAAATCCTTAAACGCATTTATGCGTACTTAAAAGATAAAGTAACCATTTGTTTTGATAGCCCAATTAAAGATATCGTCGTTAAAGACCGGGTCATTGAAGGCATCGTTTTAGCCAATGATGAGGTTATTAAGGCTGAACATGTCGCCTTAATGCCCGGGCGTGATGGTGCGGCTTGGTTAGAAACGTTATGTCAAAAACATAACCTTTCACAATCGGTTAACCACGTGGATATTGGCGTAAGGGTAGAGACGTCTAATGAAATTATGGAAGAAATCAACAAACACTTATACGAAGGAAAGTTTGTCTATCATGCCAGTGTGGGGACAATGGTGAGAACCTTTTGTTCGAACCCAAGTGGGCATGTGGTGATTGAAAACCATGGCGGGACGATGCTAGCTAATGGGCATGCTTACCGCGATGAAAACTTAGGTAGTGCCAACACCAATTTTGCCTTGTTGGTTTCACATGCCTTTGAAACGCCTTTTAAAAGACCCAATAATTTTGCTAAAGGGATTGCCAATTTAGCCAATATGCTTTCTAATGGTTCGGTGATTGTGCAAAAGTATGGTGACTTTAAAAAAGGGCGTAGGACCACAGAAAAGCGGTTGCAAGAAGGCTTTGTTCGACCAACCTTAAAAGAAGCCTTTCCTGGAGATTTAGGCTTGGTTTTACCGTATAACACCTTAGTCTCCATTATAGAAATGATTGAAGCCTTGGATAAAGTAACCCCTGGTATCGCCTCGGCGCATACGCTTTTTTATGGGGTTGAAGCCAAGTTTTATAGCGCCAGACCAAAAATCAATACACAGTTTGAAAGCGAAATCAACAATCTTTATTTCGGTGGTGATGGGGCTGGGATCACACGCGGCTTAGCCCAAGCGAGTGCCAGCGGGGTTCATATTGCTAGAAGCATGATGAAAAAGGAGGCCAACCATGGCTAACACACTTGCGATTATCGGCGCTCAATGGGGCGATGAAGGCAAAGGCAAAATGACCGATTTATTAAGTCAAGAAGCCGATATGGTCATCCGTTTTCAAGGCGGCAACAACGCCGGTCACACAATTAAGTTTGACGGTAAAACGTATGCCCTTCATTTAGTGCCTTCAGGCGTCTTTAACGAAGCCGCTTCAAACTTATTGGCCGCGGGTATGGTCATTGACCCTAAAGCGCTATATGAAGAAATAAAGATGTTAAATGAACTCCATATTACAACGAAAAACCGTTTGTTTGTCGATAAGCGTGCTCATGTGATCTTGCCGGTGCACAAACGTCTAGATGCTTTAGATGAAGCAAACCGAAGCGAAAAAATCGGCACGACCCATAAGGGCATCGGCCCTGCTTATAAGGACAAAGCCGCCCGCACGGGCTTAAAGATGGAGACCTTCGTATCACAAACAAGTTTTGATTTATACTTGGATACGTATTTGCCTTCGTTAAATCAAACGTTAAAATCCTTTGGGCAAAAGCCACTTTTAAAAGCGGACATAAAAAAAGAAATGGCGCCTTATCAAGCTTTCTTAAAACCTTTGATAGTCGATGGGGCCGCTTTGGTAAACCGTGCCATTGAACGCGAGAAAAACGTATTGTTTGAAGGGGCGCAAGGGACTATGCTTTGTTTGGATCATGGAACATATCCCTTTGTGACGTCTTCTTCGCCTTCTGCGGCCTCCATACCGCTCAATGTCGGCATAGCCCCAAAACATGTCAAAAAAGTCTTAGGTATTGTCAAAGCCTATACAACCAGAGTGGGCAGTGGCGCCTTTCCGAGTGAAATCGATGATGATATCGCTAAAAAAATACGCCTTAAAGGCAATGAGTTTGGTACCACGACCGGCCGGCCGCGTCGTATTGGACACTTGGATATCGTGCAGCTTAAACATGCGATTCGTCTCAACGGATTTGATGCCTTTGCGCTGATGTTGTTTGATGTCCTTAGTGGACTGGATAGCTTAAAACTATGTACAGCCTATAAACTAGAGGGAAAAACGATTGACACGGTGCCTTCTGATCATGAAACGCTTAAAAAAGTAACGCCCGTTTATGAAAGCATGCCCGGCTTCAAAGATGATTTAAATGCGGTGAATCGCTATGAAGATTTAAGCAAAGAAGCGAAAAACTATATTGAACGCATTGAAGTACTCACTGGGGTAAGTATCGCTTATATCTCTACGGGTCCTGATCGAAAAGCGTTAATCAAACGCGAAGAGATCATCAAAAAAACCTTAAAGGAATGATGGTATGATTGCACGTTATCAAAGTGAGGAAATGGCACAACTATTTTCCCTAAAGAACCGTTATCAATCGTTTTTGGACGCTGAACTTGCGGTTTTAAACGCCTATGAAACCTTAGCTATCATTCCTAAGGGCATATACGTTAAAACCAAACAAAACGTGAAACTCGATTTTGAGCGTATCAAAAGCCTTGAAGCGACCACCAAACACGACGTGGTGGCTTTTACCAGGCAAATTTCTGAAACCTTAGGGGAGGAAAAACGTTTTTTTCATTATAAACTTACCAGTACCGATGTGGTTGATACGGCCCAAGCGTTGGTTTATAAAAAAGCCAATCAAATCCTTGCTAGGGGATTGAAAGACTTAATTGAAAGCCTGGTTAAAAAAGCGAAAAAACACCGTTTAACCCCTTGCATTGGGCGGACGCATGGTATTCATGCGGAAGTCACTTCCTTTGGCTTGAAACTCGCGTATCATATCGATATATTCAAACGCCTAGAACAACGCTTTTTAGAACGAAAAAGACACGTTGAAACCGGCAAAATCAGTGGCGCAGTGGGCAATCATGCCCACGTATCCCCAGAGGTACAAGATTTGGTTTGCCAGTACTTAAATATCGACAGTGCTTCTATTTCTACGCAAGTCTTATCGCGCGATTATCACGCCGATTATCTATCTACGCTCACGCAAATTGGCAGTGCCATCGATAATCTGGCCACAGAAATCAGACATTTGTCCAAAACGGAGGTCGGTGAGGTTGAAGAAGGCTTTTCAAAGGGACAAAAAGGCTCCTCAGCGATGCCCCATAAAAAAAACCCCATCGCTTCTGAGAACATGAGTGGTTGTGCACGCATGTTAAGAGGCTATATGCAGATGGGATTTGAAAATATCGTTTTGTGGCATGAACGAGATATTTCCCATTCCTCGGTTGAACGCGTGGCGTTATGCGATGCGGTTACCTTGCTTGATTATATGTTAAAACGTTTTAAAGGCGTTGTTGAAAACTTAGTGATACACGAAGATAAAATGCTTGAAAACATCAATTTAACCCAAGGTCTGATTTTTTCTCAAAATGTCTTGCATGCCTTAATAGACCAATCGCTTAGCCGGGAAGATGCCTATGATATCATCCAGCCCATCGCCTTAGAGGCAAAGAGAACCAACCAATCGTTCATGACGCTTCTTAAACAAAATGATGCGGTGAAACGCCATCTAAGTGAAACGCAAATTGACGAATGTTTCACCTATGAAAAAGCCTTTAAACACCTCGACACGCTTTTAAAAAGAGTCGGTATTGATTAAATAAAAACCTCGCTAAGCGAGGTTTTGTCTTTCTTTGAGGGTCATTATCATACCACTCGTCCAAGAAATCATAATCAATGCGACATAGAGTAAAACATAAAATGGCAAGCCAGTACCCTCTGCCCCTTCTTCAACCACAATAGCAGCCGGTGCAATAAAAGGGATTAACTCAATAGATATAACAAAGGCGGTCAATACTGAAAAAAATCCCCAAACCAAAACCCCTCTTACGAGGTTGCCTAAATAAATATGATGCCAACCAAAAGGAATATAAAACGCTAGTTTGATGGCTTTGTTACGATTTGGCAATACAGGATTCTTAGGATCATACATGGGGAAACCATCCCCATCTCTAACATTGTGTCTCAACAAGTAATAAACCCCTTCATACCAGACCCATGCAATGTAGAATGGAATTAAGAAAATCGTAATGAAGATGGGCCCAACAAACAACCCAAAAATGATTAGTGATTGAGCTAAACCCTTGATGTAATTTCCCAAATAATAATTATGGGTTCCTAAAGGCAACAAGATAGCCATGATGAAAACCACGATGCGTTTTCGGTTAGATACGGCATTGCTAGACGTTTCTTGAATACTTTTAAAAACGCTGGAATGATTGGACATAAAAACCACCTCTTGAGATAATCTTACCATGTCTTTTGGGCTTATTCAATGTGTTTTGAGAATATCATCGTCTATTTTTTTGATGGATGAGTTTTTCTTTTAGGGTGTAAGGTTTCGATTCAATTTCAAGTTTGATAGGTTCTTTGTTATAGCTTACGTTTTCAACAACGACGGTTTTATGATCAACGGTAATTTTTAAAGGCTGATTATGATAAATAATTTGCGTGGATATGCTTTGATACGCTTTAGGCATGCGTGGGTCGATAATCAGTTTCTCATGATCATAATGAAGACCCATAAAGCCAAAGACTACAACTTGCCAAGCTGCACCATTATTGGCGGTGTGAATACCGCCGATAAAAGTGCCGCCACTAAAGGATTCATTGGTATTGAGCAAATCGATATTTAACGCTTTTTTAAACATCCGGTAGGCTTCTTCCTTTTTGTTTAAACGCGCCGCCACTAAAGCGTGGGTAGTTGGTGATAAGGAAGAAAAATGCAAGGTTCTTGGTTCATAATACGCATAATTGGCTTGCATGGTTTTGACATCAAATAAGGTTGGATGTAGGGCAAACAGCTGTACCACGTCAGCTTGTTTTAAGCATTGGGTATAGACGGTGATGCCGTTAGGCCATCCGTAGTATTCATTATCATCGATTAAACGTTTTTTTACCTTGTTTGCTGGGACGATGCTTTCTAAGTCAAAGTAGTTATCAAACTGTTCGATAAGATGATTTTTATGGGGTTTTGGTAAATAAAGTTTCTGATAAATATCTTGCCATAACGTTATCTCATCGGCAGAGACTTTTGGTTCATCGGCGTTTTTCAAATTCAATAACGTATACTCTAAAGCAAAATGGGCCATATAGTTAGTAAAGGCGTTGTTATCAACGTTCTCATGGTATTCATCTGGGCCTTGTACTTGCAAGATTTCATAACGTTTTCGCGTGGGTTTATAGACCACTCTTGAGGCTAAGAAACGGGAAATTTCGACCAACATTTTTATTCCGTATGTTTCCATAAAATAGGTGTCTTTGGTGAGCAACATATATTGATGAATGGCATAAGCGATATCAAAAGAGATATGAATCTGCCAAAGGTTAAAGTGATTGCGTATGGGCCGGTTGGTGATGACATCTTTAAAAAAGAAGTCAGGACAAAGCTCATCGCCCGTTTTTCCACTGATCCACGCATAAAAGGCCCCTTCAAAACCATGTTTTTTGGCTTTGCGCTTAGCGCCTTCAAGCGTGTGATAGCGATAAATCAACAAGTTTTTAGCCACCAAGGGATTGGTAAATAAATACATCGGGAAATTATAGATTTCTTGGTCCCAAAAAGCTGATCCTTGGTACGCTTGCGCAGATAAGCCTCTTGCGCCAATGGGCAAGGGTTTATGCACAGGTGTAGCAATCAAAGCATGATATAGATTGAACCTAAGAGCGACTTGGTCTTGTGGTGAGCCTTTTATTTTTACATCATGCATTTTCCAAAGGACATCCCATGCTTTTTGATGCATGGTTTTTTCTGCCTCATAATCGTAAATATTTTGGGCTAAAGCAATCATGTCTGTTTGGGGATGAACGGCATCGTTTTGACTTGTAATATAACCAAATACAGAGAATTGATAAGGTTGGTTGGCCTTTAATACAATCTCAACGGTCTTACTATAAAGACCCTCATCCAAAACCAATTCACCTGCTTTCAAGGTATCTTTTCGATACACAAAAAGGTCGTGATCTTTTTCCTGTGTTTTGGCCAAAAGCCCAAAACCGTTAGTATCTTCAAACGGTGTCAAGTCCTTTAGGTGATCACCGTTGAGTTGCCAAAGATCATAATCCAGACCCGTTTTTACCTTAAGCTTAATCGTTTGATTGCTTTTGAGGGTCACTTGCATCGCTAAGATATTTTTATGTACATAGCTCGCAAATTTTTCTTCTTCAACACTTAAAAGCGTGGTTTCATTCACTTGCTTGGTTAAGGTACGTTTAAAAAGCCCGTGTTTTAAGTCCAATTGACGTTCAAACGTTTGCGGGGTTTTTAAATCCAGTGCTTCACCCTCATAAAACAAAACGGTATAAAGCGGATTAGGAACGTTGGATAATTCTTCCCATTTGTCATCAGCTTTATCCCAAGTATCGGTTACAATCGTAGCCACAAATTGCGCCTTTCTGTCCTCCATAAACGTCCCACGATGTCCAAAATACCCATTGCCAATAAGAAAATTGGTGCCTTCGATGATTAAGTTTTTAGGATCGTAGCTGGTTTTTATTAACTCATGGCCCGTTTTGGTGTATAAATCTTGAGCTATTGTGTACATGGCATCACTTCCTTTTTAAAGATAAGGGACAAGGCTTTTAGTGCCTTGTCCCTTAAACTCACTTAATCGCCTAGCGTTTCTATTTCATTTTTGAGGTTTGTAACAAATTCTGCTTTGGTGATATCGCCATTGGCGAAGCGTTCATAAATGGGGCCTAAATCATCCATTCCGAATCCAGGTGGCATATCGTTTTGCCACCAAGCATAGATATTACCTGCTTGAGACCATTCTAATACTGCCGCTGAGAGGGGAGCATCTGGAACTAAGTCTACGCTGTTAAAAGCGGGTACGTAGTTGGCATCTTCAACCATGTATTTGTGTCCTTCTTCCGTCAATGCCATGTCATTTAAGAATTGCTTGGCAAGTTCAATGTTACTACCATCTTTGTTGATGACGTAATATGATGGGGCACCTACAAAGATACCACTTACATCACCTAAGCCAGAAGCATGCGGGGCATAGCCGACTTCAAAGTCGATGCCATCGCCTTCTAGTAAGTTAGGATCAATCCAGTTACCTTGATGGATAAAGGCGGCTCTGCCAAGTTTAAAGGCATTTACTTGATCGTCATAGTTTCCTTGTGTAAGGATGGTTTGATCAGCATAATCAAATAGCAACTCTACCCAGTCCGCCAAAGCTTCCAAACGATCTTCATGCGCAACGCCGTCTAATAAATCTTCGATGACGCTACGATCATCCATCGCAAGGCCGCTTGAGAGATAACCATTAAAGTTATGCAATCCAGTCACCCAGTGTAACCCGGATGCAGCACCCATAGATACCACGGCTTCAACGCCATCCAAAGTACCATCATCAATTTTTTCTTGAATGGTTTGGAAAGCTTCTTCATAGGCTGCGCGGTTAATCAAATCCGCAGGGTCAACGCCAGCAGCATCCAAAATCTCTGCATTATAACCCATGCCCCAACCTTCATAGTTGACAGGGAAACCATATACCGATCCATCATACATGAACGGAACATCGGTATCCGCAATCCAATCTTCACCATCTAATTCCAAAATTTTGTTTTGGTACTCCAAAAACTGGCCTAAACCTTCAATAACGAAGATATCCGGTTCATTCGCAGATTGGAACTCAGAGATGATTTGGTCTGCGTAACCACAAGCGTCACCACCACAAGTTTTAACTTCAACAGTAACGCCATTTTCTTCACCCCATGCCTCAGCATAAGCTGATAACACATCATCAATCTCAACTTTGTTTTGATAGATGATCAGTGGGCTGTCACCGCCACAGGCGGTAAGAGTAATACCAACGATGAGTAATAATCCTAAAGCTAATAATTTCTTCATAATCTCCTCCTATTTAATTTATATTTTAGTGATTAATTATAACCAGCGATTATAATCAATTACTTATATAGGTTGTTTTAGGTTGCGCTGCTTGTAAATCGATCCATTGATCGTACAGTTTGATGCGACAATCCGCATCCGCTTTTAAAATCAACTTTTCACGGCTAAGGTCGAGTGAAGCCATCGCTTGATGAGACACCCTGATTTTCATTTTGAGTTGTTTAATTGACGTAGGTAACTTGGGTGCAATTGAAACCCCATCCGCGATATCATAGCCGATAAAGCCTTGTAAAAGACTTTTATAAATGCCGCCCATGTTGGCCAGATGCAAACCATATTGCGTATTGCCTAAACCATTCTCCATATCCAACGTGACGACTTTATAGAAGTAATCCATCGCTTTTTCGGTGTCTTTCAAACGGGCCGCTTGAATGCTATGGATACAATAGGATAAAGACGAATCATGCGTAGTCAGGGGTTCATAAAAATCAAAGCTAGCCTTTTGAATGGCTAAAGGACGATTGTTAAGCAATACGTGTGATAGGACTACATCGGGTTGTTTTAAGACTTGATGGCGGTATATTTTTAAGGGATGGTAATGTAAAAGTAGCGGGTATTTTTCCTTCGGGGTGGTTTTAAAATCCCACGGTTTTCTTGCTAGGAAGTTTTGATCTTGTAAATCGATATTTAAGGTTTGATCAAACGGTAAATAAATATCTTTAGCTATCGCTTTAATCGCCTCTTTTTCTTGTGGCGATAAGGCTTTATAATCATGGGTTTTCATGTCTTCAACCATAAAGGCAAACTGATATTGGATTAAGCTATTGGTATAGTAGTTGTCATCGACTAAAGCCGAATATTCATCAGGGCCTGTGGCATGATGTAGATGATATTTTCCTTCATAGGGTTGCAAAACTTCGATAAAGAAACGCGCCGTTTGAAGTAATACTTCACGGCCAAAGTGTGCCATAAACGTTTCATCACGATACAGTTTATAGTATTGAATAAAGCTATAAGCGATATCGGCATTGATATGATATTGTGCGCTACCTGCAGGAAAATAAGCACTCGCTTCGGTTCCGTTGATGGTGCGCCAGGCAAATTTCACACCCTTTTCTACACCTAGATTGCGGGCTTCTTCTTTTGCCTTGGTTAATTGATTATAGCGATAACGCAATAATCTTTTTGTGGTGTTTTGATCCACTTGCATGAAGTAAGGCAATAGATAGATTTCGGTATCCCAAAAAGTATGTCCTTCATAACCATCACTGCTTAAGCCTTTGGCCGGAATGTTCAATTCAGCGTTAGGTGGTGCTAAGGTAAACAGTTGATAGAGGTTATAGTTTATCGTTGCCTCTAAGGTTTCATCATCGCTTTTAAGGGTTATTAAGCTATGTTCAAGCCACGGTGCTAAGCATGCCTCATGTTCTTTAAGCAACGTTTGATAATCCATATTTAAATGTTGTTTAACCATTGATTCATATTCATCTTTTAAATCTCGTTGTGGATCCTTACTATCGATGTAAATAGCATACTTTGTGAAATGATAAGGTTTGTTTTGTTTAAGCTCGATTGCTTTTTTTGCAGTGATGATGCCGGGTTCTTTATCGTATTCAAACGCTTTGGAATGGTGCATGCCCACCAATAAATTGAGCTTTGTTTGATAGGTTGAAGTTTCCATGATGGCCCCGTGTTTCAGTAGCGTTTCACGGGTATGGGTTAGTTTGGTTTGACTAGGATGCGAAAAACGTGGGTCATCGGTCTTTTGCATTGGCGCTTGATTAGCATTTAAGGTTGAGTGAATCGTGATAGGGGTGTTTTTATCCAAACTCTCAATACACGTCTCAATGATGAATAAAGACTTTATCTTAAGATGCACAAGACGTTTAAACACCAGTTTAAAGCGATGCTTATTTGGGGTTTGATAAATGATTTCACGCTTGCTTTGACCGCGTTTTAAATCATAGCTTCTTTTTAAGTCAATTAAGGTGCAATGATTTAAATCTAGCGGTTTTTCATCGACATAAAAGATGATGGATTGAGCATCTGGGAGGTTGACAATCGTTTGTGAGTAAGCTGGATAACCATAAGCACGTTCCCCATACTCAATGACGTTTGAATCATAAAATCCATTGATATAGGTGCCTCTGATTGATTCTTGGTAAGGGGTGGATTCCTCAAAATTTCCACGTACGCCTAAATAACCGTTCTGATGCGTAAAAATCGTTTCATCGACAAATAGTTCACTTGGTTTCGTTCGGTTATCGCGTTTTAGTATCACCATGTTCACCTACTCTAGGGTTTTTAAATAAGGCAGCAATCGTTTCACGTGATCAAAACAAATGTCAGCAGCAGGTAATTGCGTTTTTTTTCCGATACCGACGGCATGCATCTGCGCCTTTTTAATCGCTTCTATTCCTGCACTAGCATCTTCTACTCCGATGCATACCTCAGGCTTTAAACCAAAGTATTTTATCGGGGCTAAGAATAAATCAGGAGCCGGTTTGCCTGGGTGATGATTAGGATTGGCAACATAATCAAACTGCTCGGCAATCCCTAGGGCGTTTATAATTGTTGGTGCGTTTTTAGAAGCGCTAGCTAAGGCAATTTTAATGTCTCTTTGTTTTAGATAGTCAAATAATTCACTGACGCCTTCAAATAAGTTTTCTGGGCCAAAATCTTCTATGAGTTTTTGGTAGTGAAGATTTTTTTCTTCACACATTTTTGCTTTTTCCCAATCACTATAATCTTTTGAACCAAGCGCTAAAATGCGGTTTAGGGATACTTGTCTTGATACGCCTTTAAGGTTTTCTTCAAAACTATCTTCTAACTTTATACCTAAGCGTTTGGCTAAGTGCTTCCAGGCGATAAAATGTTGCGCTGAGGTTTCGGTTAATACGCCGTCTAAGTCAAATACGATACACTTTACATTTTTGATCATTATTTAACCGCTCCGCTTGTCATACCTTTGATAATGTGTTTTTGTGCAAAGAAGAATAATATGACAATCGGAATGGCCGATAATACAAGTGCGGTTAGTAAAAGATTCCATTGTCTGACGTAAGCGCCCGCTAAGTTCGCTACGGCTAGTGGTAAGGTTTGAGTAGAACCACCACGGCCGATAACTAAAAGAGGTAGGAGGAAGTCGTTCCAAATCCACATGCCGTTTAACACCAATAATGTGACAAAAATCGGTTTTAAAATCGGCAAGATAATCAAAAAGAAGACTTGTGGTTTCGAGCAACCATCGATAATCGCTGCTTCTTCAATATCCATAGGAATGGATTTGATGAATCCGTGAAACAAAAATACGCTCAGCGGGGCGCCGAATCCCATATAGGCAATAATGACGGCATGATGCGTATCTTTCCAAGGGATGAACGTCAGACGTCTTAAATCATCTAATAATGAAACCAACGGTAACATAACAACTTGGAAGGGAATAATTAATCCAGCAATGATGAATAAAAACAAAAACATAGATAACTTTGTCTTGGTGCGCACGAGTACCCATGCGGCCATCGCGCTAGAAACACCGATCAACAATAAAGAAAATGTTGTAATAATAACAGAGTTAAACAATGAACGAAAATAATTCATCCTTGAATCACTAAAAATCGTAACGACGTTATCAAACATCATGCGAATGTTTTCAGGGAGAGCCAAGGGGGTATCTGTGATTAAGATATTGGGTTTTGAGGTATTGATAACAACGATATAAAACGGGAAAATGAATATGATTAACAATACAAACGCTAAGATTTCAAAAGGTGAAATTTGTTTAATCCAATTCAAAACTTTTTTCATTATAATTCCACCTCACGCTTTTTATTGAAATATACTTGCGCCAGTGATACCACCGACAACATAAAGAAGAACGTGACGGCTTGGGCTTGCGCCGCGGCCATATTACCGCGTGAGAAGCCCCAGTTATAAATGTTGACCGCAATCAAACGGGTTGATTGCACCGTCCTATCGACATCGATGCCCATCAGATTACGCAAATACATGGGTAAACTAGTAGAAGGCCCGCCCCCGGTTAAACTAAAGACCGTGTCAAATTGTTTAAAGGCCGTGACCAAAGTCAAAAACATCGATACGGTAAAGGCTTGGGCAATCAGGGGCCAAACGACATGACGCAAGCGTTGATGGGCTTTTGCGCCATCAATTTTAGATGCTTCAATCAAGTCTTCAGGAACATTTTGCAAGGCCGCGATATAGATCATCATAATATAACCCGCGTATTGCCAAGTGACCACGCCGACTAAGGCATACATGGCATTTTGATTGTTGATGGGAGAGGAGGCAAATAATCCAAGACCATCGGTCCCAAGAACCACGGTGAAAATAAATTGCCAAAGATAACCGATAATGAGTCCCCCAATTAAGTTGGGAATAAAAAAGCCGGCTCTATAAATGTTTTCTAATTTCAGTTTTCTAGTAACTAGCAACGCTAAAGAGAATGCGACGATATTAATGGTGATAACGTTTAACACTGCATAGATAATCGTTCTAGTAAAAGCGTAAACAAATCGGTGGTCGCTGGTTAAGGCACGGTAGTTTTCTAAACCAACCCATTCGGTCACGGACAATCCACCAGTCCAGTTGGTAAAGGAATAATAAATCCCCATGCCAAAGGGTAGGATAACCATCACCAAAAAGGGAATCATGACGGGCATTAAAAACAACCAATACCACACTTTGTTTTGAAAGGCTTTATCCTCCCAACGCTTTTTAAAATGGGCTTTAAATCGATTATCCTTACGTATTGCAACACTTGTTTTATCCATGGCTTTGCCTCCTTAATCAACCGCCAATGTATAATTGTTTAAGCATTTTATTAAGCACATCTTCTTCAGACTGATCGATAAAATATGGTGGAATACGGTCTACGGTTTTTTCTTGCAAGGGCGCTAAATTGTCAATCGCATCAAGATACGTTTTAGCCGTGTTTTTCCACGTATAAGCGGTTTTGACGCGATGAAGGCCTTGTTTTTGATAGTAATCATGGTGTTTAAAGGCTTGGATCAACCCTTTAATCATATGGGTTTGATCACTAACATCGAGCAAGACACCATAATTTGCCTTCTCATCACTTAACACATCCAAAGGCCCCCCATATTTGGTAACGGCCACAGGCAACCCCGCACACATCGCTTCAATCGGAGCTAACCCAAACGGCTCATAAAGGGCCGGTAGGGCAAACACGCTTTTGGTCTTGGCAAAATATCGATAACTAGCCGCCAAAGCTTTTTGACTCGTAATATTGATGAAACTGACTTTTCCTTGTAATTTATGATGGCGAATGATCTCAAATAATTGATCCATAATCGCTTTTTCGTTTTCTTTTAATGCCTCGTAGTTTTCAAAGGCATTTTCTACACCGCGTAAACTAATGACGACATTGGCAATACTTTGTAGCGCATTAGACGCAGCGTAAGCTTTTAAAAGACCCACATGATTTTTCTTTGCGTCCAATCTTGAGGCTAACAAGATTGAGGGTAAGTTTAAGCGGTCTACATTCAAGTCGCGAATCAACATATAGTTTAACGTTTCTTGTACTTGTGTTTCTAACTCATTAGGTTTGTTTTGATCGAATAAGGTTTCATTAGCGCCTGGTGGGGCAATAATAAATTTTTCTGGATTATGCAAATCCCCTGCCCCCAAATAGGCTTGGTGTTTATATTGTTCATCTCGCTCTTGAGCGGTTGAGGTAAAAACTATCGAAGCTTCTTTCATCGCCAGACGTTCTGCGATGATGCGTTTATCAAACTGATAACGTTTAATCAGCGACTCAAAGTTGTCTTTTGTTATGTTTAGTTTATCCATTTTTTGAGCCCCTAAGGAATGGCCCGTGAAACTAAAGGGAACTGAGGTTTTGGCTTTTAAAATAACCCCAGCTAACCCGCCATCGCCATAATGGGTCGTCACAAAATCAATGGTTTGATTATGTTTTTCATAAAAGGCTATAATCCCTTCTACCCATTCATGAATATAAGGCCATAACTTCTCTTTTTCCAAAAACTGGTTCGGCCCACAAGGGATTCGGACAATCCGTAAGTTTTCTACGTTTTGATAACCGTCTAAGGGTTTATCAAAACAAGAAAACGTATCATCCTCAAATTGGCGTGTTACGATATCAACCTCATGACCGAGCTCAGCTAGCGCGATAGCTAGTTCTTTAACATAAACCAACTGGCCCCCAAAATCAGCGTGTTCGGTCCAAAAGGCATCGGTTGGATCAAAATTTCCTTGTGGATTCAAAAATAGTATTCTCATCGGTTTTACCTCAGTTTTTGATCTATTTTTCAAGCGATAACTCACAAATCGCGCCAAAGTGTTGCAATACTTGATAACTCAATTGTTGGGCTAAAGCTATCGTCTCTTCAAGGCTTTTGCCTTGCATTAAGCCAACGTAGAAACCGGACCAAAAGGCATCGCCTGCCCCTGTCGCATCAATGACGTACATGACTCTTGCTTTAAAGAGATAACGCTTCTTTTGATAAGAAACATAAACGCCTTCTTTACCTAAAGTCATCATGATTAAATCGATATCATAAGCTTCAAAAAAATCCATATATTCAGATTTATCATAACCACCCCCAAATAATCGTGTCGCATCATCGAGGGATGGCTTAATCATATCTACTGTTTTTAAAAGCGCGGTCAATTCTGTGGGTTCAATAGTTTCATCGGTTTTTAAAGCTTCATGAATATTAGGATCAAAGGCGATTAAAAGGCCTTGGTCTTTCGCGGCTTTGATGGTTTTTAAAACCGTTGACTTTGCCGGTTCTTTCGTCAAAGGCCAATAGGAGAAATGCAAAACTTTACATTTAGAAATTGTTTTTTCAAGCGATGGCGTATAGGTGATTTCACTATCAGCTTGTCGGTCAAAAAAGGGCAAGGGGGAAATTTTTGAATCCTTTAACATCACTTGTGAAGTCTTCGTCTTTTTGGTTTGGATTAAGGATTGGTCGACTTGGAAGTGGCCTAACTTTCTTTTTAAATAATCACCATGTTCATCGGTCCCAACGGCCGCACACAACCGACTTTGAAGACCTAATTGCGTTACATTTAGGGCAATATTGGAAGGGCTTCCGCCGAAGGTAAGAAAAACATGTCCTTCTTTATCGTGAATACCGTCAATGAGAATTTCTCCGATGAATAATATATCTAATGGCCTTTCTTTAAGGCGTTTAAGTGTTTTTTTGAACATAGTTTGACCGCCGTTTACTCAAATTATGGAAAGCTTTTCATATTTATATTATATAAAAAAACCAACGCATTGTCAATAAAAAACATACGTTGGTCGTGTAATTTCTGAAAAGGTTTTCTTATTTTCGGGTGGTCTGGCCGATTGATAGACTGACAGGCAAGATGATATCGGATACGGGTTTACCGGCAATTTTTTTCATCATCGCCTCAGTCAACTGAACCGCCAAATCTTCTACGGGTTGTTTGATTGAGGTAATCGTACGACCAAAGTTCAAGAAACTTTTGGTGCCATCGTAACCGATAACTTCGATATCTTCTGGGACTTTTTTGCCAAGCTTTTCCAGTTTTTTGATGACGACTTCTGCGACCATATCAGAAATACAGAAAATGCCATCCGTATCTTGGTGTTCATAGATTTTTTCTTCGATATACGTTTTAGGGACAAATTGAACCGCTAAGGGATACTCAACGGTTGAGACGTTGGTGAAGCCTTGTTTTTCTAGGTAATCTAAGAATCCCAACCTTCTTTTTGTAACCTCGGTATCAATCTCAGATAATGGCCCCTGGGCATCATCACCGATAAAAAGCAGTTTTTTCGGACGGCTTTTAAGCAATAGTTTTGCGGCCATTTGTCCCCCAGCATAGTTATCACTGGCAATCACGGGCAGGCCTTTGTACCTACGGTCAAAAGAAACGATGGGTAAATCTTTGTTGATCTGTGATTCAATATCATTACTGGTCAATAAAATCAGCCCATCAACGCGGTTATTCTTTAGCATGCTGATGAGATCTAATTCTTTTTCCACTTGGGAACCGCTATTGCATACCATCAGTTTATAGCCATAATTATAAAGGGCATTTTCAACGTGATAAAGCAAGTTGGAAAAAAAGATATGATTGGAATGTGGCAAAATAAACGCGATAATCTTGGTTTGTTGTTTGGTCATGCTTCTTGCGATTTCGTTAGGGACGTATTCAATCTCACGAATCACGCGTTCAATTTTTTCACGCGTTTCTTTTTTGACATAACCTGAATTGTTGATAACGCGTGAGACGGTAGCAATACCAACCCCAGCACGCTTTGCGACTTCTTTAATACTTGCCAAAACGCATGCCTCCTTTATGGTTCCATGATTTTAGTGTCTTTTTCAAACAAATACAGTATAAAATAGGCATAAAAAGCCACGATGCCTAGTAAAATCAAAAATGGTGAGGTCCATAATAAAAAGACGACAAAAGCGCTATATACAAAAATGACGATAAACCGTTTGATGTTTTTCATCACCACAAATAGCGCAAAATTGAACGTTGCTCTAAGGGTAATGGGTTCACTTTGTTGGGCTTTAATCAAAAACATGACCATGAAGATAATCATGACATAAAGCGAGATGAATATGAAAGAAAACAGTAAGATTAAAGATAAGAAGCCTTCTTCTAGTTCCGTACCGATATAAAGGATAGCTGTAACATTCATATAAGCCAAAACCGCAAACGGAATTAAAATGAGTAAGCTTTTTAATCCAAACCCAATGTGGGCCTTAAGATAGGAAAAATAGCGAGACAAACGGTCGATTTGCCTTCCTTCCTTAAAATCGATTAACATGGAAAAAAGCGCCGTTAAGGCAATCACAAAAAAGACACCTGAGGTTGCGATGACCGTGATTATAAACATCAAATTCAAGAGGATCAATTCTAAAGCAAGGTTTAGACTTCTAAAAAAGCCTATTTTAAATCTAGAAGGTTCAGACATAGTATCACCAAGTTTATTATATCAAAGCTTTTAAAAATCGACACGGTTTATTGATGGCGATGAAACCACGTTTGTAAAATATTCAAGTTGCTTAGTTCCATATCCTTTAAGACAAACGTTTGATGAGAAGGACTCGATAAGACGGTAAAATTAAAAGAAGATAAGCTTCTAAGCCGCTGCAAAGGGTTTTGACGGTGTTCAATGGCTTGGATATGCTTTTTAAGAGCGATATTGGTTTGTTTGGCCAATACTCTGGTTCTTAAAACCATCGTGTCTTCATCATGATAAAGTCCCCCGTTTTTATATCTTAAGTAACCCAGATAAAGGCTAATGGGCAACGCAATTAAAAGCCATAGCGTCCATACAAAGAAGAAATAAAGTGGGCTGAGAAGCAAAAATGGTATTAAAGCGCGAATTAAATAGCGTCTTAACGCTCTTTTTGGCAAGGGTTCTAACTTAAAGGTCACGTTATATTGCGGGGTCAGTTTATGTAAGAAAGCTTGTATTTCATTACGCTTTAACAAAGGCATTAACGTGACTTTGTACTGCGGTTCATAAGCGCTGCCCCCAGCGACATTGCATTCGATGGTCGCAAGGTTAAACGGTTCTCTAAACAACCCTTCTATAATACTGATCGCTTGAATCCGGTGGGCCTTCAAACGAAACGTTTTTTGCACGATTAACCCTCTAGTAATGATGATTTCATCTTGGGTGGTCTCAATGGTGAAAAAGGCAAATCGAATAATATAACGGATGATGGATATCACCCAAGAGATCAAAAATACCACCGCAACCATCAGGGCAATAAACAAAAAGCTCATCGCCAAGACTGAATCATATAAGCGGTCTAAAACCGTATCTGGCAAAAAAACAAAGGCTTGAGAGAAAAAGACACCAACAATCGAGAATACGACGCCGATACCACCCGAGGTTACCCCCGCTAAGAACAACGTATTAAACGGTACGGATAAAACTTTTTCTCTTTGTTCTTCAACAGACGTTTCTTCCTCACCTTCAGTTTGACTTAAATACGTTTGAATCCGGTTGGCATCGGCTTTACTTAAAGCAGCTAAATACGCCTCAGCCTCACTTTTAGAACCGGCCGTCTCAACCCTTAGTGAGGTCAAATTAAAGATTCTTAAAATGATACCCGCTTCCAAATTGGTCGTTTGCACGCGTTCTTTTTTAATGTAACGGCGCTTTTTAACGATGATACCACTTCTGATATTAAGCGCATTATCACTAAGCTTATAACGATAAAAAAACCACTGTATACTACTATAAATAGGAGCCAATAACACGACCGCTAGGGGAAAGATAAACGTCCCGATATTAAAATCACCGCGTTGACCAAACTGTGTTTGTAATAACACGATAAATACAATCGGTAGTAACCAACTTCTAAGTTGCGCCAAAAAGTTGGTCAATATCATGATGGGGTGTTGGCGACGATAATCAGACATCTTCATCACTCAGTGCAGCCAATGAAGAAATTTGACGGCGTAACGCTCTGGCGGTGTCAAATTTCAAGGCTGGGATTTTATGCACGGTCCCCGCCGTTGATATCGATAACGTCGCTAGGTTAAAAAAGCGCATGATGGGACCATGTTCGGTATCGACGTGTTGAATTTTGGCCATTGGAATCAAGCTTCTGGTGATGATGATCAAACCATATTGAATATCAATATCGTTTTCCGTTATTTCATAGCCCCAGTAATACATTCTGATGATTGGTATCACAATCACTTGAACCACACTGATCAACGCTAAAACGATAGCTAAAATAAGGATGGTAAAAAAAGGTAGATCCACCACAAAGTGACGGAACAAAATAAAGCCAACCCATAGTAAAACATAGCCAAGTGTATACACTAGCCCTTTTAAGCGCCAGGCTTTGATTGCTTTTTCGTCTAATCGTTCTTTGGGACGGTCAATTTTCATATCGGATACCTCCATAAAAAAAGTGATATGTCACGTTATCATATCACTTTTTTACAAACATCACAAGAGCATGCAGGGGTTAATTTAAGACCTCATTGACAAAAACATCCACTAGCTTTTCATCAAACTGTGTACCCGAGCACGCTTTTAACTCTTTAACGGCTTCTTCTTTGTTTAAAGTCCGCTTATAAGGTCGGTGCGAAGTCATCGCTTCATAAGCATCAACCACCGCGATAATCCTAGAGATTAGCGGTATTTTATCTCCTTTTAAGCCATGCGGATAGCCTTTTCCATCGATGCGTTCGTGATGATAAAGGGCATGTTCAGCCAAATCAGAATATTGGTCCGCCGCTCTTAATATTTGATACCCTGTCTCGGTATGTTTTTTGACAATATCGTATTCTACAGCGGTTAGTTTCCCAGGTTTTCTTAAGATATCATCGGGAATCGATATTTTTCCTATGTCATGAAACATAGCCGCCATTTCGAGATCTTTTAATAAGTCTTGATTCAGCCTTAAGGCTTGGCCGAGTTTTTTAGCATAAAAAGCCACTTGCTTAGAATGCACCTTTTCCTCTTCATATTTATCGGTCAAGGTTTGCATAATAGCGCTTATGGTTTGATTGCGTGCGCTGATGCCCACGCTTAGTTTTTGTTTGTACATATTATCTTCTGCGGCTTTAATCATGGCGTTGATAGATAAGTTTTCATCCTGTTTAATTTTAAAACCTATCGCCACAGAAAGCTTGACGTTGTACAATTCCAACCTGTCAATTTTCTTTTGTATCAGTGCTTTTAGTTCTTCCATGGCTTTTTGATTGGTTTTAGCTCGTATAATCGCAAACTCATCGCCACCGATACGCGCGACAATATCGCTTGTTTGAGTAGATTCCTTTAAGACTAACGCCGTCTTTTTTAATGCTTCATCTCCAACATCATGCCCATAGGCGTCGTTTAGGATTTTGAGCCCATTTAAATCGATATTCATAATCGCCAAGGGATAGTTGGATGGATGGTCTTTTTCGCTTAACTGTTTGGCAAAATAGCGCCGGTTATGAATATTGGTCAAATGATCATGAAAGCTTAAAAACTCGATTTCTTTTTGTTTTTGCTTGCTTTGAGTAATATCTCGGCTAATACCTACTGCCCCGATAATCGACTGGTCCGTATCATACATCGGAGAAATCGTTGATTCAAAGAAGTAAACCTTACCAGACGAGGTTTCATACTGCCACTCATAACGACCGCTATGTCCCTTTAAGGCTTCTTTGTAGATTTGATCGCGTTCTTTTCCGCTTTGCCCAAAAATTTGTAAAACGGTTTTACCAAGAATATCTTTTCTTTTGTGTTCTATCTTAGCTAAACCGTTTCCATAAATAGAGACAAAGCGTTTGTCGTTGTCGATTTCAAAGATGATATCAGCCGTAGAATTGATTATTCTAGAAAGGCGTTGTTTTTCTTTGTTTAAGGTTTTTTCTAAGCGTATTTTTTCACTGACGTCTCTAAATACCAACACAACGCCTTGCAATTGTTTTTGTTCATCGTATATCGGAGAGGCCACATCTTCAATATGGCGGGTTTCGTCGTTTTTTGTCACTAGGATGGTGTGGTTTTTTAATTCAACGGCCTTTTGCGTTTTAAGCACTTTTTGAACGGGTGATGCTAAGGCTTCATGGGTTTTTTCATCATATATTTTAAAGATATCGTCAAAAGCCTTACCCATGACTTCTGATTTGGACCACGCTGTAATCCGTTCACTGACAGGGTTAAATTCGGTAATTAATCCCTCTTTATCGGTGGTGATAACGCCATCGCCGATAGAGATCAAGGTAGCTTTTAGTTCTTGTTTTTGTTCGAAGATGGCATCGGCTTGGGCTTTTAAGACCTCTTCGGTTTTTACTTGTTCGTTGATGACTTCTGTATATATGATTAATCCCCCAATGGTGCCATCACTTTGATACCAAGGCCTGGCTTCCCATCTCGTCCAATCAACGGAGCCATCCTCTTTTGGATAAGGGTCGCGGTCTTGTTTAAAAACGTTGCCTTCTAGTACTTTTTGATGGACATCGCGCCATTTTTGGGGTAAATCGGGGAAAACCTCATAATGGTGTTTGCCGATAATGTCTTTATCTTTGACGCCATATTGTTTAAGGTATTGTTTTGAGACGTAAACATAATTTAAATCCTTATCATGTATAGCAACCGCCGCATTATTATGTTCGATGACATAATCAAGTAGCTTATAGCCATGGGTGTGTTGTTGTTTTAAACGGCGTATTTTAAAATAACCAATCATAAATATGACCAAAGCCAAAAATAAAAAAACCCACATGAGAAAAAACCATGTCGATGGTTGGTTAGTAGTTTCACTTTGTGCATGCAAAGAAATAGGAAAAATGACCATCGAAATAATAGCCAAACACATCACCTTAAATAGTTTATGCATAAATCCCCCTTATAAACCTTTTAAATCATGGCTTATCTCTTATATTCTATCAAAATAAACTTAAAAAAGAAACGCAGTACATCAAACGGTGTTTATCAAAACCGAAAACCTGTTCTCAAAATAGTGAATAAAATCTAATGGAAAAGCGTATCTTTTGACTTAAAATAACGGTAGTGCTATAAACATAATATAAAGGAGTGGTATCATGAAAAAGATAACTTTATTTATGATGTTAGGTGTTTTTTTAGTAGCGCTCGCAGCTTGTAACGGTGATGATGATCTCAATAGACGCGAAGATGAAAACGACGAGATTGAGTTAAGAGAATTTACGCTTGAAGAATTAGCCCAATATGATGGAGAAGATGGCCGCGATGCTTATGTGGCGGTTGATGGTTATGTCTATGATATGACCGATTCAGCTCAATGGCAAGAAGGCATGCATCAAGGCAGAGTCCAAGCCGGCCAAGATTTAACCGATGAGATTGACAACGAATCCCCGCACGGACGGGCTAATTTAGATAGAGTCCCGAAAATTGGCATTATCGTCGATGATTAATGTAAAAATACCGCTATTTTGCGGTATTTTTTTTAGCTTTTAACTTGCGGTAAAGGCGTTTAATCAAACCTTCTATGTCTTGAGCTAGCGTGCCTGTAAAGCTAAACGCTTCAAAGACAAACGCTTGATGCTGATCGGTTTTTCTAAAAGCTTTTTTTAAGGCTTTTGCCATAGGCACAGGGCCACACAAGAATACGGTAGGATTGTCTTTAAGATCAATTTTATCTAAATTTAAAAAACCATCTTTATCACTTTCTGAAAATTTCAACGTGAAGTTGGGATATTTTTGTGCCAGCGATGTCAAATAAGGTAGATGAACCGCTTCTTTCTTTTGTTTGACTGAATAATACAAAGTAATGTCTTGTTTTATGTCGCTTTGGCTTCTCAAATGGCTCAAAAATGGGGTGATACCAATGCCACCAGCTAACCAGACTTGTTTATTCGGATAATCATCAAAGGTCATATGACCAAATGGTTTAGTTAAGGTGATGGTATCTGATTCTTTTATGTGCGTTTTTATATCTTGTGTAAAATCACCTAACGCTTTAATAGTGAAATAAATATGCCCATTTTTAACCCCAGAGATTGAAAAAGGATGCGGACTAGCATTAAAGGGCGCTTTGTCAATTTTGACAAACGCAAATTGACCGGTTTTAAAGGCGTAAGCTTGATGCATTTTCACTTCTAGTTCAGTAACATCATCTGCTGGATGACTGATGTTTTCAATCGTCCCTTGATATTTAAAGGCGTGTTTTCGATACAAAAGCATCATATACACACTAGATGAAATGCCGGTTAAAACGAGTGCCATCATAAATATCCCTAAAAAACTAAACGCCATCAACTCATAAGAACTGATGAAAAAAGCATGATAAACCGCCATAAGATAGGGGATAATCATCAAACGATGCAGCAATCTAAAATGTTCATACTTCATATAATTAGCCAATAAGGCTAAAACGATTAAAAAGATTAAAAGATTGCGGGCCCAAGGACCCATAGGGCCTGCTTCAACGAACAAGTTAGGATTAAAATCTTGAATGATCAAATGGGTGTTTTGACTATGCAAAAAAATCATAATCAGTACAATAAAAGCAAGTAAGCGGTGCATCAAATAAACGTTTTCAAGCCCCTGAAAAAGCCAATTAACCAATGGGTTTTTCGTCGCGAGAAAAAAGTTAAATGTAAGGACAATAATGATGTTGGACGCCATCATTTGCATCATGGTTGAATCAAAGGTTTGCGTTATATCAGAAGCGGCACTGAACCAAAGCAAAGCATTGATTCCCATGAGTAAGACTAGAAATAACAACCCTCGCCAAGACGTTATTATAAATCGCATTGACATCGCTCCTATACTTTTTATATCGTGTGTTGCTTTGTTTGCATTATACCATAAAAACAACCTCTGATACGAGCCATTTCTATTGGTAGTCTATAAGCCAAGAAAAAACCAAAGCAGCTAAAGGCCCTTTGGTTTTTCACGTTTTTACCACGAATGTGGCGTTTTTTGATTCTCTTGTTGTATGGGACGTTTAAACGTTTGTGGGGATGGGTCTTCTTTTTTTGATTTAACCAATGACTTAACAAGAGCTTTACGTCTTGCTCTTTTTCTTATCCCTCGTTTAAAACGTCTTAACAAACGATTATTCCAGATTAAAATCCCCCCTTATTTCAATCTGTCAACCACATTATACCATTTTTTATTTGAAAATCAAACTAGTCTATATACTGCCTTCTCCTTTTGGTTTTTTCGAGTATGTCGCTTCTTTTAGATTGTAGGTAAGCTTTTTCATAGGCATTCACATTGCATTTTTTGCATTTACATTTTATAATTTAGCCACGTGTAGGAGATGATGTTATGTTAGAGTTAAAAAACGTTACAAAACGGTATGAAATTGGCGATTTTAAACAAACGGCCTTAAATGATATTAGTGTGAATTTTAGAACCCAAGAGTTTGTCGCGGTTTTGGGCCCTAGTGGCTCAGGCAAAACGACCCTTTTGAACATGGTGGGCGGTTTGGACCGCTACGATAAAGGCGATATGCTGATTAACCGAAAGTCCACCCAACACTTTAGCGATCAAGAATGGGATAGTTATCGTAATCATGCGGTTGGGTTCATTTTCCAAAATTATAATTTAATTACCCATACTTCCGTATTAGCCAACGTTGAGATTGGCATGACTTTGAGTGGGCTATCCCCGATGCAACGAAGAAACCGTGCTTTGGAGGTCTTAGAACAAGTCGGGCTAAAAGACCATGTCCATAAAAAGCCAAACCAACTATCCGGGGGACAAATGCAGCGAGTAGCCATCGCAAGAGCTTTAGCTAATGACCCTGAAATCATTTTGGCCGATGAACCTACTGGGGCGATTGACAGTGAGACGAGCGCTAAGATTATGGCACTCATTCAAGAAATCGCTAAGGATAAACTAGTTATTATGGTCACCCATGATGAGAATATCGCCAACACGTATGCAGACCGTGTCATTTCCTTAAAAGACGGGCGTATTCAAGATGATACCAACCCCTTTATCGTCAATGGGGAAAAAAGTGAAAAACTCTCTTTTAAAGAAACGTCAATGGCCTTTAAACAAGCTTTAAAACTTTCTTTTAACAATCTTAAAACGAAAAAATTCAGAACCTTGATAACCACCTTTGCGGGTTCGATTGGTATTATAGGAGTAGCTTTGGTGTTGGCCCTAGCCAATGGTTTGAACCAAGAGATTGACCAACTGGAACGCTCAACCTTAGTAGAATTTCCCATCCAAATTGATCCCATCCCCTTTGATCTTGAAAGCGCGGAGCAAGGCGGACCTTTTGCGGCCTTTACCGATGGGGACCAATGGGAACGGTTTCCCGATGATGACAAGGTTTTCCCCTTGGAAAGAGAGTTGATTGAAGGCCGTCATATCAACGATATAAGGCCTGAGTTTATCGACCATTTAGATACCTTGGATGAGACGCTTTACAATGAGATATCGATTGATTATCGCGTCAATATGAACGTCTTATATCAGTTGCCAAACGACCAAGTTATCACCTTAAACAACCGAAGAGTCAACTTTAATCAAACGATTGCCAATCAAGCTTTCTTTGATGAAAGCTATGACTTATTAGCCGGACAAGCCCCTAGCAATAAAAACGAACTGCTTTTGGTGGTTGATGAATATAACCGCCTAAACGTTGAGATTTTAAATGCGCTCGGCCTTTCTTCTGAAGTCGATAGTTATGACTTTCAACAGTTTTTTGACAAACAGTTTAAGGTCTTAAGGTTAGATGAGTTTTATCAAGAGGATGAAACCACTAACCGCTTTAGTGGGCCGGATGATTTAGAGGCAAAATTCAATTCGCAAGACGGCATTGAATTAAGTATTGTCGGCATAGCGCGCATCAACCAAAGTGCGTTTTCAAGCTTCTTATCACCAGGCATCAAATATCATCCAGATCTCTTAGCCGATTACATGGCACACGCTCAAGATGCCCGCATTGGTGAGGCCCAAAAAGAAAGCAGCGATAGCGTGATCACCGGACTGCCTTTAAGTCAAAACGATAAACAGACCTTTTTACAACAACTCGGCGTCGATCAAACCCCTAGACAAATCCGTATATATCCTACCTCTTTTGAAGCAAAAACGGGTATTACCGACCATTTGGATGCCTTTAACGAAACACAAGAAGAAGGCGAAGAAATCCGCTATACCGATTTGGCGGGTATCGTCATCGCTTTGATTGGTGATGTCATCGATGGCGTATCTTATGTACTGATTGCCTTTTCTTCCATCTCTTTGGTGGTTTCTTCTATTATGATTGGTATCATTACTTACATATCGGTTTTGGAAAGAACCAAAGAAATTGGTATTTTAAGAAGCCTTGGGGCGCGCAAACGTGATATATCTCGCGTCTTTAACGCTGAGACAACCATCATTGGCTTTTCTGCAGGCTTGATGGGCGTCATCATCGCCTTTATTCTTACTTTCCCTATCAATATCATCATCAATCGCTTGATTGAGGATGTAAACAATTTAGCAAACTTACCGTTCTTCGCAATGGGCATCTTGATCTTTATCAGTATTTCTTTAACCTTTATCGCGGGCTTAATACCGGCCCGCATTGCCGCAGCGAAACACCCTGTGGATGCCTTGCGCATAGACTAAAAAAGACCGCATTTGCGGTCTTTTATTTACTCATAATCACCTCTTAGATAAGGCGGAATCAACACGTCATCAATAAAGTGAATCAAGATGCCATCAAACTCTCGGGTACTAGAGATAATACGCGCATCATCGATACGTAAGGCCTCATCTTCGATGGTGACACTAATCCGTTCTCCTTGCAACGTTCTAATACTGCTGGGGGCTTCTAGATACAATGTCTCAGCCGTGTAAGTATCGCTGATGATGTGATAGCTAATGATCTCTGGTAAGTCTTCTAAATTCAAGAGCGCGTCAATCTCAATATCGGCATCATCCGCAAAGTTTTCAAAAGCGGTTTGATTGGGCAAAAACAAGGTGATGCCATCGGCTAAAAACGCTTCTAACAACCGCGGGTCTGATGATAAGATGGCAAAAATCTCATCAAAGATATCGCTATCTAATTCAAAATCCAAAAAATCATCAAAGATACTCCCAACATCACTAATTGGCAATATCACTTCATCCACTTCGTGAATCAACCCATTATTAAGAGGAATGTTGCGCTCAAGCACACGGGAGGTTTCATTGAGCTTCATCACGCTGCCTTCCATATCAAAACGAATTTGATTACCGCTTAAAGTATTGAATGAAACCGGGCTTTGAGCCGCAATCGTTTCAAAAGCCAATGCGCCATTTAAAATATGATAAGCGATAAAATCATCTAGTTCCTCAGACGCTTTGAAGTCTTCAAAATTAATGTTGAAGCTGTCCAAGAAACGATCAACTGCCTCATTGTTCGGCGCTAAGAGTGTATGGGCATTATCATTGTTTAGTATTTCAGCATAATCGCTTGCTTCTAAAAGCTGATAAAACCGTGTATAATCATCCACCTTCGCTAAATAAGCCATGATGTCTAAAGACAAAACATCAATGTCAATGCTCGCTTTTAAATCATCTGGATTACTATAGGGTCCACTGAGAATCAAATCGCCCTTTAAAGTTTGAACGCCTAATTGATTTGGATCATATTCTGCCTTAGCCTGCTGCCAAGAAATAAAAAATTGCACCGTTTCATCGCCCGTTTGCACATTTGCCTCATTAGGTAAATCTAACGCGTCAAACGGCGTTTTAGGCAAAACATCGATTGGCTCAAAATGATCAACTTCACGGATGGCATCATCGCTTGAACCACAAGCACTCAACACTACCATCACCGTCACAACCACAAAGAAATAAACGCTAAAACGTCTCATGATATCACGCTCCTAAGCTTTGGTTATTTCACAAACAATTTTTAGTTAATTGTGCATTAACTATAATTGTAAAAAAACAAAAAATTACCCTTTTTTCATCAACTATATTGTATAATAAACTTGTTGTGAAAGCGATAGTTTTGCAAATATAACTGCTGAATTTCATGAATGATGAAGGAGATGAATCCATGTTAGAAGTCAAAAATGTACAACTCAATTACGGGGATTTTGTCGCGGTGAAAGATTTAAGTTTTACCATAGAACCTGGGCAAATCTTTGGTTTACTGGGAACCAATGGGGCTGGTAAAACCACAACCTTCCGCGTCATTATGGGCCTTTTGAGCCCTTCTAAAGGCGAAGTGCTTTATTATGATCAAAAGGTGGGGTATCACAACGTTGATGAGATCGGGTATATGATTGAAGAACGTTCTTTATTAACAAAACTCACCGTTAAAGAACTGATGTATTACTTTGGACAATTAAAGGGCATGGACAAACCTTTGATCTTAGAACGCTTAGATTATTGGTTGGATTTTTTTGAAATCCCTGAATACAAAGATAAAATGATCAAAGAGTTAAGTAAGGGTAACCAACAAAAAATCCAGTTTATCTCTGCGATTATCAATGACCCTAAATTGCTTGTCTTAGATGAGCCTTTTAGTGGCTTAGATCCTATAAATACCACGCTTTTTGTCAAAGCGATACGACAGTTTCAAGATGAAGGTAAGATGATTGTCTTTTCATCGCATCAACTCGATCATGTCGAATCGTTTTGTGAGAATATCGTGATATTGGAAAGAGGCGAGACCATTATTCAAGGTAGCGTCAAACAAGTCAAAGACGACTTTAAGAAAATGACCATCTTCATCGAGGCTGATGGTATTAAGATTTCTGAATTAGAAGCCTTACCTGGCGTTATATCCGTGATTAAAAACACCAACGGCATCAAAGTCAAAATTGAATCAAACGATTATATTGATGGCGTTTTCGATTATGTCAAAACGTGCAAGAATGTCATGACCTTTGATGTAGAACAATCGAGTTTGAGTGAAATATTTGTAGCGAAAGTAGGTAGTCGTCGTGAAAAAATTTAAATTTCTGATTGTGTTTGGTATCAAAAAACGGTTATTTAAAAAAGCCTTTATCATTACAAACGCTATTATTGGCATTGCCTTACTGGTATTGGTTAACCTACCGGGCATCATCCAATATTTTTCCAGTGATGACGAATTAGAAGTCAAACAAACGATGATTATCAATGAAAGTGATGATCAAACGATTGATTTGGCTGAGGCATTAATGGGTTATCTCAATACGGAATACGGCAATTATAAATTTGAAGCTGTAACGATAGACTTAGACGATAAGGATGAGTTTTGGGAAACCGATGAGCTGGATATCATGATGGTCTTCACCGGTGAGTTAAGAAAACCCGATGTCGATATTTATGCCCGTGATAAAGGCGTTGAAGGGTATCTTATCGGCCAGACACAAGCTTTTTTGAATCACTACCAGGGCATAGAATTTGCTAATTATACTATGGTAGAAAGCCCTATTGAGGATGCAGATGATGATGCACCTATTAGTGAGGCAGACCGTATGTTTATTGAAGGTATTTTCACGTTGGTCCTTTTACCGGTCTTTTTCATCATCATTATGGGTACACAGTTCTTAGGCGTTGATATCATTGAAGAAAAATCGTCCAAGGCGATTGAAACGGTGATATCAAGTGTGCCAGCTCAAACCCACTTTTTTGCGAAAATATTGTCCATTGTGCTTTTCCTAAGCATCCAGTTGTTGGTGTTGTTTGTCTTCTCACTAGTTGGTATGTTGATTGGTAGAATCGTTTTCCCTATTTTGGATGTAGAATCAATGTCCCTCTTTGCTGAGTTTACCTCAGTCATACCACATTGGCCCAGTTTGTTAATCTTTATGGTCTTGTTTATGATTTTAGGGATCATTATCTATTTGTCTTTGGCGGCGTTAATCGCTTCTATTGCTAACGCTCAAGAAGACTACCAACAATTCCAAGCCCCGATTATATTCACGTTGCTTGGTGGGTTTTATATCGGCATTTTCTTACCGATGCTTGGCGCAGATACGCTGATTAGAATTGCAGCCTATATTCCCTTGTTCTCAACCTTAGTAGCACCCGGTGCTTATGCGACTGGCGTGATTGCGCTTTGGGAGTTGTTTGTCATCTTAGGGGTTTTAATCATATTTGTGCTTGGTTCATTATACTTGATTATGCCTATTTACAGAGTAGCGATTTTGTCTTATGAAGAAACCAAGTTTTTCAAACGTATTCGCTTCTATATTCGCAAAGCTTTCTCTAAATCTTAATTAAGCCCTGTTTATACCATAAAAAAGGAAGCACAGTTTAAACTGCGCTTCCTTTTCATTTTGTCTTAAAGCCTTAATATCATGAGAATCCTATATCGATATCGTATGCATCATCATAATCTTGGCTTGTTTCAATCCAAATACTCACGGTGTCTCCTTCGTCGTTGGTTGCTCCTAGATAAGCGAAGCCCATGCTAGCATTTAGATTGTAATCATCTAATTCCCACGCTTCATCCTCATCATATAAAGTGTAGTAGAAATTAAAAATATCTTCTATGTCATCGTCGCTTACATAGGTTCGATAAATACCCCAATCCCGGTCATCACCTTCAAGTAAGATACTGCCTTCATAACGTGGTGCGGCTTCGATATCATCAAGCGCTACCAAATCGGATTTAGGGATGTCTCTAGCTTCAGGTTCTTCTTCCTCAAATACATGCTTGTAAACCATAATTTCTACAGCGTCTTCAAAAGCATGAGAAGTTGTGATAAGAATTTCAATGAAATAGTCTTCACCTTCAACGCCTATAATGGCTCTATTGCGCTCTGGTTGAAAATCACTGTCTTGTATGGTCCATTCATCAGATTCATCGTAAAGGCCCATATAGAACCCAAAAATATCTTCTGTAGCGTGTTCGCTAACATATATTCGCGCATGATGATCCGCTCGATCAGCGCCATCGATTAGAATACTGCCTTCATACCGCGGAACAACCTCAAGGTCATCATAATTCACAACATCTTCTTCAGGTATCTCATCGGTAGGATCGAAGGGATCACCTGGTTCAGTAGGATCACCCGGTACACCAGGCATCATCTCATCGGCATATTGCATCATTTCGATGATGATTTGATAAATATTAAAGTTATCTTGATCAATGGCATCAATCATCGCTAAAAAGGCATCTCTATTTTCTGGTGGGTCGACATCATCGATACCCAGCGTTTCAAGGACGGCTAAGGAAACGGCTTCATCAAAGACATTTTCTTGATTGTGTTTATAAACCAAATCGATTAAGACATCATCTTCAGTGATGGTGATTAAACTTGCTTCTAAATCAAATAAAGGTAAGGCCACAAAAATATTATGCTCTTCAACCAACGTATCTAAGCTGTATTCATCTTCTTCTAAACCTTCTGCCACATCAACTTGTCTACCTAGTGTTAAGGCTGAATCCATCACCATAAGCATATATATTTCCTCTACGATATCAAACACCGGCTTCGCATCATCAAAGTCGCTAAATTCAGCATCATCACGCATACTCATCGTTAAGTTCATCGCATCAAGACCTTCTAGTTCACCGGTTTCATCAAACTGCATAAAGAAATCTAACAGATCAAAATGCATCTCTAGGCTGTCATCTTCTCCCGGGGTGTGATACATCGTTATATGCATGGGGTCTAACGCTTCTAAACTCTCTATGACTTCTAGGTATTCAGGCATCTCAATAACGGTATCATATGGAGGCATTTCTTCAGCTTCAACCAGCAACATCAATTCATAGAAGTCTTTAAACATATCTTCAAAAACCGTTACCATGGCCTCAGGTGTTAACTCAACAGTCGTTTCAATATCGGTATCATCGATTAGTTCCGCATCGACGTTAAGACCGCTTAATGCGGTAAAATAAGCCAAATCATAAGCTTCCATTTTGGTTTCCAAACGGTGCATAAGTCCTTCAAAGGTTTCATAGTCGATGTCATCATCATCAAAGGCTTCTTCCATCGCTTCGGTGAAGAATTCATCGAATTCATCTCTTAATTCAGAAGGTATAACGATATGTAAAATATCGCTATCGATCGCAAATATTTCTCTTGCGTCCATGTCTTCTTCTTGTTCAAGCATGTCTAAGAAGAAACCAATGTCAATGAAAGCTTCATAAAAGTCATCGCTTTCTTTAACCATCATGTGCATCTGTATGGTTTGTCTTTCCATTTCTATCGGCTCATTAGACATTGGGCCCATTTCATTAGGCATCGCTGGCATGTCCATGCTCATCATGATTTCACTCATTAAAATATCGCCTTCATGGATGCGCTGCGTCATTTGCATGTGCATGGTCTCTTCATGACCGTCAAAAGACATGGTGGCTTCAAAATCCATGACCATTTCCATGGTATTGGTTTGATTCATGTTGTTGAGCAACTCGTCCATGTGATCAAAGTTATGATCAAAGTCATCCATAGCCCGTTCGGCTTCACTTCGTTCATCCTCACCATTGTCCTCATCTTCACCGTTGTCTTCATCATCATCCGCATCATCATCCTCATATACCGCAATTAGACTCAAATCTTCGCTAATCACAAAGTCATAAGGATTATCGGTACTGACTTGATTACCATCGGCATCTTCCCAATGAGAGAAGGTGTAACCTTCTTGTTCGGGTGCCTCAACGGTTATCGGTGAATCGGATAAAATATCATCTTCTGTAGTAATTACAAGATCGACATCGTCGATGTTCGCTTCAGCCTCAAAATCCAAAGTGGCATCGTCAATATCACAAGCAGCTAGTATTAACATAAAGCTCAGAAATATAAAAGAACCTAGTATTTTTTTCATGATTTTCCCTCCTAAAATAGTTACAACGGTTTCCTTTGTGACCGGAAACCGTTGTGGTGTTAAAGTATTAAAACCAGCAAATACCGAAAGATTCCGGTGTTATGGTTATTCACTTTCATTGTATCAAATCCAAAATTTAAAGGCAAATAGGCTAGATTGGTTTCAACATAATGCCTTAAGTTACGTTAATCGGTCTTAGGTAATGCGTCTTTAGAAACATTCAAATAGACGTCTCGGTCTCTATGATTCCAGTTTTCATGCCACGTTGAGGGTATATAACTACCTTCATAGTAGACTTTTAAATCAGCATTTGCATAGGTGAATTGTTGCCAACTAACCTCCACAACCGACTCGGGAATAAATAACCAGTTCAATTGAGTCCCCCAAAAAGCTTCTTGTTCAATTCTTTCTAAACCATCGGGCAACACTAAGTAATCCAAGTTTTCTGTATAACTAAAGGCATGGGTTTCAATCACTTCAAGTCCATCGGGTAAATGAACCGTTCTTACCCCACTATGGATGAAAAGGCCATATTCTATCGTGGTAATATTTTTCGGAATTGTCATTTCAATCAACGATTCCGTCTTTCTAAAGGCGCGTTCAGAAAGTATTTCTAAGTTTTCTGGTAATTCTAGGGTTTCTAGGGCTAAAGCATTCGCAAAGGCATAAGTGCCAATTTCTGTGACACTGTTTGGAATTTCTATGGTGGTTAGCGCCTTAGCTCTTAAAAAAGCTGAGCTTTCAATCACTTTTAAGCCTTCTGGTAAATGGACTTCTTCTAAAGCCGGAGTATCCGCCAAGATAAAGGCCGATAAAACGGTAATACCATCGGGTATTGTGATGGATTCTAAGGAGGCCATCCCTCTAAAGGCGTCTTGTTCAATATTGCTTAATGAGTCAGGTAAATCGATGCTTTTCATAGATAGGGTATCTTCAAAGGCAGAGCGTTGAATTTCCTCTAGATTGTCAGGTAAGATGACTTCCGTCAAATTATGGTTTTCATAAAACATATATTCTTCAATAACACGCACATTTGAACCACTTTCGTAAGTGACACTCTCTAGATTATCCATGCGACGGAAAGCCCCTTGTTTAATCGTCTCAACGCTTTTTGGAATCAAGATGGATTCCACCAAATCTAACCGTGCAAAAGCATCTCGTTCTATCGTTTTTAAGCCATCATTAAACACGATGGCTTCAATTTCAGTGTCTCTAAAGGCAAAGGCGCCAATCTCTTCTAAAGAATCGGGTAAAGTTAAGGTACCACTAAGTGTGGTTCGGTTAAAGGCTCTCTCACCAATACGCGTAGGATTACCATGAAATGCCACGCTATCGATATTGGTACGCATAAACGCCTCATCACCAATCGTATCCAAATATTTTGGCACAATCAAATCATTGGCCGTTACATAATCAAAAACGCCTTCCCCAATATGTTTGATGTTATCCGGATTATCAAACTGCACCGATTCTAAATCATAGTTTAATCTAAACACTTCATCTTCTATCGTATGGACATGTTTGGGGATGACGACACTTTCAATGTCTGATTCTTTGAATAAACCTTCTGATAAAACCGTAACGGGTTTATCCCCAATGGTAGGGGGAATGACGATATCCAGGTCATCACCTAAGTATTCATCCAAAAAGGCCTCCCCATCGTCAAACGAGAATAACCATTCATCTGTGATGCCTTCCCACTGGGCAATCAAAGTCATCGGTTCTTGTTGCCAAATTTCTAGTTCACTATAATACCAGTACTGATATGCATCTTCCCAATGTGAAAATGCATAATCCTCTCTTTGTGGTAAGTCTATGTAATCAGAAATATCGATTACTGAATCATAAGGAAAAGACTTTTCAATGGGTTCAGACCCATCGTTAAAATCAAAATATACGGTAACTTCTTGACCTTCATAAATCGCATATAGGTCAATCTCACCCGTCTCATCGATGGCTTCAAGGTCGATAACCTCGCCTTGTGGATCTAAAGCCCACCCTTTAAACGTATAATCGTCATAAACTGGCACATCAGGGGCCTCAATAGGCTCATCTGCATAAACGCTAATCGTTTCGATTAATGATTCGTACACATCGTAAAAGTTAAAGGTCATCTCTTCTAAGGCTTCAAAGTTCGCTGTAATGACGGTGGTTTCTTCAATCGTGTCCGGTTTGTTTTCATAACCGATAAAACGGTATCCTTCAATAGGTTTTGGGTCCTCTAAGGTTAAAGATTCTCCGTGTTCAACTTCTTTGGTTTCAATGATCCCCTGTGGTCCTTCAACGGTTACATCATAGACCATTATCTCATAAATAGGATAGACTGCTTTGTCTTCAGAAAAATCTAATTCATCCAAAGACAAATCCCAGCTAATAAAGACATGGCCCTCTTTTTCAGGTGCCGAAGGCATCACAAAATCATCATTGATGCCAACTTCAATACTTTCGATTAAGGTATCTTCCGCATCATAAAAAGACAACGTGATGGTGTCTTCATCTTCCACTACATTGTTGTCATCCTCACCGTTTTCTACTTGGTCTTCTTCTGGTGGTGGCACATCCCCGTTTTCTGTTTCTTCGGTATCACAAGCCGCTAGTAACAAAAAAAATAATGCCACAACCATCAGTTTTGAAATCCGCATGATAAAACCCCTTTCATATGATGTTTACAGTCTAAACAATCCTTTTTGTGATTTCAAATCATGTGCACTTTCTTTATATTGTACAAAAAAGAGCTCTATTAAAGCTCTTTTCAATGTTAACTTATAATCCGTCTTTTTCATTTGCGGTTAAGTAAAACGTTATCCTTTGACCTCTATAGACGTTTCAAGGATGCCATAGTGTGTTGAGGATATGTTGATGGTGCCTCTTCCCGGTTTTAAGGAACGTACCCAAAAGCTTTCTATGCCGCCTTTTAAGCTGCGTTTTTCAGGACCTATTAAAACAATGCTTCCTGAGGTTTTTATTTCGATGACTTCTTCGCTGTAAGCCGCCCGGTCCAAAAAGGCATTGGCAAGTTCAACGGTGATTTTGGTTACATCATAGGTGTCTTGATGATATAGCGTATCGCTATCTTGTGTTAAACGCAATTGGTAATCATCGTTTTCACCTTTTTGTTTGGTGATGACATGTTGATGGTTTTGATACCCTTTAAACGTAAATACTCTACTGTCTTCACCCCAACCACCGACATGCTTGGTATAGAGATTCACCGCATCATCATAGCTCATTTTATATTTCCATAAAATGAAACCAAACAAGATTTTATCTTTTAAGCGCATCTTTAAGTCATGTCTTAGCATATAAAGCATGATGTTTTTGACCCGGTTTGCATCTTTTTTTGTAAATGTTTCTTGTTTTTCAATCTGTTGACCGATAAAATCATCGATAATAAAGGGTGGATTTGTCATGTGCTTGTAGCGTTTGGAAGGGTAAAATGACTTTATAAACGCATCGTTTTTATAAAGATCAATACGCTCACAATTACTCGCAACAACCACGCGCTTTAAAACGCCCCCGGCGCGGTCACCAATATGCATATTGGATAAAACCTCAAGATAAGGCCTTTGCGTAAAGGCCCCATAAACATGCGCGGCGTATTTTGGATTGCGGTTCATATCTAACACCCCGTGATAACAAACATGATCATTAGAGCCAAATGCACGGTGGGTATTATAATCGCTCATGCACCATCCAATCGCACCCATTAAGCCTTTCATCCCGTATGCCGCATCCAAGACATTGAGGTGTCTAAGCGCATGTTCAATACGCCTTTCATCGTGGTCAAACGCTTTGGTTGGAAACATATGACCGTTATATTCTGTAACCAAGTAAGGGTGGGTTTTGTTCGTCACCTTTGTTTTATCACTTAAGCCTTCGTTATCGCCTGTGTGGGTAAAGTCATTCATGGTATAGATATCTTCTAATAGATTTGAATGCTTCATGACTCTAACCCCGCCTGTTGGGCGGCTTTGGTCAATTGATTTGACCAAGGCTTGGGTCTTTTTATAAAACGCATCATCGTCTTTGCTTTCGTTAATTCTGGTCCCGATGATGACGATACTGGGATGGTTATAATCATCGATAACCATCGTTTTTAAATCATTTAGCGCGTGGTTTTTCCATGCCTCATCACCGATATGTTGCCAACCGGGTAGTTCGGTGAAGACGAGCAGGCCCACTTCATCACACCGGTTTAAAAAGTGTTTGCTAGGTGGATAATGAGAACTTCTGACGATATTGAGCGCTAGGTCATTTTTTAAGAGTTCGACATCTTTTTCTTGCGCGCTTTTTGGCATCGCATAACCCACATAAGGGTAGGATTGGTGACGATTTAAGCCTCTTAAAAAGATTTTTTCACCGTTCAGATAAAAACCATCCGCATCTACTTTGATGCTTCTTAAGCCAAAACGCTCCTCATAAACACAGCTTTTGTTTATAAACGCTTTGAGGGTATAAAGATTAGGCTCATCGATAGACCAAAGTTTTAAATCATGCGTTTCTTTAAGATTGTACTCACCTTGTTTTGATTTCGCTAAAAAGCGTTTTAATACTTGTTTATCATCGGAGATTTCAAATTGACACGTGATATCATCCCTTTTTTCACGCAACTTAGCGCGCAGATTGAAATGCGTTTGATCACCATCGATCAAAAGATGATCGATAACGAATTCACTGGTTTCAACCAGTGTGACTTCCCGGTAAATACCGCCGTAAGTCAAATAATCAACCACGTGGCCAAAAGGCGGGTGATCAGGGGTTTCTTTTGAATCGACTTTGATGGTTAAGAGGTTTTCTGCTTGCAAGGCTTCTGTCAATTCAACTTTAAAGCGGGTGTAACCCCCAACATGAGTGGTAAGCCGTTTTGAGTTTAAATAAACGGTTGCTTTGCTCATAATGCCGTCACATACCAAAAACAAACGACGGTCTTGTTTTAAATCATAGTTAAAGCTTTTTTGATACGTCGTTATCAACTGGGTTTTGCTTTCATCAAAATAGTTTTTAGGCAGTGCTTTTACGGTGTGGGGAATATCGATAAGTTGATTAGTAAAAGGGGTTTTAATATCGTTTTGATTAAAGCCGATTTTAAATTGCCAATCAAAGTTCAGGGCCGTCTTGATCATACTGACCACGCTCCTTTAGTTTTAACACGATATCGGCATACATCGTTTCATTGAGACGATGTTTTTTGTTAAAGACGCTCAACGATAAAATCAGACCAATCACCGGTACGACAAACATCAAGATGCGCATGCCGATAATCGTAAAATCGCTTTGGGGCTGACGCACTTCATCGATGGCTGGGACAAACTGAAAGAGTTCTAAACCAAGCCCAATGACCCCTAATGAAAGGCCCATGGCCAGTTTGACGATAAAGGTTTGTACGCTAAAGGCCAAGGCTTCTGAACGTTCTTTTTGATGGAACTCCCCATATTCTACGGTATCTGAGATTAAGACGGTTTGAAGCACCATCTGAAGGCCTTGACCGATGAAGACAAAGCTACCAAACACAAACAGTAACGCGAGCTCAACGGCGTTTTCCAACAAAAACGCATTAAAGAACAATAAGAAAAAACCACTGATTTGCAAGATTACTGAAGCGTTAAAGATTTGTTTGCGTGTAAAGATTTTTTTAAAAAGGGGAAACACCAAAGAACCTATCACTTGTAAAACCCCGCCAATACCGATAAATACGGCGAACAATGCGGGTCTACCAATATCGTATAAAATGTAATATACCGCCATACCGCTGGTGATATAAAGCACAAAGTTCGCAATCAAGACCACGACCATAACGACTAAAAGCTGGTCGTTTTTCTTCAGTAAATAAAACATCCGTTTTAACGTGACGCGTTGCGCCTTTTTAAGGACGACGTTTTCTTTGACTTTAAGAGCGAGTAATAACTCACTAAAGAAAAAGACCAAAGATACGATTAAAGCTAAAAAGAAAAAGCCTCGCGTCTGCGCTGCCACATCAGCACCGCCCCCTAAAATCTCCGATAAGCCTAAATACCCTGCAGAGATGATAAAAAAGCCAATACTGGTAAATAGACGGGTCAAGACGGTGATGCTTTCACGTTCTTTTTGCGATTGCGATAAGGCGGGAATCATAGACCAAAACGGGATGTCCATCAAGGTATAACTCATGCCCCAAAGCGTGTAAAATACCGTGACATACGCATACATACGCAATGAATCCGCAGGCAAGTCGGGATTCAAAAAGATAAACAACAAAATAATAGCGTTTAAAAAGGATCCGATCAAAATCCAGGGTCTAAACTTACCCATTCTTGTGTGGGTGTTGCTGACGATACCACCCATGATGGGGTCGTTGATGGCATCCCAAACGCGAACAACCATCATCATCGTGCCGATGAATAGCGGTGAGATACCGATTAAATCAATAAAATAAAAGGCCATGATGGTGCTCATCGCAAACATGGCATCTTTACCGAGGCCGCCAAAGGCAAAGATAAATTTCTGATGTTTTGGTACGGACGTGGTTTTAAGCTTTTCCATGGTTTTGCTCCTTTATAACGTATAATCTAGAACTAAAGTCCGGCATCACGCGCATCTTTTCATGATAACCAGTGCCACTGAAACGAGGCGGTAAAACCAACCCTTGGTGCATTAAGGTTTTGCCTTTTAAAACGGTTTTAAACCGTTCCACTTCAAACAAGTAATGATTACTAAGTAAATTAAACAGCGTACCGTGGGCTTTTAACTTGATGGGCATGGCGTGTTTAACCAAAGCCCCAAAGCGTTTTAAGTTTTCAAATTGAGGGCGGTTTTCAATCTCATAGGTCTTATCTTCATCCAATCCTTGAACGTTGATGATTTGATGGCCTGGATTTGGCGGATTCAGCCCTTGAAAAACCCCTAAAATCGCTTCGTCCTTTTTCTCAGATACGACCATATAGTGAAACCCTTCCTCGGTGGTTAGCTGATAAAACCTACCGTACTGTAAAAGATTGCGGTGCGCTTTATAAAAAGCGATTTGGGCTTTAATGACTTTTTCATCAAAACGCGAGCGTTTCCTTAAATCCAGTTCATACCCTAACAAGCCAAAACAAGCCACGTTGAACCGTGTCTCTAAGGGCGTGTGTCTTAAGACCTGATGAGAGATATCGTCGCTAACATGATTTGAGATGCTAGAGATTGGATAAGGCAAGCTCGTGCCCGCGTGAATGTTAAGCCGCTCAAAACTATCGGTATTATCGCTTGTCCATGTTTGCGGCATATAAAAAAGCATGCCAAGGTCAAAGCGGTTACCCCCACTGGCGCACGATTCAAACAAAACATGCGGAAAGGCTTCTTTTAAACGCTTTAAAAGCCGGTACAACCCAAGCGTGTATAGATGGGTTAATTTACCTTGATGGGCGCGGCTTTGGTGTTGGGAGAAGACGTCGGATATATTGCGGTTCATATCCCATTTGACATAATCGACCTGGGCTTTATGAAACAATTCATAAAGCGTATCAAACAAATAATCGACAACTTCAGGTTTGCTTAAATCAAGCATCAATTGATGACGACCTAAAGATGGTTTGATGTTTGGGTGTCTGATAACCCACGTCGGATGTTTTTTATAAAGTTCACTTGCCATTGAAACCATCTCAGGCTCCACCCAAAGGCCAAACTTTAGCCCTAAGCGTTTGATTTTATTACTGAGATGAGGCAACCCCTTAGGCAGTTTTTTCTTATGTTCAACCCAATCGCCTAAAGAGCTTTGATCATCATCGCGCTTCGCAAACCACCCATCATCCAAACAAAAACATTCAATACCAAGCTTTTGAGCTTTTTTGGCAAGTTTAAGCAAATCTTTTTCCTTAAAATCAAAGTAAGTCGCTTCCCAGTTATTAACTTTGATAGGGCGGGCTTGTTTATTTTTGGTAATATGTTTTTCAATGAAACGATGCATGTTGTGACGCATGCCATTTAAGCCTTGGTTAGAAAAACTTAAGAGGGCTTCTGGGGTGTAAAAAGTATCCTTGGGCTTTAGGTGCCATTTAAAATCAAAACTATTGATACCTAAATTAACCCGCAGTAAATCGTGGGGGTTTTTTTCAATGTTGGCCTCAAAATTGCCTGAATAAATCAAATTAAAACCATACACATCGCCAAAGGTTTGACCGGCTTCTTGTTTTAACAAAGCGAAAAACGGGTTGTGATCACTACTTGAGACGCCTTTTTTACTATCGATTTTATGTACGCCATATCTAAGCGGGTGTCTTTGCATATGGCGTTCTTTAATCCAAGCGCCATCCAACGTCAACAAATCATAATTTGAGGTTAAAAAATCGAGATTGGCACTTAACATACGGTCGATGATTATATCAGCTTCGCTTTGGTTTTCTAAAGCACAGCTTCTTATGATGATGTCTTCTTCATCATAAGGCGTAATAAACAAGTGCAAATAGATATCAAAGGTTTTTTCCTTCAGTGTAATTTTTAACGTCTTTGGTTTGGCTAGCTTGGGATAATCTTTTAAGGTGAAATCCTTAAGGGATTCATGAGCATGATACAAAAAATCCATGCTGCGGTAGCCTGCCTCATTTTCAAGATGCACCATCGGTTCACGGTAATCGCCTTTACCGTAAGTTGGGGCTTCTAAAGGCACATGATTGAGATTAAAATCCGTATCTTCATAGCTTGTGGAGCTGCCTAGCGGCAAGGGCGGTTCTTTTAAAAAAGCCTCAAGAGGTGGTATGTCATTTAAGGACTGACCATAATAAAGGTGCAATAAATGCTTGGTTTTTGATAGGCCAATTACATACGTGGTGGACTTTGTGTTGATCACAAACAAGTCTTTTTCTTTAAGATACTTGATCATAGTTACGCTCCTTTCACCTCAATTATGCAGAATGCCGTTTAATCAATTTGGTTGGTAAGATTTTTAAGACGGGCGGTTTGTCTGGATGATCTCTTTTGGCCAAAAGTGAAGCGATCGCTTCTTCTCCCATCGCTTTGATAGGAATTTTAACCGTCGTTAAGGAAGGATGCATATAACGCGCTTGGGCAATATCGTTAAAGCCGATGATACCAACAGTTTGTGGAATCTCATAACCAGCTTCATGTAAAGCCTTCATCGCGCCGATGGCGATGGAATCATTGGCACAAAGGTAAAGCTCAAGGGGTTTTTGTTTTTCTAACAAGGCTTTCATCTGTTCATAGCCGTTTTTTGAAGTGAACGGACTTCTTAAAAAATGCTTCTCATCATAGCGATTTTGTGCTTTTAAATAGGCTTTTAGATATTTTTCACGCGGTTCTAAGACGCCTTTGAGTGTATGGTTGTTTTCATAACCACCGATATAACCAATCCGTCGGTAGTTTTTGCTCTCACAATACTGAGTCACGCTTTTCATCGCCGCTTTAAAATCGATGATGACGCTATCAAAGACTTGTGTATCGGGCGTACTATCCACAAAGACCATGAATTTGGTTTTGCGGCTAAAGGCTTTGATTTCTTTTTGCGTAAATTTTCCTAATAAAATCAAGCCATCGATATTTTGAAGCTGTTCATAGTCATAGCTGCCATTGGTTTTATAAAGGGTTAAAATATAAATCCCCAGCGCTTTTGCAGAGGCTAAAATACCATCACGAATTTCCATGTAATAAGGGTCATTTAGGCTTTGGGTTTGGTCATACCAAAGCACGACGCCAATATGTAAATGATTAAGGTAGTTTTGGTGTTTCGATTGATAACCGATTTGTTTAGCCACATCCAAAATCAATTTTCGTTTGGCCTCTGAAACGCTCATGGATTGATCGTTCCTCAATACCCTAGAAACCGTGGTCACAGAAACCCCACTTTTTTTAGCGACGTCTTTTAAGGTAGGCATCGTTTCACCCCTAGTAAATTTATAGTTTAATTTTACTATTATTTTACTTTAAAGACAAGCAAAAAAAAAGAACACCTTCATACCAATGGGTATTAAAGGTGCTCTTTGGTGGTTGCACATTGTAAAGATTGCGCAATGATTTTACCCTTTTTTACCCCAAGGGAAAATCATTGGCGTACGCTTCTTATAGGCTTCCCAGCCATCATACTTCTCCATATGTTTCTCCAGTAATGGCGTTGATATTTTAATTAACACAAGCGCCATAATCAATGGAGAGATGACTAAAGTAAGGTAGTATACCGCACTTAAATCACTTTCGACTAACAGTGTGATACCGCTAATATAAAGGCCGATCCAAATCAATATTTCACCGAAATAATTCGGGTGTCGACTCAAAGACCAAAGCCCCTTGTCCATTAAGCCTTTCGGGCCTTTTTTGATGTGTCTTCTTAGTTGTTCATCGCCAACGACTTCAAAGAAAAGACCCACTAAGGCAATCAATAAGCCAATAAGGGTAATAAACCAAAGCGATTGCGAAAAATCAAATTGGTTATATTTTATGATGCTGTAGCTTACCGCTCCCACGGTAAAGTTGATTAACCCTTGGATCATAAAGACTCTAAAAAAGGCAATGATCACGACGTTATCTCCCCACTCTTTACGCCATTGCGCATAGCGAAAGTCCTCGGGTTTTCCCGCGTTTCTACGGTATAAACGAAGGGTTAAACGCAAGCCCCAAAACGTGATAAACGCCACTATCAAATACGATAACAGGGTGGGTTCATCGGTAATCAAAAGCGTCGAAATCGCCCCAACAACAAAAGCAGCCCCCCAGCCAATATCGACAATGGAGTTGTTGGTAATAATCTGAGCGACGATAAAAAATACGGTAAAATACGCCATGGTTACTAAGAATGGAATCAATAACCCATCTAGGCCAAAGTTTTGAAAGCCTTGTGTGGCTAGGGCTAGTATGATCACAAATAAAATCGGATAAATAATCAAACGTCTTAAATCCATAAATAATCACCTCGTGAATAGTTTTAATCAATAATAAGGCCTTAACTTTACGTTAAAGCCTTTTGGTTCATTAAGGTTGAAAGGCGCCGAATAAAACCAACCAAGTTAGAATCGTTTTTGCGACCAACGATAAGATGATATAGCCGCGTTCGCCATAAAGGTAGTTTTTGAATTTACCAATCCCTTTATACTGTAAAAACATATTTACAGGGAATGTATTAAAGGCAAGGAAATAGGTAATTAGAATCGCCCAAACAAAGCCGGGCACATCCCCTAAGTTTGGATTGACGCCAATATAAAATGCAATCGCAACCCATGGTGCAAGACCAATGATGGACCCAAAGATAAAGGGCAACCAATTGGTTTTGCCTTCTTTTTTGTCCGTACCACCATTGAGTAGTTCCATATCGAGGCCAAAGAAGTTCATTGCCGCATTGGCAAGGGCGATTAACGCAAATACCGCAATGTCTCTAACCCCAAACAAAGAAGAGATTAAAACAATCATCAATGAAGATGATAGCGCATATTCATACCAGCGCAATTTATTGATGCCTTGTTTTAAATCTTTAACATACTTCTCTTTATACGGTATAGCAATGATAAAATGAAACAGTGCCGAGATCAGCAAGAAACTTGCGGTGAGCGGTAAAAACGGTAGTTCAAACAAGGTGTCCGTTGTGGTTAGCACCAAGCCTTCGCCTTGTACAAATTCCAAGTAGTTTCCTACCACGGGAATCGTAAAGGTAGTTTGCTCGGTCATGCTTGGATAAATAAACAACGCAAAAATCATCATCAAGGTCCCTTGTACTAAGTGTACGGTCCCCATGATTTTGTTGAAGCGAATCAAGTTAGGAAAAGATAACTTGTCGTTACTTTCAGCCTTTGTAGCCATAATAATCCCTCCAATTTTTTTCTAACTAGATTATAGCATTTATAATTAAGCATGCCTTTGTTGACGCTCATAAATTAACGATTTTATACACTTTTTAAATTTTGTTTATAAATAAGGTCTCTATTTTAAGTAGCAATGGTTTCGGATTGTCTAAACATGCGCTTAAGTATACCGGCAAGTAAAAATGCCGCGGTTAAAAAGATGAAAAACCATTTGAAAAACGTCATAACCCCAGCGATATGCGCGAGTGCTCGCCATTCATCAGGATAGGCATAAAAAACCAGTGAAACGATCGTATTTTCTAGTAGATCAAAGATGAGCCCCAAAGGAATAATCCACAACAAAAAATCCAAAAACCTATCGTTTCTATAAAGCAAGGATATACTCGTAAACAAGAAAAAAGTATAGACAAGCGGCCATAAAATATCAAAGCGGATTCTTGAGATGATATACAGCCTTCTACCTTCAGCGCCTAAGCTATCGGCGATTTTAAATAAGTGTTCTGCGGTATAAAAGATTGAAGTATCTGGAGCGCTTATCCCCTTTAAGTACTGATTTAACAAATGGGCTTCAATAGGCAAGATAACTGCCATAAATAAGGCCATCAAAAAAAGACTGATAAAAAACCAGCGACGATCAATTTTCATACTTAAGGTTTTAAGTTTTTGCATGATATCACCTTTTATCTTTATCTTAACTTCAGTATAATATAGACAAGAAAACTTTGACAGCAATTTTTAAAGGATTTGATAATATGATCAGCATTGAGATAATTAAAGACGTGGCTATAAAACGCTATATCACCAAAAAAATCTTAACGGAATTACCAGAACACTTTGGCATTGATAGCGCGATTAAAGATTATATTAACGGGGTTAAAGAAACCCATTTTCTAGCCGCAAAAAACCAAGGGGAATACGTAGGTTTTTATGCTTTAAAAGCTGAGAACCCTAAGGTGTTGAATCTCTATGTTTTAGGGATTTTAAAAGCTTATCAAAACCAAGGCATCGGAAAGAGGCTGCAAGCATCTTGCGAACGTTATGCACGCGAACATAGTTTTCAGTATCTGATGGTCTTAACCCTAGCGACAAAAGCCAATCATAAACCTTATCTAAGAACGCACCGGTTTTACCAACGCATGGGGTTTATCGATTTTTTTCAAAGCGATGAGCTGTTTGATGAACACAACCCCGCCTTGATTATGCTTAAGGCTTTGTAATTCCATTGATAAGTTATACATCAAATAAAAGGTATGTGTTTTAGCGTAACACATACCTTTTTTGTGTTAAAGGGGCCGATGCTTAATACAAGATGACATAAACGATTTCCACGGCATCTTCATAGCGATTAGAGTGTTGCGCTCGTATCATGATCTCTCTTCCGCTATCATAATTATAAACTGAGAAATGTGCGTACTGATCTGTGCGATAGGCAAAATAGACAAACCATTCCGTATCATCACTAAACGCTCTGACGTATTCATTGTAGATGTAATCAAGATTGTCTTGGCTCAAGTAAGCTCTAACATCTTTAGGATCACCATCATAAGCCCCAAAGAGAATACTGTCTTCATAGCGATCGATGAAGGCAAAATCATCGTAGCTACCATAATCTGAACTTGGCATGGGCAATAAACTGCCCGGCATATAATCTTCAATTCTTATCATCATGTCTACGGGATACCAATCGGTCAGTTCAATTTCATAGATGGTCCCTTGCTGTTCAACTTTAAAATAAACGTAATATTCTTGTTCAAAGTGGTCGAACATCATGTCGTGCGCTAAGACATTAAAGTCGTGAGCATCCATAAAAGCGGGATAATAAACAAAATCATAAAGTTGATCCAACCAATCATATACTTCGTAGTATCTTATCTCATCATATTCGGTGTAAAACACATAATCCAAATGAGCATCCCATGGAATAGGGATATTTCGATGGAGTGGCAAATTTTGATAATAAGGTGGAACCGTTGGATCTATCGTCTCGTAAGGAATCTCTTCTAAGCTTTCTTCAATCACCCTTAACAAAATCGCATAAATGTTGATGTTGTTTTTATCAACCGCCGCAATCATCGTTAAAAGCTCCTCACGTGTAGTCGGTTCTTGATCGATTCCAAGGCCTTCTAAATACGAAAGCGATACCGCTTCGTTAAAGACCGCTTTTTCATTATAGTCATAATAAAGCTGAATCAAGATATCATCGCTTGTAACCGTTACTAAGCTTAAAGCTTTATCGACCACAGGCGGTGAGAAACGCAAGTCATAATCATCGATTAAATCTTCTAAAACATAATCATCGGGAGATAAGCCTAAATCATCGATATCTTCCAGCAACCAAAGCGTGTCTTCTAAAATAAAGATTGACAAAAGTTCTTCACCAATTGCAGTGGCTTTTTTAGCATCCGTTACATCCGTAATACTGGCCCCATCTTTCATGGACATTTGCATCGTCATTTGATGAATCTCAGAAAGATCCATTTCGGGTTCAAATTGTTTTAAGAAATCTAAGAAATGTAAGTTGATTTCAACAGCATCCGAAACCCCAGGGACATGACGAAGCGAGAAGGTGAATGGTTCTAAATCGTCAATGTTGTTCAATACGGCATTATAATCTTCGCTACCTTTAAACTCATCAAAGGGTGGCAGTTCATCTTCTTCAATCAACAGCGCTATGTTATAAAAAGCTTCAAAGAAGTCTTCAAAGAGTATTTTCATGGTATCGGGACCTAGGGATACTTCTGTTAAGATGGCCTCTTCATCCACGATGCTGGCGCTGATATCAAGGTGAGCTAAATTCAAAAGATAGTTCAGGTCATACCTATCCATGAGATTTTCAATATGTTCGAGGATATCTTCTAATAGTTCATCTTCGAAATCTAAATCATCTTCTAACGCTTCTTCAAATTCCTTGTAAAGCAACGCTTCTAAATCGTCTCTAAATTCATTGGGTAAAATCAGATGAATCCAATCAGAATCAAAACCTAGAATCGTTCTTG
>CAZCSL010000011.1:0-44309 GCA_964501415.1 uncultured Candidatus Izemoplasmatales bacterium
CACGCACATAAGGACTGTCTAAATCACCGTAATAAAACGTTTCACCTTCACCGACCACCAAACTTAAATTGTGTTCATCGACACCACTTATCCAGCGAATTAAATCCGCATTGGGCGAATCGATGGTGATGGTTTGTTCATCTTCATCTACGGTAATGCTACTTATTAACGGGGTATCAAGGTCTGTGCGCATCGAGGTGGTGGACAAAAATTTACCATTTAACAAGGTTTCTCTAAATTCTCTTTTATCCATCGCATCCTCTAAAAAGTGGGTTGTATAGGAATAACCAAAGCTACCAATATGAAAATCATCCGCACTGACGCCATATAACGGACGGTTTGGCATGAGTTCTAACAATAGTCGGTCCCACAACACGCGATCCATATCATAGCGGTCATCTTGATTAGCGATTTCAATACCTGGCATCACTTCTTTGTCAACTTGTTTGATGAGATCCAAATACCACTCCGTGGAGTATTCTCCCTCATCATCGTCATGATGCGCTCGCCAATAGCGGCCAGGATGAGCCAAAAGACCAATGGAATCGACTTCATCAGCCAAAGCGTTAAACATATCGATTTCATCTAAATCGCTATCTAGGTTAAGGTCTGTGAATAAAGCCGCAATATGGTGTCTGCGGGAAAATTCACTACCCGATATCGCAATCATACCAAGTGATTCTGGGTCTCTTGATTCCCAATCTTCATGATACGTATCCAACGCTTGCCAAGGATAAGTCACATGATGTCTTAAGGTGGGGTCGTTATCATGGTCCGTTATCGCCAAGGCCCCATAGCCTGCTTCGTGATACATATCGATAACCTCATGGGGTTTATAATTACCATCTGAATTCGTGGTATGGGTATGCAAATTGGCTTTGACAAAATGAATGCTGTCCCAATCAACGCCTTCATAAGGATTATTCAACATAACGGTGTTGCCACCACCACACGCACTTAAAGATAAGGCACCTATAAAGAGTAACGCAATCGCTAATAGCTTCTTCATGAAAAAACCTCCTTAGACTAACAGTTCATTATATGTCAAAAGGAGGATTCTTTCAATATTAATTACCATCTGCTTTTTTACCCTTTAGTTTAATGCGCGGGTCCATATACACTTGTATAATATCAAGAATTAGGCCTGTAAAGAGCGTAATAAAGGTATAAAAGGTACCTAATAAGACCATAGGGGCAAGATCGATAACAACCCAATAGCCACCCCCAGGAGAAGGTACAAATATAGAATCGAATAACCACTTAGCAATTCCATTGATATTATACACCTTTTCAACGATAAAAGAGGTCACAAGCACATACATAAACATAGGCATAATCTCAGGAAAAATAGAAACCGTAGCATCCTTTAAAAAGTGTTTAACAACCACCTGTCTTGTTGATAAGCCCTTGGTTCGCAACAACAGTATATAATCACTTTGATAAAGTTCGACTATTTCTCCCCTAACTAAGCGCATAATATGGGCCATTGGGAACCCAGCAATAGAAACCACGGGAATGATAAAACCCTTAAGATATTCCCATGTTCCTAAAATATGCCTAGAAGGGTTAATCGGAGGCAGCCATTCTAATTGATAGCCAAATACTACAATTAAAACCATTACCAGTATAAAAGCAGGTATGGAACTAAATAGCAAAATAAAACCATTGATCAATTGATCAAACCATGAATCTCTATAGACCGCGGCAAGCGCCCCAAGTGAAATGCCCCCAAAAATAAACGTTATCGTAGAAAGAAAAGTAAGGCGAAGCGTTAAAGTAGAGCGTTCCCTCAAAATAGCCCAAGCAGAATTATCTTTTTTATCGTTGCCCCAATTCCATTCACTAATAATATTTTTTATATAAGTAAAATATTCACCACTTGCTTCAATAAATTTATCCGACAAAGGTATATCCCTAAATCTCATTCCTATTATCCGGCCAATATAAAAGAGCACGAGATTAAACAAAAGCAACGTTAAAAATACGCCAACGACTCTTATAGATATGTATTTTACCATTGCTATCATCCTCTCAGTATTTCATCATAGAATTAATTTTATTTATTTTTTTTATTATTATATTTACCTTTTACCTCATTCTTATTTTAATTTATTAATGTATGCATTTATTTCTATTCTAATTCATTATTTATAAAAGTCAAGGGTAAATTGTAATTATCTTATGAAATAAAAAAAGATTCTCACTCTGTGGATCTTTAAAAAGGAGACAAGTAAATACGATTTTTCTCCTTCCAAACACCGCCTTTTTTTGAAAAATCAAACATCAAGCGCCTACCATATAACGGAATAGCAACTCAATAAAAATATGTTATCCTGGCTAGATAAAGGCATTATTAATGCTTTTTAGGTTATGGATATATTTTGTAAAAGGTGGTAACAATCATAATTTGTCACAATCATTAAAGTGGAACTTATCTATAGGCCTTAAGCAATATATTTCCTTCGTTATATTGGTACTTGATGCAAGTAGAATGTTAGAACTTGTCGGACCATTAAAACAAAAGCAATCAAAATTTTTCATCTTATCTTGATTTTAACCGACGCTGTTTAGCATCGGATTCTACTACCGACATCCATAAAAATATCGAGACCAAAAACAAGGGGTGATAATAAATAGCCGTAAAGATACCTTGAACCAATAACGCGACGATCAAGATTGAAAATACCGTTATTCGAAGTTCTTTTTCGCTTTCTAAAATCAATCTAATCTTGCGATACTGTAAATACATAAAAGCCAAAAATCCTAGGGTCCCCATACTCATCGTTTTAAAAAATAGGTTTTGAAAATCCAGTGATGTAATATCGCCATCTAACAAAATGGCCATATGATAAAGTCCTCCTCTACCCAAAATAGGGTGTGACAAAACCAATTCATAGCTTTTTATGATTGTTGAGATAAAGCGGCTCCAAGCACTGGGAATATCCATGACCATCAGTAACATGCGTGTAAAGGATGCGGTTGGGATAGTCAAATCCAAAAGCAAAGGCAATAAAACAAGACCGGCAAGCATATAACTAATGGTTTTAAAATAGCTTTTTTCGTTTCTATAAAAATAGATAAGCATCCCTATCATAACGACAAGCCCGCTAAAAATTGATGGGATGTGGGCACTTAGTAAAAGACCGATAAATGCGATTAGCCAAGTCATCATCGTGAAATATAAATAACGACTTTTTAAAGTAAAAAGCGCACCTAAAGGGATCACCATAACATAGATAAAGGGGTATTCATACCACTGTGCCCACGCTAACGATATAGTGGCTTCTAAAAACGAAGTGGCATCCATTAAAGCTAGGCTTACTTGTTGGATAAAAAGCACCCAAGCACTAATCATAAACACAAATGATAGTTTTATAATGAAGGGTTTAGTTGCATCGATGGTATTGACGAAATAAAGATAAAGCAAAAATATGATCCCGAGCAACAAAAGCCCTTGTAAGCCTAAAAGTAATTGTTCTGCATTAAACAGCGATAAGGCTGCCGCATCAAACAAAAAGAACAAACCCAGACCCAATGAACCAAAACGTCTCGCCTTTCGGTACTTATAAAAATCAAATATCAATAAAACACCGAGCAAACCAATATAAATATAAAAATAAATTAACGTATCACTTGCGTTTGAACTGATGAACGGACTCAAAACGATTAAAGGGATAAAATAACTAAAATCACGGCGTTTGTTTAAAAGATAAAAGCCCACGAATAAAAACGCACCATAAGCAACGTAGGGAATGTTTAAGAAAAAAGTGGTTAAAACCAATAAAGCTAACGTTAAAACATAATGAACATACGTGCGTTTCATGCGCTCACCTCAAGTAGCATTATAGCATAAAAAAAAGCAGTATTAACTGCTTTATTTTAGTAGTAGTTCAATTAATTCTGCCTTTTTGAGCGCAGAATAACCACTTAAGTCTTTTTCTTTACAAAGGTCTTTTAACTCTGCAACGGTCAAATCTTCTAAGCTTGATTTAGTGAGCTTAGGTTCTGGCTTAGCCGCTTTTGTTTCTTTAGGTTGTTCTTTTGGTTTTTCTGTTTTGGGTTGTTCGGCTTTTGGTTCTTCAGGTTTTATTTTACCTTCTAAGCCTTTTTTTGCGGTTTCAACTAAAACTTTGAACCCTTCTTCGTCATTGACAGCAATATCAGCCATCATCTTGCGGTTGACTTGTACGCCGGCTTTTTTAAGGCCATTGATCATTTGTGAATAAGAAAGATCATACCCTCTAGCCGCAGCGTTGATACGGCTGATCCACAGTTTTCTAAAGTTGCTTTTGCGTTTCTTACGATCACGGTAGCTATAAGCCAGTGAATGCATGACTTGTTCGTGAGCGGTTTTATACAATAAATGTTTGGACCCATGATACCCTTTTGCAAGTTTCAAGATGCGTTTACGGCGTCTGCGGGCCAGGGTGCCTACTTTTACTCTTGGCATATTATTCCTCCTATAATACGGTTTTTATTTGGTGTTGGTAAGTTGTTTCTTGATGCGTTTTTCATCGCTTTTATCGATGAAACCGGCGCTGCGGTTGTTGCGGATTGCTTTTTTAGACTTATTGCCTTTTAAGTGATTCCGATTGGCACGAGAAACCTTGATTTTTCCAGTGCCCGTTTTTTTAACGCGTTTTTTAGTACCTGAGTGCGTTCTCATTTTAGGCATGAGAAATTCCTCCTTATTATTCTTTTTTCGGGGTGAGGGTCATCACCATGGTGCGACCATCTTGTTTCGGATGACTTTCAACTTGTCCCAAATCTTCACATTGTTTGGCAAAATCCATCATCACATCTCGACCGCGATTGGTATGAGCCATTTCGCGTCCTCTAAAACGAATGGACAGTTTAAGTTTATCGCCATCTTCTAAGAACTTCCGTCCCTTTTTGAGCTTTGTGTCAAAATCATGTTTTTCAATTTTTGGAGACAAACGCAGTTCTTTTAATTGCATAATATTTTGTTTTTTCTTCGCTTCACGAGCTTTTTTCTGTTGTTCGTAGCGATACTTGTTGTAATCCATAAACTTAGCAACTGGGGGTTTGGCATTAGGTGCGACCAAAACCAAATCAAGTTCACGGCTATACGCTATGTCCAATGCTTCATTGCGTGTTTTGACACCAATTTGCTCACCGGTGTCACTAATCACCATGACTTCCTTAGCACGGATATCTTCATTGACGATACCATTGCTTTTCTTTTTGTCAGGCTTTTTTCTAATCTTTGTCACCTCCTGGTTTTTTTGGCAGAAACCATAAAAAAGTGCGGGTACGTTAAGGTACCCACACATAAATAACAAACATTCGTTATTTAGTAGCGTCTACCTACCGATTTTATCGATCAGGTGAGAGTGGGTACTCTGCTTTCCACCAATTTTCTAACAAATTATATCACATTAACCTCGTTTGTCAAGCAAAGATGGTTATTATTTGCCGTTGTTTTTCGGCTTGGCTTTGATTAGGTTAGAAGCGTAATCCGCTTTGTTAATTTGGCGATTTCTAGCGATCGCAAGTGAGCCTTCAGGCACATCTTCTGTAACGGTTGAACCCGCTGCAATAAAGACGTTATCACCGATGGTAATCGGGGCTACCATATTGGTGTTGCATCCAACAAAAACATGATTACCAATCTTGGTCTTGTGTTTTTCTTTACCATCATAATTAACCGTAATCGCCCCACAACCAAAATTGACGTTATGGCCTACTTCACTATCGCCAAGATAAGCTAGATGGGCAGCATTGGTTTCATTGCCCGTCGTGGTTTTTTTCACTTCTACAAAGTTACCAATGCGGTTTTTAGCACCAATCACCGTACCGTTTCGCAAGTGGGCAAAAGGACCGATGGTTGAGGCTTCTTGTACGGTCGAATCATAAATCAAAGAATGCCTGACCCTGACGTTATGGTCAATCTTGCCATTATGAATTTCAGTATTCGGGCCAATTTCTGCTCCGGCTTTAATGGTGGAATCTCCAGTGATGGTGGTATTGGGATTGATGATGACGTTTCCATCGATGCGTACATTATGGCCAATGGTAATGGTTTCAGGGTTAATCATCGAGACGCCATTCAACATATGATGACGATTGATTTGCTCTCTTAGATATTTTTCTGCTTCACTGATGGCAACCAAATCATTAACGCCCATCAGTTTTATGGTATCCGAAATATTATGGGTTCCCACGTGATGATCTTTTTGCAAAATTTCTACGATGTCGGTGAGGTAATACTCTGCTTTCTTGGCATCTTTTTTAATCTGCGAAATCGCCTTAAACAATAAGCCATTATTCACCGCATAAATACCGGTATTGATTTCTTTGATTTCACGTTGCACAGGCGTGCAGTTTACTTCTTCTACAATTGCTTCTATTTTGCCGTAATCATCTCTGATAATCCTACCGTATCCACTGGGATCATCTACCGTGGTGGTCACCACGGTTAAATCATAAGCGCCTTGTTCATGCGCATCAATGACCTCATCGATGGCTTGTTCGTCAATCAAGGGCATATCGCCAAGCAAAATCAACGTCGTAGCATCTTGACCTTTTAGTAAATCTTGGGCCATCAAAGCCGCATGACCCGTGCCGAGTTGTTCTTCTTGCACGGCGTATTGTACGCGGTCTTTTAAAATATCTTGAATTATTTCTTTTTTGTGGCCCACCACGACAACCGCATCGTCTAAGACGCTTTTTTCAATACTCTCAACGATGTATTGAATCATCGGTTTTTTCAAAATCGGAAAAGCACATTTGGGTAAATCGGTTTTCATGCGGGTCCCTTTTCCCGCCGCTAAAACCAAGGCATTACGCTTCATATTCATCACATCCATATTTTATTATGACTGCCTTTATTTTTTCTATGGCTTGGTGCATACTCGTCTCATCTTCACAACTGATGGTAATTCTTACGACTGGTTCGGTGCCGCTTGGGCGGATTAACACCAACGAAGGTTCTTTAAGCGATGATTTAACTTCTTGTATCGTTTTTAACACCGCCTCATGTGTACATACGCTTTTATCGACGTTTTTAACGTTGACCATCTTTTGTGGAAACATCTTTACATCGGCAATCAACTGAGCTAAGGATTGTTTTTCTTCTTGCAAAACGTGAAGCAGCTGAGTAGCGATAAATATACCATCGCCTGTGGGCAGTAATTCTGGGATGATGATATGACCGCTATTCTCACCACCGATAGAAAGTTTTTTATCAAGCAACGCTTTTAAAACGTATTTGTCACCCACATCGGTTCTAATCACATCAATGCCTTGTTTATTAAAAGCATCCACAATTCCAGGATTAGACATTTTTGTTAAAACAACGGTGTTTTTGTTTAAACGTTGTTGCTTTTTTAACCATGTGGCTAAGACGTAAATAATCAAGTCCCCATCCACAATGTTCCCTTGATGATCAACGGCTAAAACGCGGTCGCCATCGCCATCAAAGGCAAACCCAATATCGAGTTTGTGTTCGATGACGTTTTGTTTTAAGCTTTCCATATAAGTAGAGCCACATTGGTCGTTGATGTTACGTCCATCAGGGGTGATATTGAACAGCTTCACCTCATCCACCATCGGGGTCAAAAGCTCAGGGGCAAGTTCAAAGGTAGCTCCATGCGCCATATCCAAGCCCATAGCGACATGTACTTTTTGCGTTGCCCATGGCTTATAAATAGAACGGTAAAGCGCCTTGGGTGCTTCGGTTTGATAGATAGAAGCCATATCACGATGATTTTCGCATACTTTACCATCAATAAAGGCTTCGATGCGCTCTTCTTCTCTTGGCGTCAATTTATAGCCTTGGTTGAACAGTTTAATCCCATTGTCTGTATAAGGGTTATGTGAGGCCGTAATCATAACGGCTAATTTTTTGTGGTAATAACTATAATAAGCAAGTGCTGGGGTTGGTAAAACCCCTGCATCATAAACCGTGACACCACAAGCACGGGCGCCATCACTTAAGGCATGTAAAAAAGCCGTACTACTTTCACGCGTATCTTTTGCGATTACTATTTCTGAGACGTTAAATGTCGATTTGATGCTTTCTCCAATCGCTTTGGCCATCACGGTCGTTAAGTTTTCTCCTACGGTCCCGCGAATACCATCGGTGCCAAAATATTTCCCCATCCTTATGCCTCCTTCATTATTCTACGGTTACACTTTTTGCCAGATTTCTAGGTTTGTCGATATCGTAACCATTAACCAATGCGGCATAATAAGCAATCAATTGCGTTGGTATCACCATTAAAAGCGGTGCTAAGTTGGGCATGATATCTGGAATCAACAAAGATTCACCGTTTTCAGCCAAACTTTCAGTCGCAATGGTAATCGTATTGGCCCCGCGACTCTTCGCTTCATTTAAGTTACTTCTAGTCAATGCCGCCATCTTAGGCTGTGAGATTAATGCAATTACGGGTGTGCCTTCTTCGATGAGCGCTATCGTACCGTGCTTAAGTTCTCCAGAAGCAAACCCTTCGGTTTGAATATAAGAAATTTCCTTAAGCTTTAAAGCCGCCTCCAAGGCAACCATATAATCAAGGCCTCGTCCGATATAAAAACAATCCCGCTTGTTTAAAAGACTTTCTACAATCGGTTTATAAGTTTGATATTTTTCTAACAATGTATCCATGGATGATGCTACTTTTGATAGTTCTGTTTTTAAATCAAACGACTGGTCCGACAAAGCGTATGAAAGAATTGCCAATACTGCGATTTGAGCGGTATACGCTTTGGTTGAAGCTACCGCAATTTCTGGGCCAGCGTGGATGTTTAAAAACATATCGGCTTCACGAGCCAACGTCGATGTCCTAACGTTACTGAGCGTTAAAACGGGATAATCGTATTTTCTTAGATGCAGCAAACAAGCTCTTAAATCAGCGGTCTCCCCACTTTGAGAAATCATCAAGAAAAACGGACTTCCCTTTAACAAAGGCGTCTCATAAGCGAATTCCGAGGCGATATGCACCTCACAAGGGATCTCAGCCCATTGTTCAAACAAGCGTTTTGCGACCATGCCGGCATGCATTGAAGTACCCGCCGCTAAAATATGGATTCTATCGTGGGCTTTAATGGTTTCAATCATCTTAGCGTCTATAGTTATGTCGTTCTTATCAAAGTACTTATTCAAAATCTTACGAATAACCGCAGGTTGTTCATGTATTTCTTTTAACATGAAATGATCAAAAGCGCCTTTTTCACTGGAAATATCATCCATATCTATCGTTTCTAAGCGGTAGGATTTAGGCTGTTCATGTAAATCAAAAATATCAAATCCTTCTTTTGTAATCCGCACAAAACTTTTATCCTCCAAAGCCACATACGTTTTGGCCGTGGGAATCAAAGCCATCATATCTGAAGCAACTAAAACCCCAGCGTCACTTTTACCCATCAACAGTGGACTTTTGTGCTTTGCGGCATACAAAGACTCAGGCTGGTTTTTATCAACGATTAAAAGCGCATAAGAGCCTTCCAATAAATGCAAGGTTTCTAAAATCGCTTGATTTACCGGCTTGGCTTGAGAGACAAAATGCTCAATCAAGTTCGCAATAATCTCTGTATCGGTTTCACTTTTAAACGTATAATCATTTAAATACGTGTTTTTAAGCGTTAGATAATTATCGATAACCCCATTGTGTACGACGACAAAACGCCCACTAAATGAAGCGTGTGGGTGTGCGTTTTCTTTTGTCACCTTACCATGGGTTGCCCAGCGCGTATGACCGATTGCAAAGTTACTATCGATAATATTTACTTGTTTTTCTAAGGCCTCAATACGGCCCTTCACTTTAATTAATGTATGATCTTTTACTTGCTCATCATAAACACTCATACCAGCAGAATCATAACCGCGGTACTCAAGTTTTTTAAGTCCATTTAATACTATTTCCTTGGCATTCTCATCCCCAAGGTAACCTACAATGCCACACATCTTATTCCCCCAAACATTAGACATTAATCATGGTGCACGCATTTAATTATAGCATAATCCAATCCTTGGGTGCAATCTCATAACAAAGATTTTAAACGAGCGTATGCATAAGTGAAACCTAGCAGTAAAAAGGACAACAATAGATTTAAAGCCGGATGGTTCAGATAAGCCAACGCTTGCTTAGGCGTCTGAGCCACATAGGACAAAAGCAAAAACAGGGTTTTTGCCCCTAAGTTATAATCGTGGAACAAATCGTTATGACTGACATTGATCTCAACGATTAAATACCCTAAGATAACCAACAATAACCATCCCTTATGTCTGAAAACCACGATAAAAAATATCATCCAAGCCAAAGCGCGTATAGACATCAAAAAGCTATAAAAAAAGCTTTCTATATGGACAAAATGCGCTTGGAAAAACACCGCTTGGGTATAGATGAAGTGCACGCTTATAAACAAAAACAAAAATATGCCTGTATGTATCACAAGTAATAAAACAATTTTAACCCCATAGATGACATAAGGTTTAAAGCGCATTAGACAAACGATGTCATGTTTGGGGTTTTCAAACAACGCTTCGGTAAAAAACACCATGATCAAAAGCATGCTGATGCGCAAGAAAAAAAGACTTTCTACCAAATAAAGTTTGCCGTACACATCGCTTTGAGACAACAGATTGATGAGGTTTCCCCGGGGATGGGTCAAAAAGATATAATAACCGAGATTTAACAACACCAAAACCGTTATGATCAAAACGCTTTTGACATGAAAAATACGGTAAAAATAATAATAGATTAGCATCTTCACAATCGAATCACGCGTTGGTTCTTAAGACCACGAAGGTCATGACTTGAGGCGATGATGATGCTCGTTTGTTTTTGCCATAAGGCGATTAAAGCTTTGACCGATAAATCATCAAGTGCATGGAACGGTTCATCATATAAAAAGACTTCCTTTTTTTCAAATAGCGCCCCAAGCAAATAAAGCTTATAACGCGTGCCTTTAGACAATTGATACACACGCTTATCTAAATGCGCTTCTAAAGCAAATAAAAAAACCAACATGTTTTGGTTAAACCCGCCTTTATTGCCCATCTCATAAATACAATCCAAATAGTCTTTTGCGCGCATGAAAGGTGGCAAATAAGGCTCTGATTCAATAAATAACGTATCTTTATCAAAGGCGGGTTCAATCTTTGCGTAACTTAGTTTGGCCAACCCTTCTAATAGCGTTGTTTTCCCGGACCCATTTGCCCCTAAAATGATATTGATGCCCCGATAAAAACTAAGGTTTGAAAACTGGATGGTTTGTCTTTTATAGTGTTTTTCAAAGCGTTTAATTTGTATCATCGATTTGGCCCTCTTGAATTAAGGGTTCGTTCTCACTTACCAGTAAATGACTTCTGATATAAGGAAAACTTTGTACGTATAAAGTGCCTTTAGATGTATCGATATGGATGGGATAACGATGGAGCAAGCATGTCTTTTGAGGATACTCAAAAGGCACCAACAAAGTCTTAGTAGCGTTTGCCTTGAGCTTTAGGGGCAAAGATATCGGTTCGTTTTTTGCTTTAAAGGCATAGTAATCCTCAGCCTTAATCCTGGTATCAGAACGCTTTTCTTGATATAAAAAGACAAAATCTGGGTCGATAAAAAGGCATGCTGAAAATACGTCGATACTTTCAATCCAATGCGTTTTTTCATCATCATTGTAAAGCTCTATGACAAAACCTAGTGAGGTAACCCCATACCCTAAAGAACCGGCTACATTATGAATTTGCCGATAAGAAAGCTTTTCGATCTCATGGTTTTCATAGACAAAACTCAAGGGACCGATCGGTAAAATAATCGTGGTACCATCGATTAGGTGCAGCTTCAAATCATCGTGAAATTGCTCATAGCCTTCATTTAATAAATGGGGTACGCGTAAAGTAAGATTAACCCTTAAAGCCTTTAGCCCTTTAAGCGTCGTATCGTGTTTTTGCATTTCTAACACATCAAAACGCAAGGGGTCTTTCGCTTTTAGAACCACACTGTCAATGAGCTCTTTTTTAAAATATTCAACGTTGATAAGATAAAATTCAAGACTAAATGTGTCATCCACCTCGTTTACTGAGACAATGGTTTCTTTGGGGATAATAACGGCTGATTTAGGATTTGAATTAAGATAAAAACGCGTCCACAAAAGCATCGCAAGCATCAAAACCAACAAGGCGATAAGTCCCCATTTAATCATCCAATCGTTCCTTGATGATGGCATAGTATTCTGTGGTTAAGGTGAACACTTCCCATCCGCCCTCGCGTACGTTTCTAAAAAACCGGTACTGTCTGCCCACACCATTACTGATGCGACCCTCACCATAAACGGCGATATGCAAACTCGTCATCGGATCGATTTCGATATCGATATCAATTTTTTCTTCTAAGGTTTTTTCACTTTCATAACTAAAGTCTAGTTCAATTTCTCTGTCTAAACCCGCTTGGAACTTAGATATGTTTCCACTGATATCAACACCGATGGATCCACTCGCAGACAATTGTTTTGCACTTTGTTCAGTGGTTTTAAAACTGTAGTTTTGCAAGATGGGCGTGGTACCATCATTTTCGATGCGATAAAGCGTCTCTTTTTTGAATGTCACCGGTTCATGATTCATGTGCGTAACGGTCCGCCAACCCCAAAACCGTCTTCCTTCTAATTGATCGTAAAGCTGAATATAATCAAAATCGGTGAAATCACGCAACAGTTTTGCGCTTTGGTTTTCAAAGCTGATATCTTGGTACTGTTGGTAAGCCGAAGCGGATACCTCTTTTGTGGTTGTCGATGATAAGATGATCAAAAGTACCAATAAACCTATTATTTTCATATCATAACCTCCTCACTACTATGATTGGCAAAGTGGCTTGATATTACTAATAAAAAAAACAAAAGACTACTCTGTCTTTTGTTTCCATGTTTTGATTGCTTCCTCTGCGTCGTTATACCCAAGGTCAAATCGCGCTTGAAGATGTTCTTTTTTAAAATCCAGTATGCCATGTAAGTTTTTCTTCGGATAAATATAGTTCATCTTAACACCATCAATACTATCTTTTCGGCGCATGTTTTTAAGGGAAAAGCGAAACAGATCGATTACGATAACCTCATCGCAGCCTGCATCGATTAAAGGCTTATAAGGGGTGTTATCCAAAAGGCCCCCATCCAAATACGTTTTCCCCTCAATTTCAACAGGCTTAAACGCTACAGGCAACGCACAAGACGCGATTAGATTGGCATGTATTTGTTGGTCATCCATGCCTTTTAAATTACGATATTCAATATGTTTTTCTCGTTCAAACAGGTTTTTGATATTGGTCTTAATGGCTTCAGTTAGTGAGTGCTTTTTTTCTGCGACAAACGAAAGCGCAATATAAATATCCTTTTTACGTAACACCTCAAAATCAAGCATCTCGTCCATGATGATTTCAAGTTTATCGGTTTTAAACGCACCATCGGTGATTAACTTAACGTTTTCTTTGACCAACATGTTCAACCAAGAAGCATCTTTGGTAAAAAGAGAATCCTCTTTTAGGTTTAGCCAAAGTTCTTCGGCTTCATCAAGCGCATCCATCGCTAATAAACACGCATTCAAACTACCTACTGAAACCCCGCTTATCGCATGGATATCATCCAAATATCCATGGATTTTCAAAGCTTTTAAAGCGCCAATTTGATAGGCACCCCTTGCACCACCGCCGGCTAGGGCGATTCCCCGTTTCAAACTCATCTTTTCTTATCCTCCTAATACTTTAATCGTTCATTTTCTTTATATACCGTCTTAATGATGCCGCCACCTAAACATATTTCACCCTCATAAAAGACACACGATTGTCCCGGTGTAACCGCCCGAATCGGTTTTTTGAAAAGCACATGCCACGCATCGTCCACATATTGCACCTCAACATCATGGTCTTTTTGACGATAACGAAATTTAGCACTTAGTTGTTTTTTTTCAATATCGGTATCACCGATGATATTAACGTCTTCTAAGACACAACGTGTGGCATAAAGCCGCTTATGATGATATCCTTGGCCAACGATTAACTGATTGGTTTTTAAATCCTTACCTACCACAAACCACGGCTCATCGCTATAACCCTTAAGCCCGCCAATACCAAGGCCTTTGCGTTGACCGATGGTATAATGCATCAATCCTTGGTGAGTCGCAATCTTTTTATTATCTAGGGTCACGATATCGCCAGGTTGCGCAGGCAAATAGTTTTTTAAAAACTCATTAAACTGTCTTTCGCCGATAAAACATATACCCGTGGAATCTTTTTTCTCTGCGGTTGGCAGTTGGTTGTCTTTGGCGATTTTTCGTACGGTTTTTTTATCTAAGTGTCCAATCGGAAAAAGCACATTATCGAGTTGTGATGCGCTAAGTTGTGAGAGAAAATACGTTTGATCTTTATTTTGATCGACGCCCCTTAATAATTTTAAATCCTTATTAGACCTATCTATTCGGGCGTAATGTCCCATGGCAATGTAATCGGCCCCTAGGTTTTTTGCATGGGCTTTAAAGGCATCAAACTTGATGTATTTATTGCACATGATATCAGGATTAGGGGTGCGACCACGGCGATATTCTTCTAAAAAATACGAAAAAACATCGTCCCAATATTCTTCGATAAAATCGACGCGTTCTAAAGGTATCCCCAGATGATCAGCCACTTTTTTTGCATCCGCAAAATCTTTTTCTTGCGGACAAAGGTCATCTTTTAAATTTGGGTTGCCTAAAACATCGTGATTGGCCATAGAATCCCAATTGACCATGAAAAGTCCAATCACATCATAATTCGCTTGTTTGAGTAAATAAGCCGCGACTGAAGAATCAACGCCACCGCTTAAGCCTACTACAACCCGCTTTTTCATGGGTCATCATCCTTACTATGTTTTGCGTTTATCGACATCAGAAGGCATTCTAAAATCGCCTCTGGGTGAGAGTGAAATATCTAAAATTTTAGGCGCGTCTGGTGAGGCTTGACGCTTGAATTGTTGGGAATAAAAGCGCATGAAAAACTGTTTAACATAATGTTTGGCTTCTTTCGGTTCAATCGCAAAGGTTTTTTCAATCAACCATTCAATGCGCTTTTCATCATCGCCAAACCGTAAAAAGCGGTGCAAGATAAAGTCATTAATCTCATATTTTCCGATTACATCTTCAGTCACTTGATTCAACAAGAGCTCTGGTGAAATTGGGGTCTTAATGACATCGTCTACCACTTTGCTCAAAGTCTCATCAAACTTGATTTCAGCATACTTTTTGACCATGAATCTAACCAACGTTTTAGGAATCCCCGCATTGATATTGTACATACTCATCTGATCGCCACTATAGGTCGTCCAACCTAAAGCAATCTCACTCATATCGCCGGTACCAAGGACCAAGCCTTGGTGCATATTGGCCAGATTCATCAAGGCCATGGTACGCGCTCTTGCTTGCGCATTTTCATAAGCCTTATCCATGGTTTTACCATCATGACCAATCAAATCCAAATGGTTTTTAATATGGGCATTCAAGTCGATTTCTTTCATGCTGATGCCTAAGTCTTTCATCAACGCATAGGCTTGTTTTTTTGTCGTCTCTGAGGTTCCAAAAGCCGGCATCGTAACCCCGATGATATCGGTGCGTTTCATCTTGAGCGTATCTATCGCACGAACCGCTACCAACAAAGCCAAAGTGGAATCAAGTCCACCGGAGACGCCAATGACGATCGTTTTGGCATCGATATGTCTTAGGCGTTTAATGATGGCATTTTCTTGCAAGGCCGCAATCTTTTCAAACGCTTCAAAGGTATGTTCCTTAGGAATAAACGGCGTTTGATCGAACGGTTTTTCAAAGGTGAAATAATCACTCTTTGCTAAATCGAATGTTACTTCAATGACATCATGGCTAAATTTGTTTAACGTATCTCTAAACGAGGAATTACTTTTACGTATATAAGCAATCTGAGAGAGGTCGACATCGCCATAAATAATCTCAGAATCGATGGAGAAATGTTCAGTTTCAATGATGGTATCGCCATTTTGAGCAATCACATTATGACCGGAAAACACCGTCTCTGAGGTTGATTCATTTACCCCGGCACTACAATAAATATAGGCCCCCGCATTGCGGCGTGAATGTTCTAATATCGTTCTTTTTCTAATGCCACGCTTATCGAGGTATTCATTAGAAGCCGATAGGTTGATAATCATTTGAGCGCCGTTTAACGCCAACAAATTCCCTGGTGAAATGGGCGCCCACATATCTTCACAAATCTCAATACCAAAGGTGAGGTCAGAATCATTTTCTTTAAATACGATTGACCCAAATGGCACGACTTGTTTTAAATAGCGAATCATTTTCGTGCGTTTGACAATATCATAAGCACTTGTAAACCAGCGTTTTTCGTAAAACTCTTGTGTGTTGGGTAAATAAAATTTTGGCACAATACCCAAAATTTTATCCTTCTTCACCACAAAAGCGGTATTGTATAAAACCCCTTCAATTTCGAGTGGGGCACCAAAAATCAAAATGCCTTCATACTCATTTTCGTCTAACAAACGTTTAATTGCCATTTTGGTCTCTTTTAAAAGACTGTTTTGGAAAAACAAATCATTGCACGTATAAGCCGTAACGCCTAACTCTGGGAAAACCGTCAAGGCAGCCCGGTTATCTTTGAGTAACCTAAGCATTTCATCGACGTTATAATCTGGGTTGGCTACTTTTAATTTAGGCGTGATAGCAGCAACTTTGATAAAATCGTTATAAAACATGACCTTCACCCCTCGTATAATTGATGTTTCTTAATATAGTCATTCACAACATCCGGAAGCAAGGATGCATCTTTAGTGGTGCGGTAATCACTGGATGCGTACGGTAAATCGATGTCTTCACATAATATCAGTTTGTCTTTGTGTGCTTTTAAATAAGCATCTTTTTCAACCATCGCAGCCATATCCAAAGCGTTTCTATTTAGGACAATACAGTAAAACTCCTTAAGCAAACAATCGGCTTTAATCCATGTCTTAAGCGTTTTTAAATGATCGCTGCCGATGACAAAGGCCAAGGGTTCGTCGCCTTGTTTTAAGCGTTTGAGCGTATGATACGTCCCTAAAAACGAACGATCGTTTATCTCTAAGTCGCTAACTCCGACGTTTTTCATAGGCTCACTCATCAATTGTAACATGTTATAGCGGTGATGATTGGCCAAAAGATTCTCTTTTTTATAAACCGTAGACACAGGTAAATACGTAAACTTAGTGATGGGTAGTTTACGCATCAAGATTTCAGGTATTTTCTGATGAGCCTTGGTTGGCGGGTTAAAAGCCCCCCCATATACAACATGCATATAATCACCGTCTATATTATAACACGCAAAGTGCTTAAGCGCATCCTAAGTCTTAGGGTTTTATGGTATAATGGCACGTGAGGTGATTTTATGAATATTGACAAAAACTATATATTAAATCTAGCTAAAGAAATTTTAACGATTCCCTCTCCTAGCGGCTATACCGAGGAGATAATCAATCGCATCAAAAAAGAAGCCAAAGCCTTTGGTTTATCCTATGAAACGAGTAAAAAGGGCAACTTGGTGATTACTTTGGAGGGAAAAAGCGATCACGCGATTGGGCTATCGGTACACGTCGATACGCTTGGGGCGATGGTCAGAAGCATCAACAGTGATGGCTCTTTACGTTTTACCGCTATCGGGGGTCCTCTTTGGGCAACGATGGACGGGGAGTACTGCACGATTAGAACCTCTGATAACATAGATTATACCGGTACCTTTTTATCCACGTCACCTGCGGTGCACGTCTATAAAGATGCCGCCAAAAAAGAAAGAACACCCGAACACATGGTGGTTCGGATCGATGAAAAAGTCAAAACCAAATCAGACACTGAAAAACTCGGCATCGGGGTTGGTGACTATATCTTTTTTGACCCCAAGACCACCATTACGGATAGTGGGTTTATCAAATCTAGATTCTTAGATGACAAAATCAATGTCGCAAGCATCTTTGGGTTGATCAAAGCGTTGAAAGATGCAAACATCACCCCAAAAAGCGCCTTAAAATTCATTATATCCACCTATGAAGAAGTTGGGCATGGCGCAGCGCATATCCCAACGGTAGATGAGATGGTTGCCATTGATATGGGCTGCATTGGTGAGGATTTAAGCTGTACAGAATATGATGTATCTATTTGTGCTAAGGATTCCAGTGGGCCTTATGATTATGAACTAACACAACGATTCAAACGTCTCGCTTTAAAACATAACTTGAACCATGCGGTCGATATTTATCCTTATTACGGTTCAGACGTCTCTGCGGCCAGACGCAGCGGCCATGATTTCAAAGGCGCTTTAATTGGTCCGGGCGTCCATGCATCTCACGGCATGGAACGCACGCATTATGAGGCGGTTGAGAGTACGGTTAAATTGCTTTTCCACTATATCACTTAAAACGATTTTTTCACTTAAAACCGAGGCGCATTTGCCTCGGTTTTTTAGGTTATTGAAAGATTTTGGACCAAGAGCCCTCGGTGAAAATTTCTATATCTTGATTATCCTCGGTGATACCCACAATCGTCAAATCATCGCTACCAACGGGTAAATCGACATGCAAGCGGCTTTGATTGATGCCGTATTTGTTGGCGATATCACGCGCCGTTTTTTCTCGGTGCTTAACGCTCATCGGATACGCGTTTCCTAAGGCAAGGTGTGTGGTGCTTGGTTCATCAAACAGATTTAAATAATAGATGAGATCTTTTTGATAAAGATAACTATCGTTTGGGACCAACCCGATCTCACCGATAAATTTTGCGCCTTGATCGGCATCTAAGATTTGTTGGATGAGTTTTTCATCGGGCCCATTGACTTCAATTACTTGTCCATATTTAAACGTTAGTTCAAAAGGCTTGAGTTTCTTGCCTCTAAAATAAAGGGGTTTGGTAGTTTTGAAGTGGCCATTAAGGCTATTTCTCAGTGGCGCGGTATAGATTTCTATCAGGGGAAGTTGTGGCACAAAAATGGCATCATTGCGTTTTTGAGCTCCAGATAACCATACGTGTTCGCTCGGTAGTTCCATGGACAAATCGATGGTTTCACTTTTGAAGTGCAGCGATTGAAAACGATAGTCGTTTAACTTCTTGCGCCTTTTTTCTACGGTATTCATATCCTCTGTATAGGTTTTTAGGGGGTTTTCCTCATTTAGATAAAAAAGCTCGATGATATCTTCATGCAAACGCATTAGAGCATCGCTATCTTCTAAGTCAGGATATACGGCTTTTGCCCACGGCAACGTGGGATAAGCTACGTTAGAAAACTTCAGCGATTGCATGATTTTTTGTTGGTATCCTCTGGTTTTTTCCCCGGCGGCTTTTTGGGAACGCATGACGCGTTTTTGATCAATTTCATGTAACAAACCAGGGAACCCTGCAGAAACGGTCAAAAAGGCGGCTTTTCTTTCGGTTTCTTCTTTCATACGCGCCACGATATAATCGGGTACATCATCTAAAACCGCATCTTTGGCGTATTTGTACTTAATGCGTGAGACCACTGGGTCATGATAATTGATATGCACATAACCACTTTTAAAGGTCTTATACGCTTCTTGTGCCAAAGCGCGCACAAAATCTTGCGCTTCGATGGGGGCATTGATAATTAAATCTTCATCTTCTTTTAAATTAATGGCCCTGAGTAAAATCAACCTTGCATATAAAATTAACTGTTTATCATTCATGGGTTTGTTCATCCTTTCTGTTAAATGGGTTTCTAACAAAGGGCTTAACTAAATAATTGTAAAATCCTTTGGGGAAGTTCGCTAAACCGCCGCTGACGATTTTAGGCATCAAACGAAACGATTCTGTGTAGGCTTGCAAGCGCACTTGTCTGGGCGAAACCATCTTGCTTTCCAAAAACAAGTATTTTCTGGTCACAATACCAACCCGGCACGTCAACATGCCGTTGGATATACCTTGAAAGACGCTGTTCGTCATCGAACGCACCACGGGTATATCGCGAATGGTTTCACCAAGTTTTGAAGGCATCGCTTGATTGACATCTAGATCCTCTAGGCCTTCGGCAATCAATGCCGTTACCATCACGTTTAACGTCAGTTTTGCCAAACGCGCGTAGCCAACTCTAAACCCACAACGTTTGGTAATATCTTTAATCATTTTAATATTGGAAAATATCACCGCAAGCATATCTAGATTCCCGTTTTGTGAAATCGCAGTGGTCAATAAAACGGTTTGGGCATTCTTAATAATCACCGCGTCTACTTCTTTGCGAATCGACCCTTGAAAAACAGACTTAACCGTCTCTTCTAGTTTTTCATCATGAAGGTGAGCCTCCAAAGCTTCCTGTTCTTCTTCTTTAAGATAATCAAGTTTTAAGATGATGCGTGCGGCTTTTTGATAGGTCTTTTGATTTTTTTCATCATTCAACGCCTCAATTTTAAAGGTTGGCGCCAAGAAAATGATGCGCAAAGGATTGATGATAAGTATAAAAATCAAAATAACCGCCAACCCATAAAAGGCATAAGCCAAAAATGGATGAATCAAAACCAACCGTTCACCGACTTGCATCACGTTGGAAGCCAAAAACAAAAACAACAATAAAATAACCGCTACGATAATGGAAATCCAAAATGTCTTTCTTGCCATATTAAGCTCCTTTAATCAAATCTAACAAAACTCACTAACTTAAGGTCCTGCGCTTTTTTCATCCCGCAAGATTGATAAAACCCAACCGTGTTGGGATCATCATCGGTCAGTAAAACTTTTTGTCTCACGTGAGCAAACTTATCCAAACCAAGTGATAAAAGTTTACGGCCAATACCTTGGCCTTGGTACTTCTTCAATACGAGAATATCTTGAATATACAAAATATGGGCATCATCGCCGATCATGCGAATCAAACCAACGAGTTGGCCCTTATCATAAGCCCCCAACGTATATAGGGCATTATAAAACATGGTTTTGAAGGCTTGTTCATCCTTTAGATAAACCGACCACCCTACGTCTTCATACAGTTTTTTACAAGCGTCTATTTCACTTGATGTAATCGTTTTAAATTCCATTTTACCACCTCGAATTTCATTATATCACAAACCGCGCTTTTCGTTGTGATGAGAAAAAAATGCCTTTGGTTAATCCCTAACCAAAGACACGGTTTTATAACGCTTCTTCGTATTTGATTTGACCGTTTTTTAAATACACAATCCGGTCCGCAATCGCCTTGGCATCATCATAATCGTGCGTGACAAAGATACTGGTCGTCATCGTTTGTTTCATGATCGACTTTAATTCTTGACGAATGTATAACTTTAAATCAGCGTCCAAATTGGAAAACGGTTCATCGAGCAATAAGATGGCAGGATTAGGGGCCAATGCTCTGGCTAAGGCGATACGTTGTTGCTGGCCACCCGATAGTTCATGCGGATAAGCCCTTTTTTTATCCATCATGTTGATGAGGTTTAACATCTCATCGACACGATGCTTCTTAGCCGCTTTGCTGTAGTTTTTTAATCCAAACGCAATATTCTTTTCCACATTCATATGTGGAAAAAGGGCATAATCTTGAAAAACCATCCCCACATTGCGCTTTTCGCAACTTAGGCATTGCTTGTGATTACAAAACACTTGGTCATTGATGATGATATCACCTTTTTGGGGCATCTCAAGGCCACAAAGCAGTCTTAAAAGCGTACTTTTCCCACTACCACTAGAACCAAGTATCGCTACGATTTCGCCTTCTTGCATCGCCAACGATACATTTTTGATTACCGACTCATGGCGGTTGTAACTAAAGTTTAAAGATTCGATATTTACATACATACTAAACCAACTCTTTTCTATTTCGGTGGGTTAACCAATATATTAATATTGAGGCAATCAAGATAATGACCAAAGAAGGGACGGCCGATTCTTGAATCATCTCCTCGCGTGCATAGCGATATACACTCGAGGCTAGCGTATCGTAATTGGTCGGTCTTAAGATTAAGGTTAAAGGCAATTCTTTGATGACATCGATAAAAACGATGATGAACGCGGTAATCAACCCACCTCTTATTAAAGGCACATCCACTTTTATCAATGTTTTAAGCTTGCTTTGATTTAAACTATAAGAAGCCTCTGTAAACTTCATACCAACTTTATCATAAGATGACTCAATCGCATTATAGCCAATTGCCATAAACCTTAAAACATAGGCAAAAAACAACATCAGCAAGGAACTGCTTAAAATCAAGCGCCGAGATTCAGGGTTAAAAATGCGGTAGATAGGATATAAACGATGGTCAATATCGATAAAGAACAACATCACCGCAATCGCAATGACTGCCCCTGGTATCGCATAGCCTAAATTGGTGACCCGCAGTAAGCCCCGTTTTAAAAGCGTGTCGTTTTTCCGAGAAAAATTCGCTAGCATAACGGCCAAGAACACAATCATCAGTGTGGCCGCCAAAGCGATGGTAACCGAATTGATAATCAAATAGATAAACGATATATTCATAACATCAAAAAACGTAAGGCGGGCGTAATAAAGAAGCTGCAATACGGGCAAGATAAACCCTAAAAACAATATGACCCACAAAAGCAAAGGGAGCAAAATCCGTTTATAACCATGTAGTTTTTTACGGGTTATCCCGCGGTTTTTAACGTGCATATGATACCGTCTTTTTCCGCGTATAACGCGTTCAATAACAATGATGACAAACACCAATAACATCAAGACCCCAGATAAACGAATCGCCGCAGCGACATCGCCTAAACGAAACCACGCATCAAATATCGCAAAGGAGAATACCCGAATATTCAAATATTCAACCACACCATAATCATTTAACGTCTCCAAAACTACAAGTAAAACCCCTGCCACTAAAGCAGGTCTTAATAACGGTAAGATGATCCGGTAAAAAATGCGCAAAGGATAGGCGCCTAAAAGCCGGGCATTTTCCTCATAGGTGGCACTTTGCCTCTCAAGCGCACTTTTTGATAATAAGTACACATAGGGATACAACGTCAAAGCAAACAAAGCAATCGCCCCAGGCATATTCATAATATTTATGCCGTGAGCCGCATTAAACATAATACGGTAAAAACGGGAAAAGGTCCCTGTATAAGAAAGCATATCCACATACACATAAGCCGCGATATAAGAAGGAATCGCCAGTGGTAAAATAAGTGTCCAACTTAAAAACTTGCGGGCGAAAAAATCATAACGACTTACCACAAACGAAGTAAACAATCCTAAAACAGCCGAACTTAACGCCACAAAGAAAATTAAGATTAAGGTATTGCCGACATAACGGGATAAAAGATTTTGACGAATATGAACCCAAGCCGCACTGGCTGGGGTAAATAAGCCAAATACAATATGAAGCAACGGTATGACAATCATCAGTGCGGTAATGATAGAGATGATGCTGAAAATATGTAAACGAGATTTAATCAAAGCGAAAAAGCGCACTTAGTCCCAACCAACTTCATCCATCAAAATGGCGGCTTTACTTGCGTGTTTGCCTAACACATCTAAGCGAATGGATTGGGCTTTGAAATCGCCCCAACTTTGCAACAGTTCATGGGCTTCGACCGACTCGTTTACAGGGTATTCATAATTGGCGCTCGCAAAACTTTCTTGGGCTACGGGACTGGATAGAAACTCCAAAAATAAAATCGCCGCAGAAACGTTACGCGCATATTTAGTCACCCCGGCCGCAGAAACATTAACATGCGTACCTGTGGTCTTTTGATTAGGGAAAAAGACACCGACTTGCTCGGCTACCTCGCGTTCGTATTGATCGGCCGAAAACATCATTCTGCCGATATAATACGTGTTCATAAGCGCAATATCAGCATCACCTTGGGCAACGAATTTTGCTTGATCGCGGTCATTACCACTAGGGTTTTTGGCAAAATTATCTACCAAACCTTGCGCAAAATTTTTGGCTTCATCATAACCCATTATTTCAATCATAGAAGCCATAAAGCTTTGATTATAAATATTGGTAGAAGAACGCGTCACAATACGGTCTTCAAAGGCAGCTTCACTTAAGGCTTCATACGTTGAAAGTTCATCAGCACTGACGCGGTCTTTATGATAAACCAAGACTCTTGCTCGCTTGGTCAAACCATACCAATACCCCTCGGTATCGCGATAGGACGCTGGAATTTGTTCATGCAAAATATCGCTTTGTACCGGTTGCAATAAATCCATGTCCTTGGCTCTGGCCAAGCGCCCAGCATCAGCGATGAGAAGCACATCAGCTTGCGTATCTTCACCTTCATTTTGAAGCCGGTTAATCAGCGGATCGGCATTGCCTGAAATCACGTTCACACGGATATCATACGTTTCTTCAAACAAATCGAACAACACTTGATCGGTATCATAGTGTCTTTCTGAGAATACCGTCAAACTTTCTTGATGATTATCTACACCTAGGGTGCATGCATACAAAAATATAATCAATAAAAAACTTGATAGGATTAGCATTGGTTTCATAGGGAAAACTCCTCTTTCAAATCAGTCACATTAGTAGTATAAACAGTCTTTTAAGACGTGTCAAAGTTATTAGTAATTATTATAAATAAGCCAACCGTTAAATCCCTTTTCTAAATAAAAAAGGCGATTACTCGCCTTTTAGGTTTTGGTATTTTTGATAATACGCCTTGATAACATCGCGTTGAAACGGGCCTTCTTCTTTTTCAATCCACGTTCTTAAAATATGTAATTCCTTTTCCAAGATATCCCTCAAGTCATTTGGATAGGCTAATTTTTGTTTGTGGACATTATATTCTTTGCGGTCCAAGATACGGTAATTTCCATCGGGTTGCACTTTGATATCCAAGTCATAATCGATATATTTTAAAGCCTCATCATCGATCAAAAAGGGTGAGGCGATATTACAATAATAATAGATGCCTTGTTCTCGCAGTATGCCGATGACGTTAAACCAGCGATCTTTAAAAAACCATGTCACACTAGGTTCTCTTGTAAACCAAAAACGGCCATTGTGTTCAATGACTTTCGTGCGTTTATTGGCGATGATGGTTTTTTTGTCATCTTGTTCGACCAAGTTAGCCGTCGTCCAAATTCGATGGATTGAACCATCGTGCTTATAACTATGAACAACGATTTTATCACCGGGTTTTTTCACATGATCACATCCTAGTTTTTAAGATAATCTTTGCCTTTGAAATGTTTGGGCTCAAAGGCAGATAAATGATTAAAGTTGGTTTGTCTTGCGGCCTCATACGCTATCATGGCAACGCTGTTTGCCAAATTCAAACTGCGCATCTTATCGGCCATGGGAATCCTGATCAGTTGCGTTGGATATCGTTTTAAAATGGCTTTGGGTACGCCAGCTGATTCGCTGCCAAAGACCAAATAAATATCTTCTTTTTCATCCCGAATATCAACTTGATCGGGCCGGTGATCACCATAACGGGTAATGAAATATAGCTTGCCGGTAACTTCATTTAAAAAATCCGACCAAGTGTCATGGATCTTAACATCTATTTCATTGACATAGTTGACAGAACTACGTCTTAATGCCGACATGTTTAAAGGGAAACCAGCGGGTCTGATGATGTGTAGCGTCATTTGAAAGGCTACACAAATACGGATGATATTGCCGGTATTTTGGGGGATTTCAGGTTCATATAATACGATATGTTTCATGGCGACTCCTTTATGGCTTAAACAATTTCTTGCCATCGCTTTTTAGCCAGGGCGTGTTTTGGTATTGCTTTAAGGTCTCTTTGATAAGCGGTTCATAGCCTTCTAATTTACGGTTGTGAATAATCCACAGAGCATTGCGTTTTAAGACGCTGATGCCGCGCCAGGCAAACGCGTACTGTTGATAGGTTTTTGCGAGTGCTTTATTAGAGGTTTTTAATAACGTTTCTAAATGAATTTGGGCGTGCTTATCACTTTTGAATACCTCACGGTTTACAGGCGTGATGCCCTGGTTTTTAGGGCACACATCTTGGCAGATATCACAACCGAAAATCATTTGTAGTTTTTCACCATAATCGCGTGGTATCGGCTCTTTTTCTTGCGAGAGAAAAGAAAGACAGCGCTTTTCGTGATAACGCCCTACTTCCAAAGCGTTTGTCGGACAAGCTTCAATACACAAGCGACACGTTTTACAATCATCAAGAGGGGCTTTTTCGGTGGTAAAATCCACATCTAAAAGCATGGTTGCCAAATAAATATGGGTCCCATACCTCGGGTGTATCAAAAAGCGGTTATGGCCCAAAAAACCCATGCCGGACAAAAACGCCGCAAAACGCTCATCAAGAGTTGATATATCCACAGATCCTTTGGCTTTAATGCCTTTATCTTTCAAGCGTGCTTCTAAGGTTCTAAGCTTTTCTTCAAACACGGTATGATAATCAAGGCCGTGGGCATATCTCGATACCATGGCATGATGTTTATCGATTAATTTAGGTTTATCATGGGGAAAACTAAGCGCTAAAACGGCAATGGTCTTATAGTCATCTAAAAACGACAAGTCTTCGTTCAGATGCGAAAAATGTTTTTTGCGCATCGATTTATAAGTAGAGGTAGAAACCGCTTTAACATCATCCACATAATCCAAAAACAAAGCTTTCATCCCATCACCTCTCAATTCGCTAACATTATAACAAAGATTTAACCCTTTGCCTAATAAAACAAGGATTGATGGATGTCTAAAACATCTCATCAATCCTATCGCCTCAGCCAAAGTGCTGAGATATGCGTAAATCATTTAATTTACTTAACTGATTTAGGTAGGGTTATTATATCACATTTTTTATGATTGTACATCGTTTTCCTTTTGTCGAATAATGGTTTTTAAATTCGGGTTGAATCGCTTAGAGCGAATCATGTCGATTTCGTATTTATACGGCGGATAAATACGTTTTTTATCTTCATCACTCTTAGGTAGATACGGGGTTTCAAGCACCTTAGGTAAGTCATCAAAACGCTCGTCATAGATAAATTTAGATAAAGTATCAAAGCCAATATAGCCAAAACCATAATTCTCATGGCGGTCTTTGTGGGCTCCGGTTGGATTTTTGGAATCGTTGATATGAAGAACGCTCAATCTATCTAAACCAACCACCTCATCAAATTGTTTTAAAACGCCGTCATAATCGTTGATGATATCATAGCCTGCATCGTGAATATGGCATGTATCTAAGCAAACGCTTAGTCTTTCATCATGCAAAACGCCATCGATAATGGCTTTTAACTCTTCAAAGGTACGCCCAACCTCTGTGCCTTTGCCACTCATCGTCTCAAGGGCGATGAGTACATCGCTTTCTTTTGTGTTTTCGATCACTTGGTTTAAGCCCGATACAATCCGCTTGATGCCGGTTTCACTCCCTTGATTGACATGAGCCCCAGGATGCAGCACGATTTGTTTAAAACCCATTTTGTCGGTACGCTTGATCTCCTCGGTTAAAAAGTCGATCGCAAAGCTTTGTTTCGTTTCATCGGGGTTGGCCAAATTCATGATATAAGGGGCGTGTACAACCACGTCTTCTTTATTAATCCCAGATGAAGCCATCAACGCTTGGGCTTCTTCTATTTTCATTTCATCAACGGGTTTACGCCGCGTATTTTGAGGCGCTCCAGTGTAGATCATAAACGTTGTGGCTTCATAAGATAGCGCTTCTTCGACACTCCCTACTAACATTTTCGGGCCATTCATCGATACGTGAGAACCAATTTTTAACATTTCATCATCGCCTGCCTTTTGATTTTTTTTGGTGGTGTTTCTTTTTATAATTCGGTTTTACTTGTGTTTTTTTGGATGGTTTTGGTTTGGTTGTTGGCTTATGTTTCGGCGCGGCCAACATTTTTTTATCGGCGTCTTTATATACGATTTCTTGTTTTTTGACCTGGATAAAATGCAGCGTAATTTGTTCTTTGATCAACGATTGAAATTGCTTATGATTACGGTCGGTATAAATCGTATAAACATCCCCGGTTTTACCCATGCGACCTGTACGTCCGCTACGGTGAATATAAAAGCTCATGTCTCTTGGTAACCCGACGTTAATCACATGAGATATACCCTCGATGTCAATGCCTCTTGAAGCCATGTCTGAGGCGACGATATATTGGACGTTTAAACCTTCAATATCTCTTAAGACTTGTTTGCGTCTTCTTGGAGGTAAACCGCCATGTAACATGGTGACTTGATAATTTTTCTCAACCATGCTTTCATAAATCTCTATCACTTCTTCTTTGGTATTGGCAAAGATTAAAGCTAAATAAGGATTTAACACGCCCAAAAGCTTGTGCAACGCTTCATGTTCCTTATCGTATGCCGCCTTCAAGAAATGATGTTTAATGGGAAGTTTTTCTAAGCGCTTGTGTTCAAAGATAGCTTCATAAGGATGATGCATGCTTTTTTTGACAAAATCACGTAACGGCTTAGGCATGGTCGCAGAAAACAACATAAACTGAGCCTTGTCACTGGCGTGATTAACGAGCACTTCGATTGTGGGTAAGAAGCCTTGGTCTAAAGCCATATCGGCTTCATCGATAACCAATGTCTTAGCGCGGTATATCTTAAGTACGTTGGCTTTGATGGCCAAATCTTCTAGTTTCCCTGGGGTGCCAATCACGATTTGTGGTTGGCTTTTAGCCAAGCGTTCAATTTCACGCAAACGGTCTTTACCGCCACTATAAGCTCTGATATCAATCGGTGTTTTTGCAAAAGAAGCCAAGTGTTTGGCCATTTTTTCGATTTGTTGAACCAACTCGCGGGTTGGGGCGATAATCAAGGCTTGGACTTCATTTACATTGACATCCAAATTATCAAAGATGGGCAATAAAAAAGCATGGGTTTTACCACTGCCTGTTTCACTAACACCAATAACATCTTTGCCAAGACTTGCCTTAGGGATGACGGCTTGTTGAATTTGCGTAAACGTTGAAAAGCCAAGAGCTTCGATAGCCGTCTTTAAATACGTGTTTTTAAAATTCATATCATTTCACCTCAAATAAACCGTAATTTATTATATAATAAAGCTAAAGAAAGTGCCACTATTTCACTAAGAATGGATGATTTTATGCACGTTCAACCCATCACGCCCAGAGGCTACTGTCACGGCGTTATCAATGCCATAAATATCGTTAAGAAAATTGCCAAGGATGAAAGCTTGCCTAGGCCAATCTATATTTTAGGGATGCTTGTTCATAACAAAAAGATTATCGCCGATATTGAAAAGCTTGGGGTTCATACCTTAGATGACCAAAAGAAAAGTCGTTTAGAACTATTAGATTCGATTGAAAAAGGCACGATTGTCTTTACCGCACATGGCGTTAGTGATACCGTCTATCAAAAGGCAAAGGAAAAAAACCTTACCATCATCGATACGACTTGTAAAGACGTCACAAAATCACAAGAAACCATTAAGGCTTATCTTAAAGACGGTTATGAGATTTTGTTTATCGGTAAAAAACGGCATCCCGAAAGCCAAACCGTCAGTGATTACTCTTCGCGGGTACACATCATCGAAAAAGCCGATGATGTGGCTAGTCTTAACATTGAATCTGCCAAAGTGGCTTTGACAAACCAAACCACGATGTCATTATACGATATTCATCAAATCGCCAAGGTGGCACAAAAACAATATCCAAACTTAAAGGTGATAGAAGAAATATGCGATGCTACGCGTTTAAGACAATTAGCGGTGATGCAATTAAGTGAGGATATTGAACATCTCTTCGTCGTTGGAGACAAGCGGTCAAACAATTCCAAAAAATTAAAGGAAGTCGCACTAACCCATGGGACGGATGCTACCTTGATTGAATCTTTAGAAGATATCGACCTTGCACTATTAAAAACCTTAAACAAAGTCAGTGTGACCAGCGGGGCTTCGACCCCCACCAAAGTTACCAAAGAAGTCATTCGCTTTTTAAAACAATTTGATAAAAACGACCCTACTACTTGGGATAAGCGTTCACAACTTAATAACAGCCTATAAAAAAAGACGTAACGTCTTTTTTTATAGACTGGCATAAACAATCCAAACGATCGACATCACCATCGCCAAAAAGGATAAAAGCATCGCATACATAGCCGTTTTTTTAACCCGATCATCGTAGCTATGATGTTTGTTGATACGTTCTATTAAACCCATGAAAAACGCAAAGACGGCAGGAAATATCGCCAAAAAACCCGCATAGGGTATCGCCGATATGATCAAAGAAACAATCGCTAAATATAAAGCTATTTTGCCCATAAAACCCCGCCTTTAATGCTTTGTTAATGTGGATTAAGCTATTTTCTTTTGTAGGTACCCAAGAGTCTCGCTACGCCAATGGTGTAGGGTTCAACCGCTTTTAAAACCTCGGTCAAACTCAACCCTTTTTCTAATTTAACCTGCCGTTTTAAAGCAATTAAGACAAAGAAATAGTGGTGTTTACCATGTTTTTTTGGTGGCATCGGACCTATATAGCCAACGCGGTTCGCATCATTGACGCCTTGGGTATAAGCTTTTTCTTTTTCCTCTAAGGTCGTGATATCACCAGGAATGTTATACATTACCCAATGTACAAAGCCATAATGATTTGGCTTAATCATGGGGGCATCGGGGTCATGACAAAATACCACATAGGATTTTATGTTGTTGTTGGTTCCTTCAAAATGAAGGGGTGGTGAGATGTTTTCACCTTCACCGCTATACTTTCTCGGTATCGGTTTACCGTGTTTGAACGCTGGGCTTTTAAGTTTTAAGCTTTCTATTGCCATATTCATGTGCAGCCTCCTATCTATATTTATCTTTTTTACGGGCTCTTAGGTTTTCATCGGCTCGTTTGTATAAATCTTTCAGACTTTCTTTCGATTGTTTAAAAGCGAGGCCATATTCAAAATGAAAACGATACTTCTTTAAATGTTTATCTGCGGTAGTAACTTCTTTTAAATCCTCAAAAACATCTTCTACTTTTTCTTTAACGTCTGTTTTAAAGATGGCTAAAAATTCATCCCCACCAACTCTGCCAAACTTGAGCTTCGCAGATTGACGCTTTTCAATCAACTGAGCAAAACGATTTAACACTTCATCACCATCATCATGACCATACTGATCGTTAATCGCTTTAAAGTCATTGATGTCAAACAAAACCACCCCACCAAGCATAGCTTTTTTTCTCCATGATTCTGCCTTATCCATAATAAACCGTCTATTAGGCAAATTGGTTAAGGCATCGGTATAACTCAATACCTTAAGTTGTTTGATCAACACAAGGTGTTCCAAATCTTTTTCAACGCTTTCGGTAAAAGCCTTTAACAACTGTTTGTGTTTATCACTAAGCTGAAGCTTTTTTGAGTGCAAGACACAAATCGTGCCAAAAAATTCTCCATCAGGCCATTTGATGGGATAGCCATAATAACCAATCATGTTAAGCTCAACATCAGGATTATCCACCCAAACAGGATCAAGCAAAGCATCTTCGATTTCTAAGGACTCACTTTTACCGATTACCGTCTCACAATAAAGCCCACTACCCAAATGTTCTTCGGCTTTGACTTCGTAAGGGTTTTCAGCTTGTTTGCTCTTTAGAAACACTTGCATACTTTTTTTCGTGATACGCATAATCAATCCCGCGGGTACATCTAAAACATCGGTTGCAATATCCAAGATGTTTTGCCACTTTTTTTCAATGTTTGTAGAAATCTTAGGCTTATCTTTCGATGTAATTTCTACAGGTACCATTTGATTCTTTGCTCTTAAGTGAACATACGTTTTCATAATCCCATCTCCCCCTTGGTGTTAACCCTATAAACTGGCGTTCCGGGTGGGATTTGAACCCACGACCTACAGCTTAGGAGGCTGTTGCTCTGTCCACTGAGCTACCGGAACGCATTTTAAAACGTATAAGACATTCTCGCTTCTTCATCTTTTGTGAGCTTAAATCCTAAAGACTCATAAAGTTTAATCGCCGCTTCGTTATGTTTTTCAACCCATAACATCGCACTGTTTACTTGTTTCAAAGCATGACTTTTTAAAAACCTTAACATGAGGTTTCTCGCAATCCCTAAGCGCCGATGCTGTGGCAATACACCCAACCCATGGATAAATACGGATTGATCGTTATTATACGTGTAGCCAAGCACAAAGCCAACCACTTCTTTGGCTTCATGATAAACATGCAAAGTTGTTGTATCTTTACCTAGATAAGCAGCAAAATCTGTTTCACTCATATCAAACCGCGCAGCGCCTAAAAGTGAATTTACCAAATGATAGACCTGTTTAACTTGATAATCACAATCCGTTTTAATAGGTACTTCAATCGTTTTAAACGCTTCTAAGTCTGTGCATTTATATGCCACGTTATAATCGATTAACGTGCAAGCGGCTTGTGCAAAACAATCGATTAAAAAGGGTAGCGTTACTTTCGCATCATCACTTAAATGTAAGGGTATTTCAACTTTATCATGCAACCCTTTTTCGCTACTTAACTTCAAAAAAGCGTCTTTTAAGCCTTGGACGTTATTAAACGCTGGATATATATACGTCTTTTGCTTTGTGGTTTCAATAAAGAATATCGCTTCATCGGTAGCTATAACACGGTGATGGCGATTATTAAAAAAGGCATTTTCTTGTTGCGCTGAATGAAATAAGCTTTGATATCTCATTTGTTTGGCTTGTTTGATGGCATCATGCATTTTTATCACCTACCATTATTTTAACATACACAAATAAATTAGCACTTAGGAAATAGTGGTATTTCATCAAATTATGATATAATTAATTTGGAGGTGCTAAAATGAAAGACTTAGTTAAAGCATTTGATGGTTTACCCTTTATTGTAAAACTGATTTTATCTTTACCCATTATCGATGGTATTGCATACGGTATTTACCGTATCGCAAAAGGTCTTGATCGCAAAGACACCGTAATGATCATCGCCGGCATCATTTGGATCTTTGTCGGAGCAACTATTTTATGGGTGATCGATTTAATTAGCGTCATCTTGTACAAAAAAGTTGTTTTGTTCGCGTAAAAGACTAAAACACCTGATTTAGGTGTTTTTTTCTGTCAAGAAAGGATGGATTAGATGGTTTTACTATATATTTTGCTCACACTTATACTAGTGTTTATACTGATTATCGCTATTAAAACGTATCATTTTAAGCCACAACCTTTAGATCAGCCCAACTTAAATAAACCGGCTATTGATGATAAAAAAGCGATTGCGGCGCTGCAAGCGATGTTAAAAATCAAAACCGTTTCTTATGAGGATAAGTCTAAAGAAGACAAAAAGGCATTTGATGCCTTTAAGGATTTGTTACTAAAAAATTATCCAAACATCAATGAACATGCTAAGTTCATGACGATTGGAGAGACAGGATTATTGTTTAAGCTCAAAGGTCAAAACAACTCTGAACCTATCGTTTTGATGAGCCATTATGATGTGGTTCCCCAAAATGGGCAGTGGCAAAAAGACCCTTTTTGTGGCGAAATGGTTGAAGGGAAAATTTATGGTAGAGGTGCGATTGACACCAAAGCCACCCTTGCAGCTATCATGGAAGCCACAGAAGCACGGTTGAAGGAGAAAAAAGCGCTTAAAAGAGACCTTTATTTGGCCTTCTCAGGAGATGAAGAAACCAGAGGCCCCTCAGCCCCAACCATAGTAGATTATTTAAAAAACCAAGGTATAAAACCTTGGTTAGTCTTGGATGAAGGAGGCGCCATTGTTAAGGATGCGTTTAAAGGGGTTGAAAAACCCGCAGCTTTCATCGGTTTGGCCGAAAAAGGCTATGTCAATATAAAGATTGAAGCCAACGTGCAAGGGGGACATGCCTCGATGCCTCCCAAGGTTATGGCTGTAAGCAAACTCGCCAAAGCCGTGCGTGTTTTAAATAAAGATAAAACCTTCAAAAAACGATTGCCTGAACCAACCAAGTTAATGTTTGATGCTTTGGCGCGTCATTCAAAAAATTCCATCATCCGCATCGCTTTTGCCAACCTATGGTGTTTTTGGCCCATCATCAAATGGCAAGCCAGGAAATCACCCTTGCTTGCATCGTTGTTAAAAACGACGCAAGCCTTTACGATGATGGAAGCTTCTGATGCGATGAATGTACTTCCTTCTAGTGCTCATCTTGGTATTAATTACCGTATCATCAGTGGTGAAACAAAAGAATCAGTGCTAAATTTGGTTAAATCTAAAGTAGAAAAATATGGGTTAACCGTGACTATGGAAAAAGGTGCTGATCCCACCTCCATCAGTGAGATGGGTCCATCTTATCATGTATTGGAAGAAACGATAAAGGACATCTTTGGAGAGGTCATCATCACACCTTACTTAATGATGGCAGGTACAGATGCTCGCTATCATCACGATATATCCAAACACGTCTATCGTTTTTCTCCTATGCTTTTCACCAAAGAAGACCGATCGATGATTCATGGGGTTGATGAGGCCGTTAGGGTGGAATCATATCTAGATTGTGTTGCCTTTTATAATCAGTTATTATCCCATATTACTTAAAAGAAAATGTGTGCCAAAGAAGGCACACATTTTTTAATCGAATTTATCGTAGTAAATACGTTCTTTAGGAATATTGTGTTTTTCCAAGACTTTGATACAAGCATCAATCATACCGGGAGAACCACACAAGTAAGCTTCTGATTTGCTTAAATCTCCGGTCATGCGGTCTAAGACATCGGTGATTAAGCCCACTTCGCCGTCCCACTCTTCATCTTCTTGTGGATGACTTAAAGCAGGAATGTATTCAAAGTTTTCGTATTTTTCATCGATCTTTTGAAATTCTTCGGTGTAATATAAATCCTTGGTCGTTTTCGCCCCAAAGAAATATCTGGCTTTGCGTGGCATACCTAAATCTTGCAAGCGATACATAATCGAACGGATTGGCGCTTTACCCGAACCACCCGCAATCATGACCATATCGCGATCGGATTCCTCTTGTAAGTAAAAATCACCATAAGGTCCCGTCAAGATAATCTCATCGCCACTGAGCATGGCTTTGTGGACAAAGGTCGTCGCTTTACCCTTAGGGACTAAACGAACAATAAATTCAACGGTATCTTTAACTTTCGAATCAGATGCGATGGAATAAGCACGGATAACATCGAGGCCTGGGACTTTCATTTGGCAAAATTGTCCGGGTTTAAACTCAATTTCATTAGGTTCGATAAGTTTAAAGCGAACCAATTTGGTATCGTAAGTTAAATCTTCAGTATATACCACTTTAGCCCGGTATTCTACGGCCTCCATCATGCCTTCTGGAATTTCGATCTTCATGTTGTTGCGGACCTTGACTTGGCAAGAAAGGCGTACGCCTTTTTCTTTGTCTTGTTTGTTTAAAAACGGCTCTTCTGTAGGTTTAATGTCTCCGCCGCCATCTTTAACCGTCACTTTACAAAGACCGCATGTGGCTTTACCTCCGCATGCTGAGGGTATAAAAATCTTTGCTTCACTCAGTTTATTAAGCAGCGTATCGCTACCCTCTACGGGAATATCCTTTTTATCATTAACCGTAATCGTCTTTTCTTCATCACCGCCCAAAGCTTTGTCGGCTAAAATCAATAGAAGTGTTACGATTACCAAAACACCTAATAATACAATGGGTACAAATATATCCATGTGGCTTCCTCCTTATTGTATGCTGGCTAAACCGGAAAATCCGATAAAGGCCAGAGCCAGTATTCCAAGTACGATAAAGGTTATGCCTTTACCGGCCAATCCTTTAGGTACATCGCTTTGACGCGCCATTTTTTCTCTGATAGCCGCCAATAAGACAATCGCCATCATCCAACCGATGCCTGAACCTAAGGAGAAGGCCGCGGTTTCTGTAAATGAATACTCGCGGTTGACGAAAAATAAAGACACCCCTAAAACCGCACAGTTAACGGTTATAAGTGGTAAAAAGAGTCCAAAAGCATTGTAAAGCTTGGGAAAAAACTTATCGATAAACATCTCTAAAAACTGAACCGTTGCGGCAATGGTGATGATGAAAACCAATAAATTGAGATGTTCAACATCCCAGCGTCTAAGCAACACATAAATAGGATAATTGATAATCCCCGTCAATGTTACAACAACGATAACCGCCAAGCCCATTCCTTTAGCGTTTTTAACGCTCGTAGAAATAGCGATCAACGGACACATACCTAAGATATAGGCTAACGCAATATTATGATCAAGTATCGATCCGATTAAAACTTCTAATGGTTGTGGCATCATTTACACTCCCTTACGCCGTAGCTTCTTCGTCATAGTTTTTGGTTAAATCACGGATAATCCATATCAAGACCCCAAGTACAAAGAACCCACCTGGAGCGATAGCCATGACCGTCCAATCAACCCAACTGCTCGGTAAGACGGCATAATTCAAAATGGTTCCAAACGCCAATACTTCTCGAACCAACGCAATTAAAATCAAAATATAAGTATAACCCAGGCCATTGGCAAGCCCATCAAAGAACGTATATTTAAGCGGATTTTTAACCGCAAACGCTTCGTTTCTTCCCATGACGATACAGTTGGTGATAATCAAGCCCACATACGCCCCTAGTGCGGCATAAATGTTAGGGAAGTACGCTTGCAAAAACATTTGCACAATGATGACCAAACTAGAAATAATGACCATATAGGTAATCATCCTGACGCGCATCGGAATAAAATTACGAATAGCCGAGGTAATCAATGATGAACCGATGACGACAAACGTAACCGCTGCGCCCATCGCGATCGCATTTTCAACGCGGTTGGTTACGGCCAGTGCCGAACAAATACCTAAGACGGCAATGACGATAGGATTGTTTTTGGATAAACCATCTCTAGATACATTAAACCATTTGGTATAGCGCATTCTCGTTAAACTTCTACGCATCATCTGATCCTCCTTCTTGTTCCCATGTCTCTTTGAAGGTTTCATAGTTTCTATTGAGCATACCTTCAAACGCATTTGAGGTGCCTGTGGCACCGGTTATGGCATCGACTTCATCATCTAAAGAAGCATCTGCCGATTGTGAAATGATTAGGCCACCCGATAGGTTCTTACCGATAAAGGTATCAAGATAATCATGACTAGCGATAACCCCACCTAAACCAGGGGTTTCTTCTTGTTGTAAAACACGGATTTGACGGATGGTCTCAAAATCGTCTTCAAAACTGATTACCGCTCTAATAGGGCCCCATAAACCATCACCTGAAAACTCATAGCTAATCGCACCGCTATCGTTGTGAATAAAGAAAACCAAATCATCGATTTCTTTTGTTTCAAAGTGATCGTTAAAGATTTGACCGATATTAGCCGCGTCATAATCGATATCATACGCATCCAAAATGGCTGATTGTAACTGCGCTTGTTGATTCAATTGAATGCGTTCTGCAGTCAGTGCATCAACGCCCATTAAAAGCACGGAAGTCACAATCCCCATTACTACCACAAAAATCACCATACGTAGATTGCGATTCATGCAGCCACCTCCTTTTGATCTTGTTCAAAGAAACTATCTAAAAGCGGGGCTACGGCATTCATGATAATAATGGCAAACACATAGCCATCTGGGAACGCCGCAAACGTTCTTATGATAATCGTAATTAAAGCTAAGCCCAAACCATAAAAGATAACCGCTTTAGTATGTTTGGGTGTACCGTGTTTATCTGTGGCTAGGAAAAAGGCCGCAAATAAAACTCCACCTGTAATCAATGAGTACAATGGATTGACGAAAATTGGGTCATCTGAGGTTCCCGGGAAAAGCAAAAAGCCAAGGGCCGTTAGTAAAAAGAAAAAGCCAATGTAAGCCGCGGGGACTCTCCAATCAATCACCTTCAAATAGGCCAATACGACCCCTAAGACCAAAATACCCACAATAAAGGTTTCACCAACCCAACCAGGCACGTGTCCCAATAACATCTGTGAAACACTATGGGTAAAGTCTTGTCCTTGATGAAGCTCAAGTAGCGGTAACATATTTGTCTCTACGCTATTTAAAGGATCCCACCAGTTAGTGGTCATAAACTGCGGGAAAGAAATCATCAAAAACATGATTCCCACTAAAGATGCATTAAAAACCGTTTTGTTTTCTCCACCAAAAATCAAGCGGCCAAAAAACACAGCAAACCCAGAACCGACACCAACCATCCAAATAGGAGCGATAGAAGGTACCATCAGCGTAACAAGTAACGGCGTTACAAACACGCTTTCATCAACTTTGATATCCCTTACTTTTTGAAACACCAATTCAATCGAGGCACCAACCGCAACTGCGACCGCAGCTTGAGCCAACACAGTCGCGCCAAAATTGACGACACCGGCAATCAATAACACCAAAAGCGCACCGATAAAGAATAAATTGTTGCGAAAAGCAACGCTTTTTTGTTCTTCTTGCATGTTGTTCATCCTCTCTAACTTTTAAGCTTAAATGTAAGCCTTTTGTTTCGCATTACTATCAAAATTATAGCATATTCAAAGGTCTATCATGTGCAATATTATAAAAAAATTTCAAGCCCAAATTAAAATAGGGCTTTAAGCCCTGCATACAGTAAACAAGCGTTTTTCATACCTTTTTAGTTCGTGTTACGAAACAACATAGTTATTTATAAAATCGCCGAAAAATTCTAAGTTAGCCTTATTTAATCGTACGTAATTTTGGATTTTTGTTGGTTCTAATCGTCCCATAGACCCCAATGATAATCATCACCGCACCAATATAATGTTGTAATTCAAGTATTTCATCTAAAAATATCGCACCAGCTAAAATCGCAACAATCGTCGCAATATTGGCATAAATACTGATGACATGCGCTTCTAATTGAGACAAGGCATAATTTAACAAGAAAAAGCCCCCAATTGATGCCACAATACCCAAATATAAAATCGGCAATACGAGTTCAATTCTTGATAAATGTTGTATATAATAAGTAGCACCTTCGCCTAAAAATAGTTGTATGATATAGATTATATTAAAACTTACCGCCCCAACCAACATCATAAAATAGGTGACCTCTGCACTTTTAGCCCCTAGTTTTGAAGCATATCTTGAAGCGATATTATAAGCCGCGGCCGATAAAACCGCCAATAACAATAAAATATAGCCAATAAATTGAGGTTCAATTGCACCGATAGCTTGAAATACCTGTATGACCAACACACCACTCACACTTAATGCAATAAAGAAAAGTTGAATTAAACGTGGTTTTTCTTTTAGAATCAAGGTGCTTAATACAATAACAAAAATCGGAATCAAGGCAATCATCATACCCGCCTCAGCGCTGGTGGTCATATGCAAGCCATACGTTTCAAACAAAAAGTACGCAACGGGTTGAAACAAGGCCACCAAAAACAAAGCTTTCACGGTATTGCGCGTAAAGCGGACTTTAATGAGCTTAAACCTTCTTAAGCTTTCAAAAACCAAAAAAGCCAACAAAAAACGATAGGCGATTAAACCAATCGGTGTAATGTATTCTAAAGCCGTTTTAGAAAACATAAACGTTAGACCAAACGTCGTGGCAAATATCACACCACTCAAATGGGCTTTTTTATGCATGAAATCACATCCTGTTTATTTAAAGCTTCCCTTTAAATCATAACATCTTAAGCATGATTATCAATCAGGATTTTAACTTTTTTATCAGCTTCAACAGTTTTAAAACACTAACAAACGCCCCGAAAAATACAAACATACTCATTGGAAGCCAAAAAATAGGCTGTTCATAACTTGGCAAACCCGCTACATTCAAAAAAAGATAGCTAATTAATAGCGCCATAAACAAGATGAGATGATAGATTTCCACAACCGTTAAAAGCCACAGTTTAGAAGAACGATTCGTTAAAAAGATCAACCCGATAGACGAAAGCAATAAAAAATAATGATACCGAATCATCTGGTGTTCTTCATAGCTATGCCATATGATTAAAAACGCCAGCGATAGAAGTAACATTAAGGGTTGTATTAAAACAGAATTTCTCAGTGCAACTAACATCAAAACATCCTTTCTTAACCGCCACCAACAAAATTGGTAAAGATAATAACATCGCCTTCATTTAAGGCAACATCAAAACGCTTTTGGTGTGACACTTTATCTTGATTGATAAACAGATTCGCTTGTTTTAAATCTTCAAACGCTACTTCTGGATATGTCTTATGAATATAATCTAAAACCTCGCGCATCGATTGGGCCTTACAAGAAAATGATTTGATTTTATATTTTGAACGCAATAAGTTCATGAACTTGACTTCAACCACAAAGAACCACCTCCACAACAAAACAACTTAAACCGTTATTACTACCCATAGCCTAAAAATCAATAGGGGATTGGATGGCCCTATTATAGCATATCCGTGTTTTAAAAAAATAATGAGTTTCAATTTATTATTCCCGACAATTTTGATAAAATACATGCAGAGGTGATAAGATGAAATCGATATTAAAAGATGCACTCATCGCAAACGCTGCTTCTTTAGGGTACAACTGGATTTATAACCTACCTTACTTGGAACGCTTAGAAAAAACCGAATCACTCGTTTTTCAAAAAGCAGACCCGGCTAAGTATAAACGCGCTCGTAAAGCCGTATTGGCTTATCCGTTCTCCGAGGTTGGCGATGTCAGCTTGCAAGGTGAAATTGCGAAATGGCTTTATCAAGCTTTAAACGAAAACGAAAACTTTAATCCTGAGGATTACCGTCAATTAGTCCTTGAAAAAATCAAGCCCGGTGGGGCATGGCAGGGTTGGGTTGAATCTTATGGTAAAAAACTTCTATTTAATGAGATGATCGATGAATTTGAACTCGACCAACCCAAACTACCCATGAATGACGACCAACTGGTTGGATTAGTTCCCTATTGGGTATTAAAATCACTTGATTTAAATACCGAAAGGGCATGGGAATTTGCGCAAATCTTCACAGACAATGAAGATTATAAAGGTATTTTCTCAGGGCTGGATGAAGTCTTTAAACACTTAGAAAATGAAGATGATTTAAAGACCGCCTTAAACGCTGCGGTACCAAAGATGCCAAAATCCATGGCCTTTAAACTGGCTCAAGCGATTGCTTTAGACGATACCAAGACATTCTTGATGAGTTATGTCAAAACCTCTTGTAGTATCAAAGACGCGATCCCACTTGCTTTTCATATTATCGCAAAAGCAAATACCTATGAAGAGGCCGTAAGAATGAATACAAAAATCGGTGGCGCTTCTTCTGATCGCGGGATGATTATTGGGGCCATCTACGGACAAGCATCAAGTATTCCAAAAGCTTGGGAATCACAGTTAAAAGATAAAAAGATCTTTGAATAAGCAAAGATCTTTTTTCATTATTTTTAGTCATTCTATATTTTATTGATTTTTTTCTATTATATTAGGTAATATGACTATAATAGATAAGGATCAATGTGAAAAAGCTGATGGTTTTAAGTTTAGTGTTCCTCTTAGGGTTGGTTGCTTGTGGTAATGATGAAGATGAGGCTTTGAATGAAGACTTTGAATCCTGGTTGGAATGGATTTTTGAAGGACAGAATAACTTTAGTGTCGATTTAAGCGTAAATAGCGATGATCCTGTGGTTGATAGCTATGCAATCGAAGCCAAAGTTACTGAAAATGCAGAATATGTTGATATTGCTAGTGAGGGGGAATTTATCGAAGCTTATATCGTTATTGAAGATGGCGAACGCATCGAATATTACTATGATGATGGTTGGCAAGTCTACCCCGCTTCTGAAAACACATTTGTGCAAGACATAATGCTATATGATTCGTTTTGGTACACATCAGACTCAAAGTGGTCTAAATGGTTTGAGCAAGATAATGGCACCCTCGTATTAATGGATGATTATTATGACGATGTCTTAGATATACCTGATGTCGAAAACTTTGAAGTCGTTATTACAGATGATGAGATGACGTTTGTAATTCATGGTGAAGAAGATGAAGAACCCTATGAGTTAATCATGCGGTTTTACGACCGGGGTAGTACCGAGATTGATTTACCAGATTTTAATGAATGAACGCTTTGTTTTATTTATTTAACTAATCGTTGGAAAAGGGCTTTTGAATAGGGGCCCTTTTCTTTAACGATAACGTTTCACGGTGAATTGATACATCTGATAGGTTTCACTGGGATGAATGCCGGCCTTTTTAAGTACCATGCGCTTTTGCACTTCGGCCGTATCAATCCCTTCAATATCCGGTAACAATAACCCCGATTTCGATTGGTTTTTAATGAGTAGTCCGTGTTTTTTGACATCATGGTTTTGCAAGGTTTCAATCTTTACAGGTTCACTTAATACATCAACACTATAGCTAAGATAAGGAAGCTCTTTTAAACGTACAGGGGCGAATCTTGGATCGCGTAATGCTGCCTCTAAAGCAAAATAGATGATTGCGTCACTTAAGCTTTCAGTGATTCTTTCTGTGGTACCGATACAACCGCGCAACGTTTCATCGAGCTTTAAAGAAACAAAGATCCCCGGGATGGTTGTGGGTTTTTCCTTTTTGTTTGGCTTAAGGGTTTCACCGGTTTTAAGATAGGTTTCTAATGCTTTTTTAGCTAAACGCGCATAGGGGTGATGCGGTTTTTGTGAAGGTTTTTGCGCCGTGGTATTTAAAAAACTACGTTCAGATGAGGCTTTAAGCGGCTTATAGCTTGTGATCAAATACCCTACCCCAAACGGCTTTTCATAACTGTAAAACGTTGGGTGAACGTGGTATTTATCTAAAGTACCGGCTAAGATTAAGAAAGGAAAATAACCACACTCATACGCTTTTTGACGTAAATTTTCATCCACCGATAACAACTTGTCAAAGGCGCCCTTGGTTAAATAATCAACGACAGTATCATCAAATAAAACGCCTGCTTCATCATAGCCATAAGGACCCGTTGTTTTTAAGCGGTGAGATAAATCTCCACTGGCGAGTATAATTTTATCGCCTTGGGTTTCATTACAGACGGATTGGATGACTTGACCAAACTGATAATGTTTTTGTCTTGATAAACCGCTTAAAGAAAGAGTGACTATCGATACTTCTTTTACATATTGCTGGATAAAATATAGCGGCACAGCAATACCGTGATCTAGCGGGGTCTTTTCATCGATACTAGAGATGATGGGAATGTTTGCAGCTTCACACGTTTCTTTTAGCGTTTGTACAAACGCTTCATCCACGCTTACTTCAAAGGTTATATCCGGTGCGCCGAAATCTTTAAAATCCCCACTTGCGTGAATCCCTTCTCTAACATTAAAAACATCTGAATAAGCTTGTTGGTGCGGAGTGATCATGATTATCGTCTTAGGTTTAAGCGCAGCGATTTCTTGGGCAATGTCATGATAATGCGCGATAGTCTTATCAACGTTTTTGGTTTCCTTTTGGCCAATTTGTGGCACGATGATGGGGGGATGTGGCACAATATAGCTTGCTTTGATACGCATGGTTTTCATCCTCCTACAGGTTTCCTAATATGACATCGTTAAATCCTATTTCAAGCGCTAAGGCTTTGGCTTCTTCCATCGTTTTAATGGGGGTGGGGGTAGGGTGGTGATATTGGGGTACGGGGAAGAATCTGGTCAGATGCAGTGGGGTGTTTGCATCAACGACCGATAATAAATCTTTAAACATCTTGGTGAGTTGTGGCGTTTGGTCGTTAATATTTGGCACCAAACAAACCGTCACCTCAAGATGCACCGTGGATTGATTCAAACGCTCAAGGCTATTTAATACAGCTTGATAGCCTCCTTGGCAGTAACGTTTATAATCACGTTCATTAGCGACTTTCAAATCAACGTTAATCGCATCAAGAAAAGGCATGATCATCTCCCACGTCTTTTCCGTGGCAAAACCGTTAGATACCCAAACGTTTTTCAATCCACGTTGATGCGCTTGTTTCATTATATCCAGGGCATACTCCAAAAACACCGTCGGTTCTACATACGTATAGGCTATACTCTTACACCCATAATTAAGTGCGTTTGAAACATGCATTTTTGGATTGATCTTTCTACCTTCAACCTCGTGTTCTGCTTGGGGCGCAAACGCAATATGCGCATTTTGACACCATTGGCACCGCATGTTACACCCTTGTGTCGATAAAGAATAACTTAAACTGCCTGGTAAAAACCGCTTTAAGGGCTTTTTTTCGATAGGATCAATTTGTAAGGCAATTGTTTTGCCGTAATTTAATGCATAAAAAGTCCCATCTATATTTTTTCTGACCATACACAAGCCACGCTTATTAGGTTTAACGGTACAATGATGCGGACAAACTTCACAAATGACTTGTTTATCGGCCCTTTTACGGTAAAGCACAGCTTCTTTCATAAAAGCCCCCCTTTTCTCCTTTCAGTATAAAGTATTTATCCGTGATTATCCAGATTTTGAAATAG
>CAZCSL010000012.1:0-34222 GCA_964501415.1 uncultured Candidatus Izemoplasmatales bacterium
TTATGATTCTTTAAGGAAAAAAGTCTGATAGATTAAAACCTATCAGACTTTTTTTTGATGACTGTTAACTTTTCAAAAGTTTAAAAACTAAGAACCAAAAGTGTTTTTTAAAGCCCTTTCTGTCAAAAAAATAGATAACAAAAGCGCAATAAGCTGTGAAAAAATAATAGTAATAACGCTAAAACTCATTGCGTTTAAATCAAGATTACGTATAAACCAAAGACTAATCAGGGTCACCACCAGCAAAAAAATGCCTATTTTAGGCCATAGTTTTCCAATATAATGATGGGCAAAGGCCCAAGTTTTTTGCGTTTGCATAGAACGTTTGGTTCGGTAGCCATAATAAGTATTGATGGTTTTAGGAGGTCTTTTTATAAAAACCCAACCTATGCCTATCATCATCAGTGGCAATATCAATCCAACACCACAAAAGAAAACCCACAAAAAATGCATAGAATCCTCCTTGTATTAAGTATGAAAACTCATTGATAATAACATCAATCTTTTTTATCCCAATAAAAGACAAATACTTTGATGACGATATAAAGCCATGTAATGATAAATACAATCCAAAGCACAACCTTTAAACCTTCAAAAAAGCTATAAAAATAAACCCCTAAAATAATCCCAAACACCATCAAACAGACCTTAAAAATGCCTGTATCCAAGACGGTGAAGAACCGTAAGATAGAATTGACTTTTTTCATATATTCAAGCATTAAAAATACCTCCTACTATATTTTTTTAATTAGCCGAGTAAATCTCTACGTTGATAACCCTTAAACCCTAATATACCCATGGCTAAACTGACAAAAAGGAGTCCTAAGGTCGGCCATAAGCTAAAGTCTTCGATGGGGAGTTGATCAATATATCCAAAAGGCGTTAATTGAGCGAATAGGGTGGGTAAATTGATTATATTGCCCATGTAAACGGAAAAGAACGCATATCCAAGATAAAGCCATATAGCGCTAGTTTTGCTTGGCCAAAAACCTATGATCAATATCGCTAAGCCCACCATGAACCACAGTGACGGTAAATAAGCCAAGGAAGCTTGTAAAATCAATGTTATCTCCATAGGTTCTTCCATCGAAGCAATAATCCCAAAGACCATACCAAGGGCACCTAGCAACAAAAGCACCAGACTGCCTAAAAGTGCAATGCCTGTGAAAATACTTAACATTTTTACTCTGGAAACGGCTTTGGAATAAATATGTTCCGTATGGTTTTTTTGCTCCTCACCAATGAGCCTGGTTAAAAACATCAAAGGCCCAATCGTTGCGGTGATGGCAATAAATATCATAATCACGCTCATAAACTGTACGTTCAAAGGGTGTTCACCCCCTGGCAACATTTCATCAAAAATATCGCTGCCTTCAATAAACGTATCCAAATCGCCAAAAACAGAGCCATACGTGATTCCAAGGATAAAGACCGTAAGCATCCACCCTATCAGGCTAGGTCGCAACAATCTAAGGGTAAAGCCAAGGGGTGATTGTAAGATATTAGAAGCCGTTTCTTTACCTTTTTTGGGTGGAATTAAGCCCGATTCTAAATCCCTTCGGCTTTGTAAAACAAGCGCGATGCCAAACAGGCCAAAAGAAAGCATAAGGGTTAATACGTTAAGGTAGTTATAATCATTGAGGTATACTTCTACTCTGGCTGGCCAGTTTAAAGGAATGAGCCAAATCAAGATATTCTCCATTAAATCGCCGATGCCTCTTAATACATACATCAAGGCTAAGACGATAAAACTCATACTCATTACCAGTCGGTTGTTTTCAAACAGTTGGGCCATGATGAGTGTAACCCCGGCCATTAAAATCCCCGTCACACCGATAGAAAGGCCAAACGTCATAGACCCAAGCCACGTGATACTCTCGTCGTTGATAAACCCGAGGCCAAGGCCGATTATTAAGGCTAAAGCCAAGTTCATTAACGTAATGATAATCATGGTAGCCAAGGTATTGCTTAAGCGACCAACGGGTAAAGCTTGCATGAGTTCTAAGATGCCTTCTTCTTCATCGCCTCTGGTTAATCTTGAAACGATAAAGACGCTCATAATCGCAGAAAAAAGCATACTAAAGACGAGCATTTGGTTGCCTAAAGCTTGCGCGGTGGTGTAATGATTAGGATCATAAACAGGGCCAAACATCGCCACCATCAAAGGATTTTGCATCGCTTCTGCTAAACCGATTAGTTCTTCTGGGTTGGGAAAAAGCGCAGGATAGGCATGACCGACTATGACCACAAAAGCGCTGATAGATAGCACCCATATCGCGATTTTCAGTTTGTCTTTATACCAAATATTATACAAGACATTTTTGGTGTTAAAAAATACGCGCTTATTCATGATTACACCCCTTGATAATGACGCATAAATAAATCTTCTAACGTCGGCGCGTGGCTTTCAAACTTAAGGACGGTATAATCACTTAAGTATTTAATCAATGAACTAAACGTTTTGGTTTCAATTTGAAAGGTGTGCATATCATGTTCAAAGCGGTATTCATGGACGCCTTTTAATTGATTTAATGATTTTAGCGTTTCTTTGGTTTTAAGTGTAATTGTGGTTCTGGTTAAATGTCTTAAATCTTCTAATTTGCCTGATTCAATGATTTCGCCTTCACGAATGATGCTGAGGTGGTCACACAATTTTTCTATTTCACTTAAAATGTGACTAGATAAAAAGACGGTTTTCCCTTCGGCTTTAAGGTTGAATATTTCTTCTTGAAAAACCTTTTCCATCAAAGGGTCTAAGCCACTGGTCGGCTCATCTAATATAAATAACTCCGCGTCTGAGGCCAACGCGGCGATTAAAGCCACTTTTTGCCGGTTCCCCTTAGAGTAGGAACGACATTTTTTGCTAGGATCTAAATCAAACCGTTTAATCAAGGCTTTTTTGCGCTTATCGTCTTGGGTATCACGCATGCGGATTAAGATATCGATAATTTCGCCCCCGGTTAAATTGGGCCATAACTTGACCTCACCAGGGACATAAGCTATTTTTTTATGAATGCTAACCGCATCATGCCAAACATCCTGTTCAAACAACCGCGCTTGGCCATCATCGGCTTTGATAAGCCCCAAAAGCACTCTAATCAAGGTGGTTTTCCCTGCCCCATTAGGACCGATAAAGCCGTAAATATTACCTTGATTGACACTAAGATTGACGCCTTTTAATGCTTGAACTTTGCCAAATTGCTTAGACACATTTTTTACATCAATAATCGCCATGTTGCCTCCTATTTATAATAAATTTTTCTCAAGGTTTGAAGGAATGACTCGTAGTCTTTATAGTAAGGGGCCATATCAGTCTTTTGCATGTTAAGGTGTTTGCAAGATTCTGTAAGTTCGTTTTGATACCCATCTAAACTGTATTGCAGTAATTTCATGACCGTCTTTGCCTCAATATCGCTTCTGAACAAGGAGGTATCAATATTTTCTTTTAGTTTATCTTTGGCGTAGGTTTGATACGTTTTAATCAACCTGCGCTGATCATCACTCATACGGTGTGCTTCTTTTAAGTACGCATAACCAATAAAGGCAAATAGATGGGGTTCTTCATCATAAGCTTTTTTCTTAATCATGGAAATTTTTGAATATCGTTTCAAAAAATCGCGCTCATCAAACGTCATTAAGTCAATATAGTGCGTTTTGACATAGTGAATACTGATATCGATTAAGGCGTTAAACAACGTTTCTTTGTTTTTAAAATAATAAAATAGTTTACCTTTGCTGATATTGGCCTCTTTTACAATTACATTGGTGCTAGCTTTTTCATAAGGGATATCGGTAAACGCTTTAAATGCACTGTTCAAAATAAGTTTTTGATTCTGTTTGTCTAAATTAAAAAACCGGTTGTTCAATCATTTCCCCCCTTATCTATATTGACCAATGTGGTCAGTATTATTATACGTCTAATTGATGAACTTGTAAATGAAAATTCGATTCTTAAAAACAATATCAAATAAAAACCCCTCCTAAATGAGGGGTACCTATAATGATCAAATGCGGTATCAATAATGTTGCTTGCGTATCGATCCATCTTTCTTGTGAATAACCAACGTCGTCTTCGCTTCTTTAGCAAGCTTTGCAGCATAAGAAATCGCTTCATTTTGGGTTTTGAAGTGTTTGATGGTCTTTTGAGATTGTTCTTTACGCACACGCCACATTTTATAGTAATCACTCTGTTCATCTTTATTTAAAGAAACATGATAACGACGTGCTTTTTCTGGTTGTTTTTCTTGTTTTAGGGGTTCGTCTTTTTTAGCTGTTTCTTTTTCGCTCGCTTTTTGCGCGTTTGCTTTGGTTTTGCTTCTTTTGAATAAAATATCTAATAAGCCCATGGACATCGCTCCTTTTTTCGTTATTATAACATGGATGGATAAAAACATCACAATGGGTAAAGGGGAAAAATATTCAATTAAATAGGTCTCTACGTTGTTTATTGCGGCCATTTTTTGTAGAATATAGATGTAAGGGTTTAATTAAAAGGAGGGGTTTTTATCGAGCAAATGGATTCTATCAACCCTATTTCGCCAAACGATTTAAAGCGGTATAAACAGATTAAAAATCAAGATAATATCCCTTATTGGCGCCGTGCATTCTTGTTGTTTATCGTGTTGTTCGCTTTGTTTGGCCTCTTGGATTTATATTTTGCTGAAGACTATGTCAATGTCTTTTTATTCATGCGCTTTTCTTTGGTGATACCGTTTTTTTTAGCCTCTATCGCCTTAACTTATTGGCATGAGTTTTATAAGTTTGCCAATTACGTCTTTTTGATTAATTTTGTGGTTGCGGGCTTTACGATTGCAACCATGCTGTTCTTTTTACCGCAAAACTCAATTTATTTTTCTGGGTTGTTGTTGGTCGTTTTTTCTGGGTTTTTCTTACTGAGAATTCCGGTTTGGTATGCGACGTTAGCGACGATTGTGATATGGCTATATATGATTTTGGGTCTTGTTATGTCGGATGGATTTACCTTAAACTTTGTGGCTTTGAACGCGTTTTATATCGCGGCTAGTGGCATCGGTGTATTTGGGGGTCGACATATTGAGAGCTTAAATTTAAGAAATTTTATGAAAGCTGAAATCATTTCACAAGACCGCGATGATTTATCTCATCGGGTCAATGCACAACTAAAGGAACTGCACAATGCACAAACTTCGACGATTACAGCCTTAGCTAAGTTGGTTGAATCGCGCGATTTGGTAACCGGGGAACATATTGAAAACGTCTCTAAATACGCAAAATTGATTGCTGAGCATTTGGATGATACGTTAATCGCCCAACAGGATTTGTCCCATCAGACCTTTATTCATACCATTGAGCGGGCCAGTGTTTTACATGACATCGGTAAAGTGGGCATTCCTGATTACATCTTAAATAAACCGTCTAAATTGTCAAAAGAAGAATTTGATATCATAAAGACCCATGTTGAGATTGGACATAAGACCCTCAATAGCATCAGAGAAAAGTACCCTAATAATGCGTTTATAAACATGGGCAGTGATATTACGCTTTATCATCATGAACGTTATGATGGTAGCGGTTATGTACACGGATTAAAAAGACAAGAGATCCCGCTTTCTGCAAGGATCATGGCTTTGGTTGATGTGTATGATGCCCTCATTAGCAAAAGACCCTATAAAGAAGCTTATAGCCACGAAAAAGCCATGGAGATCATTACGAAAAAAAGTCCCGGGCACTTTGACCCGGGGGTTTTAAAAGCCTTTTTACGTGCTGAGGATAAGATAAAAGCCATTCGTTTTCCTTGATTAACTACATATCAGATAAAACGCGTTAGGTTGACACGGTGACTTTATTGCGGCCCGTTTGTTTTGATTTGTATAAATTCGCATCGGCTTTTTTAACGAGATCCTCTACGTTGTTAATCTCTAATTCTGGATAACTACTCCCACCAATCGATATTGTGGCTTTGATGGCTTGTTGTTGATAGGTCATGACGTTTTCTTCTGTAAAACGTCTGATTTGTTCGCCAATTTTTTCCACTTCTACAGCGCTTGCACCCGGCAAAATTGCTAAAAACTCTTCGCCACCATAACGTATTAATACGTCGCCTTTTCGTAAGTTTTGGCGTAAGATTTTGGAGATATTAATTAAAAATTGATCGCCAACGATATGACCATACGTATCGTTGATTTTTTTGAAATGATCGATATCTAGCATCATCAGACCCAGTGGGGTTGAGGCTTTAATGCTATGCGCATATTCTTCTTTTAAGCGTTCCATACCGAAGCGACGATTGAAAATTTTGGTCAGTGGATCCAAAATGGCAATTTGTTCCAGTTTATCGTGGGTGATGGCGTTATGCATACCCAAACTTAAACCGTGTACATAGATTTCAAGCGTATCAAGAACACTGGTTTCAAATGTCTTGGTTGAGGCTAATAGGATAATGCCTAAAACATCGCCCTTATAGTTTATCGGTTCTAAAAGAACCGTTTCAGGGCGAAAATCGATTAACCCAGTTTCAATGGTTACGGCTTCACTAAACTCAAATAACATCCGTTTACCACGGCTAAAGCTTTGATGAATAATATCCAATTCTTTAATCGATTCGGGGTGTTTAATCAAGTAAGTACTACTGATATCAATAGAACCCCCTTTATCGATTAGAATCATACCTGCAGACGCTTGTGTATATTTTAATAAATGATTTAAAGCTTTATCACTCAGTTTTTCTAAATCCAGTTCATTGGTGAAAATTTCTGTGAAATTACGCATCGATTGTTCGCTTTTAAGCGTGGCTAAAAACACCGATACCAAATCGTTAAATGATTGTGACGTTTCTCCTATAACATCTTCACTGTCAACGGGAATGATGCAGGTTTCCAAACACTTTTCGGGTTCGATTTCTTTGGGATTTTCTAAACTTTTGATGACATACTTCATGCGTTCTGAAAGACGCTTCATACGCTTAGCGACAACGGCCCTTGCAAGAAAAATGTTAAAGCCGCCTACCAATAAACCCGCCAACAAACACATCAGAACAAAGGTGAGGCTAATGTATTCAGCGGGGATGCCAATCAAACGTACAAAAAAGGGAAATATGATACCAATTAAAAGCCCAAACCCAATCATAAACAGCGCTAAATCATTAAATACTTTTTTTGTTATGCGCATCTAACCACCTCATCTTTATTATACGACATTTAGCGCAATCAAATAAAATTATTTTATATTTAGTTAGGGGTATTATATTTGCATTAAGCTTTTTATCCGATATAATGCATATTGCAAACTCTTTTAGGAGGTTTTATTATGTCAATGCAAACGATGCTCAAACACCTGCCCTTCTTAACGCCTGATATTATCGCGGGGAGCACCGTAGAATACTATGATAAAGATCAGTTATTAGCTGATGGTGATACGCTTAAGTGCACCGCACTGCATGTGGTTTTAGAGGGAGATATCCGCATATTTACAATGGATGAAGAAGGCAAGGAAGTAACGCTTTATGAAGTTAAGGAAAAAGAGCTTTGTATTAACAGCGTCGCGCATTTAATTTCGGATGTACAATATAAAGTCTTCGCAAGGGCCAATACTAGGGTGAAAATATTAAATATTCCCAAAGGTTTGGTTGATGAGGTCTTGTTAAAAGATCAGCGGTTTGTCAAATACATCATCACAAAGATGATGCATAAAATGAACGATTTAGCCAAACATTATCAGTTAAACGTTCTAAAGTCTATCGACGAAAGACTCGAGGCCTTTTTGACAAAGCGGTTTCAACATTCAAAACATATCTACATTACCCACAAAGCTTTAGCCCAGGAAATAGGGACCAGCAGAGAAGTGGTCAGTCGTAAGTTAAAAAAGCTTGAAAAAGCTGGGAAAATACGCTTAGCTAAAGGAAAGATCAGTTTGTGACTTTAATCACATACTGATCTTTTTATTTATGTCATAATACCTTTGAAATCATTAGTAGAAAGGAAGATTATAATGAGTATAACCAAAAATCACGTATTGTTCGGATTAGGGGGTCTTTTGATCGGCCTAATTTTAACCTTAGTCATATTATTTTTAAGTGCCCCTCGTTTGATGATGGTCGAAGATGAATCCAATTATGGCTTTGAAGAAACGGTACAACGTTTTGAAGATGAAGTCGTCGATGCGGGTTGGAGTATTCCAGGTCATCATGATATGCAAGCGATTTTAGAAAGTCATGGACACGAGGTTTTACGTGTAGAGATATTTGAGTTATGTTCATCAAAGTATTCTGCGGAAATTTTAGAACTCGATGATGAGCGGATTGTATCGCCTCTTATGCCTTGCCGCATCGCGATATACGAAAAAAGCGATGGCAATACCTATATTTCTAGAATGAACAATACGTTAATGGCGCGTTTGTTTGGGGGCGTCATTTACGATGTGATGGAACAAGCCTCAGAAGAAACTGAAGCTATTATTGATGAATTGATTCAATAAGTCTATTTAAAAAGCATCCACAAATTGGTGGATGTTTTTTTAAATGATCATAGCAATACCAGATACCAATAACAACAAATAAGCAATCCGCATAAATGCGTTTGAACTGAGACGTTTAAAAACCAAACTGCCCAAGATAAAACTCAAAGGGATGATAAAAACCATTACGGCTGAGAGTTTGATGACGTCTTGTGTATATAAACCATCAAATAAGTCTAGGGAAAAAATACCGGTGTTCAAAAGCAGCCAAACGAGCGAAAGCGTCCCTCTAAAGGTTTGTTTATCCTTTAATGTAGCCGTGGCATAAATAACTAAGACCGGCCCTCCGGTCAAAAACCATTTATGAATAACACCCGCTAAAACAATGACGAAGAATCCGAGTTTTTTAGGAATCGTGGGCGTTTCATTTTTGATGAGATAATAAGCCGATATCAAGATAATCAGGCTGCCATAAAAAACCATTAAAACATTGATGTTAAAAAGCTGTTCTAATAAAAGGCCGATCCCCATACCAATGAGCCCTAACAACAATATCTTTAGCGCCACAAAATAATCGATTTTTTTACGGTCATAAACCACCAATATCAAAGAAATGATAATCGCAACCACATTTAAAACCGGCCTTGCTACCTCTAATCCCACCAAGCGAATAGAAAAAGGCATTGCCAAGGCCGTACCGGCAAAGCCTGTGATCGCTTGGATAATGTGGGTAATAAATACAACGATCGTAAAGATGATTTCTCGCATATTAATCCTCTTTCTCCATGGTGATTGTATCAAAATAAGTTTTGAACTTAGACGTCTTTAAATAAAAGACCGTTGGGATACCTAGGGGTGCGTTTATTTCATGGCTACCACCCTCATAAACGGTTTTGGTGATGAGATGTATCCACGTTCCTTTTGGTAGCGTAACGGTTTGGGTTTTAATCCCAGCTCTTACAACGGGGCACACCAACAAAGCGTCCCCATACATATATTGGCGTTTGTTGGTATGAGCGAAGGCTTCATCAAAATGATAAAACATAGGTCTAATCGTAGGAATGGCTTCTTCATAGTATTGTTCGCGTACGTACTTGTGATAGGATGAAAGGTCTGCATATAGCTTAGTGAGCCTTGCAAACGGTTTGATGATGTCTGGGTCATCAAATTGCGCGTTTTTTGTAGGCGCATTGCCTTCATGGGTTCTGAACAAAGGAGAAAAAACATTCATCTCAGCCCATCTAATAAACAGTTCACGGCTTCGTTTCATATGAAAGATGGTCGTATACCCACCGGTGTCGCTGTGGTTAATCCCTACCCCAGAAATTGCCATGCTGAGATAAGCTGGGATAACCGAACCGAGCCCATACTGATCGGAAAAATCTACGTGTTGGTCACCAACCCACATGGCGTTGGTATGTTTTATCGTCTTGCTATAAGCTGCTCTGGTAAAAATAAAGGCTTTATTTTTGTGTTCGTTAATCGCTTCTTGATGACATTGTGCCCATAGTTCGGGATAGTGGTTATGAACCAACTTAGCCTCTCCTCGGTGCAACAAAGCATCGGTAGGTAAATACTCACCAAAATCGGCCATCCAACCCGCCATACCTAAATCCATCATCTGTTTTTTGATTAAGGTTTTATAGTACTGATAAGCATCAGGGTTGGTTAAATCGATGAGCCCTGCTTTAAAGGTAGTCGATTTCATTAAGTAAGGCCGCTTTGAGGCGTTCAAAACCAAATAGCCTAAAGCGTGTGCTTCGTTAAATTGCGGACTGTTTTCTTTTAAAAAGGGATTTATATAGCCTAAAAAGTAAATATCCTTTTTTTGCCAAGCTGAAATCTTTTCTTTTAAGTTTCCATAACGCCGCTCGTCCAAAGTCCAGTGCCAATAAACTTGATCGCCAAACTTTGTGATGACTTGACCTGACCAATCCTGAGCCCATAGGGCTTTAACTTTAACCCCGGCTTTTTGAGCGACTTTAAGTTTTTCCTCAAGCCGCTTAAGTCCTCCTTGAAGAGCAAGAATAGCCCCCTCACTAGTCCAATCGGGCAATCTTGGTTGTAAGCCCAAATGATGATTTAGCTGTTTAGCTAAGGCAAGGAAGGAATCAGCCTTAAAAAAATGTATGGTCTTGGGGATTTGACGAAAGTAAAGCACGGTTTGATTTGGTTTAAATTCAACTGTTCCGTAAGCCGATAAATCAAGATGAACCGCATATTTTAAACTCGACATAAAGGTAGGTTGGGCGTGATAAGACGCTTCAACCTTATCTTTACCTAAATAATCATAATTGACGCCTTTAAACCGTTCTCTTAAGTGTTTGGACAAAAGTTTTTTGAGCGAATGATGCTCAGAAACCCAAAGCGGAATAGTTTCGCCTTTTAAATCTAGTTTGGTAAACTGCTGACCACAACCGTATAGTTTTTCTTGTGGTTTTGCGTTTAAGTATAACCACATACAATCAAACGCATCTAAGGCTTCAAACGTAATCGTTAGATGCGGTTCATCAGATACATGCGCATAAACTTGGTATGTGCCATCGCTAAAACAATGCTTATCGTTGATTAAACCTTGATAAAAAAGCCGTCTTTTATCAAAGTGTTTTTCTTTACTTTTATAAGTTCCTCTAGACATTTTATCTTTGATTTTGCTTTTGGCTATATCGAGATACGTTTGATCTTTTTTTAGTTCGAATACCACTAAATCCGCTACTTGAAACTTAAATACCGGCATTTTCTTCTCTCCATAATTCGTCATAAGCATAACCCGTCATGGCTTCACAGAGTCGTTTTTCTTCTTCGCTAGCAGGTTCCTGAATGATGCCTTTACGGCGCTCAATTTCTTTTCGCAAAACGGCAAAGCCTTTAATCGTGACGGGATATTTATAGACAAAAAACAAGGTGAAAGCCACAAAAATTACTGGCAGGACGATAAACATTAACCGAATGCCCATCACCGTAACAGCACTTTGCGTATCTAAACTCCCATCATACCCAATCAACCAAAGCAAGATTCCCACCAAGCCTAAAGCCATACCGTTGGCGATTTTTCGAGAAAATGTCGCCATGCCAGAATAGGTCCCTGCCCGGCGTTGTGAGGTAATCAGTTCATCAACATCCGCCATATCGGTTAAGATGGCAAAAGAGGTAACCGTCCCTGCAGCCGTCCCAAAGCCCAACATGAACGAAAGCATGACAATAGGCCAGATAGACACGCCCTCATAGGCGAAGAAAAACATCGCAAGGGTCGCAACCAATTGAATCGGAAAGCCAATCCAAGCAGGCACTTTTTTGGAATGTTTTTTCAGCAAGAACTGATATAAAAACATCGCGATGAGTTGTGAGCTAAGGACCCCAGACATAACCAAGACGTACTGGTCACTTTGGAATAATACATAGGTCAGGAAATAAAGAATGAGTGCCATGATAAAGTCTACCGAACCTTGGCCAAACAAAAACACGCCTAAATAAAACTTAAAGGCGCGGTTTTTAAAGACCGTTAAACTATGCTTTAAAGCTTTCTTTTCTTTAATGGCTTCACTTTTCGAAGACAGTTCCCACGTGTTTAAAAACGTCAGGAAAAGGGTGATGAAAAAGATCAGACCAAAGATGGCGCCCATCCAAATATAACCCGTGGTGCCACCGCCTAATTCACGAATGATCATCTCGGGTATTAAACCACCTAAAATAGCGGATAAGGCCGAAAAAATCATTCTAAATGCCGTGTACTGACCTCTTAGATAGTAATCACTGATCATATCCGGTAACAAAGCATTATAAGGGACCATCACAATGGTGAAACCTGTAGAAAACAAAATGAATGTCAGTAGATAAAAGAGGTATTGAAACCAATCAGGTCCACTGATATTAAACCAAATCAAGAAAAAAGTAATCGAGGCGACAAAACTACCGATGAGCAAATAAAAGCGTTTGGCGCCAAATTTGGAGCGAGTCCGGTCTACGATACGTCCCATCAGTGGGTCGGTTATCGCATCCCAAACCCGACCGATAAAAGGGATGGAGCCGGCCATCCAAGCCGGCAATAAAACGATATCGGTTAAAAAGTATAGATACATGATGCTGATGATTAAAAAGGCACCACCACCATAAATATCTGCAATCCCATAGCCGAGTTTAAAGCGTAGGCGTTCTTCTTTTTTCTTCATCGCTTACCCTCATATTAGATTTTTATGTATCTTTATTGATTATAAGTTATTAGGTTTACGCCTTTGGTACGTTTAGCGCTTCGAGCAATTCTCCTACCAAACGTGGGCGTTTAGCGACTAAGCCACCAACGCTTTCAATCGCCTTAATCTTATCTTCAACCGAACCTTTTCCGCCGGTAATAATCGCACCGGCATGGCCCATTTTTTGTCCCTTAGGCGCTGTTCTACCGCCTAAGAACGCAACGAGTGGTTTGGTGAAGATACCTTTTTCAATCGCTTCAGCGACTTCTTCTTCCATGGTGCCACCCAGCTCTCCAATGATGACCACTGCTTTAGTCGCCTCATCGGCCTCATAATAGGGCAACATTTCTGCAAATCGCGTCCCCGGCACAGGGTCACCGCCCACACCGATCAAGGTTGAGACGCCATAGCCTTTCTCAACGATCATGGCCGTCACTTCATTGGTCAATGAGCCACTGCGAGTCATAACGCCAATGTTGCCTTTTTTATAAACGCGGTCGATCCAATGAGGGAAACTACCCATCATCGCTTCTTGTGGGCTAATGACACCAGAGGTATTGCCCCCAACGACCAAAGCGTTATAATCCTTCGCCGCTTGGCGAATGCGAATCATATCATGCAAAGGAATGCCATCAGCGATGGTGACTACTTTCTTAATTCCACCAGCCAAGGCTTCAAACACCGCATCTTTGGTTAAACGTGGTGGTACAAACAACATCGAAGCATCCACCTTATGATGTTTTAAGGCTTCTTTAACGGTGTGATAGACCGGCACGCCTTCAACTTCTTGACCGGCCTTACCCGGGGTCACACCACAGACAACTTCGGTACCTAAATCCATCATATGTTTAGTCCAAAAGGCCCCTTCTTTACCGGTGATACCTTGGACTAAAACGTTTGTTGTTTTATCGATGAAAATACTCATGATTTAGCCTCCTTACAGAGTGCTACGGCTTTGCGTACCGCTTCTTCGGTGTCGAATAGAGGTTCAAGTCCAGCTTCTTTTAAAATTTCAACGGCCCGTGCTTCGTTGGTACCGCGAATACACGTGACAATCGGACGGTCCGGCTTTAAACGTTTGATGGCATCGACAATTCCCTCAGCCATCACATCGGCACGCGCAATGGTTCCAAAGGTAACGACTAAGATAACTTTGGATGGCACTTTTAAGCAAATTTCCATGGCTTTGACGGCCTTTTTATAATTCGGCCCACCAAACTCTAAATAATTAGCCACAGAGCCATTTTCATAATTGATTAAATCATATACGGTAGTCGTTAACCCCGCACCTGCGCACATTAAACCGATCTCACCATCAAATTCAATAAAGGGGATGCCTTCTTGATTGGCTTCATATTCGGCTTCGGTTTTATAATCGGTTTGATCTTGTTCATAACGCGTTTGACGAAAAGCTGAGTTATCATCGATCATGATTTTCCCATCGCCAGCCAATACCTCACCTTGTTTGGTGATGAACAAGGGGTTAATTTCTACTAGTTCAGCATCGTGAGAAGCAAAGACTTGATATAGACTGAGTAACGTCTTGATGATTTGTTTGCTGATAGGCACATCAAACCCAAAGCCATAAGCTATTTCTGTGGCTTGATAGACTTGTAAGCCATCTTTGATATCAATCGGCATTTGGATGATTTTTTCGGGTTGTTCTACCGCTAAGGTTTCAATATCGACGCCTCCTTCGCTTGAAGCGATGAGCAAGGCTTTACCTGCATAGGCATCGACGGTGATGGAAACATAAATCTCTGATTCGATATCAATAGCTTCTTCAACCAACAAAGATTTGATGTTTTCTTCATGTTCAAACAAACGTTTGGTTTCTTTTAAAGCTTCTTCTTTGGTTTTGACGACTTGAATCAACCCGCGCTTACCGCGGCCACCACTTAGAACCTGTGCTTTTAACACACAAGGCAATCCCACCGTTTGAAGGGCTTCTTCTAAGGCTTCAGCCGATTCGATTCGCTGGCTGTTGGGGATTTTGATGTTGGCTTCTTTAAACGCATCTTTGGCTTGGTATTCATAAAGTTTCATGCGCCGTCCCCCACTTTCTTTAAGTATGAACCGAATATCTCTTCTTCACTCGGCTTTTTAGGTTCAAAATATTCAGACACCCACGTAATATTTAAAAAGTGCTTATAGTTGATGTTTTCTGTGGTAACATTGCCACCCCAGGTGCCACAACCTAAAGATACGGTAGAAGGCATGCCGTTAAAGAACGCGCCTCCATTCCCCGCAGCCTGTGGTTGATTAACCATGATGCGGCTGGTAGGTATGCCTGTACCTAAGCGCTCAATATAGGTTTTATTGAAGGTATGGATACCACATGAATGGCCCGTACCATAATGATCGGTCAAGCGTTTTAAAAGGTCAAAGCCTTCTTCGAAACGTTGATATTTAAAGACCGTTAAAACCGGTGAGAGTTTTTCTTGAGAGAAAAAGTCATTTTCTAAGTCTTTAGCCCCTTCAACTAGTAAAATTTCGATATCATCCTCAACATCAATACCGGCATCTTTAGCGATTTTTGAGGCTTTCTGTGCGATGATAGCGGGGTTGATAGTACGTTTGCCCTTCTTGTTTTCAACCCACATATGGGCTTCTAAACGGGCGCGTTCTTGATCGTTTAGCAAATAGCTTTTTTTGGCTTCAAAGGCCTTGATTAAATCATCGTAAACTGAAGCTTGAATGACCAAGCTGTTTTCACTTGAACAAGACGTCGCATAATCAAAGCGTTTGGACATATAGACCTTATCAGCAACATCCTTAATGTCGGCATCTTCAGCAACGATTTGAACGGCATTACCAGGGCCGACACCATAAGCAGGGGTCCCTGAAGAATAAGCCGCTTTGACCATCGGTCCACCCCCCGTAGCTAAGACAACATCTACGGCTTGCATCAGTTGGTTGGTCTTTTCAACCGATGGGGTTTCGATGATTTGAATCAGATCCTCGGGTGCGCCTACTTTTTTAAGCCCTGCGCGCATAAAGTCAACGGCGCGTTTTGAGGCTTTTTTACTTTTGGGATGAGGCGCAAATATCACCGCGTTACGTCCCTTTAAAATGGTAACGGCATTGGACGCGGGGGTCGCGGTTGGGTTTGTCACGGGGGTGAGTGCCCCGACTACGCCAACGGGTTTGGCATATTTGGATATTTTCTTGTTTTCATCGCGTTCGATTAAGCCTACTGAAATGCCTTCTTTGATGTCTTTTAATACGCCTAAGACTTTGTTTTTGTGTTTGGCTATTTTGTCTTCTACGTTCCCCATATTCGTTTCATTAACGGCTAATTCAGCAAGTTTTTTAATGTTTTCATCGTTGTACACTTCCCAGCCTATCGCTAAACAAACTTCATCGATTTGTGCTTGGGTGTAATTGGCAACTTGTGCTTGGGCGGTGCGTGCGTTTTTAAGTAGTGTTTCAAGCGTTTGTTCCATGGGTTTTCACTCCTTTACAAAAATACAGCTAGTCCGCCGAGCCATCCGAATAGTGCGATAAATGTCAAGGCGACAAATGATAATATAAATAAATCTCTAAAAAATTTCTTGCGGTTAACATGTTCTGGTGCTGAGGCAAGGGCTAAAGCGCCCATTGTGGAAAAAGGACTCGTGGTTGTAATGTGTGAGCCAACTGCGATAATCGTCGTGATTAATGCGGGTGAGACAACGCCTCCTAGTTCACTAGACAAGGGTACGGCCGTTGGTATAAGCGTTGGCATCACGACGCCAACCGCACTGGAAAATATTGACATAATCCCACTTAAGAAAGCTAAGATGGGTACGGCCGTCCATTCGTTCATTAGACTAGCCAAAAAGTTTGTCAATAACTCAATACCACCCATCTCATCACTAACGCCAATTAAAACGGCGGTACCACAGATTAACACAAGTGTGCTCCAAGGGACATTGGCAATCGCTTCGCCTTGGTCAGCGGCATTAAGTAAAAACAAGAAAACCGCTAAGCTCAAAGCTGCAAAGCCAACATTGACCCCACCGATGATGACCCAACTGACCAAGATTAGCATCGTAAACAACGTAATCACTTGTATTTTGTTAAAGCTTGAGGGTTTATCAATTTCAAAGCGCTCACCATTAAGTTTTAAACCGCCTAATGCCAGATACATCAACGTACAAAACACAGTAATGGCTAAGACATTAGTCAAATAAATACTCGCGCCTAAATCTCCAACTTGATTGACAGCGGCCAGTTCTAAGGCAACGATGCCATTAGGCGCTAGTGGACTCAGGCCGCCTGCAATGGAGCCTAGTATAATCAAACCACTCATGAGCAAAATTGAGATACCTGTTTTTGCGGAAATCACAAGGCCAATCGGTAACAATAAAGCACTTGTAGAAATATTACCAGGGCCAATCGAAGCAATGAGTAAGGCTAAGATATAAAACATGATGGGAATTAATGCTTTTCGACCACGGCTTTGGTAAATGATCATTTGAGCAAATTTCTCTAAGGTTCCATTAAGCTTAGCTATGCTAAACAACAATGTCACACCAAAAGTCGTAAAGAAAAGACGCATGGGCCAAAATTCAATTATCGTATTGACGGGAATATTGCCTAAAAATGAGCCAATTAAAAAGGCAAATACCAAGGCAATAAGCCCGACATTAATGTTTTTCCAAAAGCCGATAATGATGGCTACAACGATAGCTAATAATGATATAAGTTCAAGTAACATTGCGTCTTTCTCCTAACCGTAGGTATGTTTATTTAAAATGTTTGGGTTCTAAATCGTGTACGACTTTGCGGGCCACTTTAAGTTTTTCAGCGCGCCAATCTTCTAGGCCTTCTGTAAAGGCCGTGTTCAAAAACTTTTCAGCCATTTCAATCCCTAAGACTGGTCCGATTATCCAACCGCCCATACAAAGGACGTTGGCATCATTAATGGCACGCGCCTTTTCAGCGGCATAAACCGATTCACAAGCTGCGCCATGAACACCGCGATGTTTATTAGAGACGATCGACATACCCATGCCGGTCCCACAAATGAAAATACCGCGTTCGTGATTGCCGTTTTGAATTTCAGCGGACCCATTTTGAGCCGCTTCAAAAAACGGTTGTGGATTATCTACATCGGTGGTCCCAACGTCATCAATTTGATAGCCTTTTTCGATTAAATGGGCTTTGATTGCTTCTTTTAGTTCAAATCCTGATTTATCTGAAGCCATGACAAGTTTCTTTTTCATTAGGATGCATCCTTTCTTTTTAATACGTTTTCTACGGCTTTTACAATATCTTTTGCCTTTAAGTTAAATTTCTCCATTAAGAAATCTTTTTTTCCGACTTCACCAAAATGATCCTTAACCCCAACACGCTCCATCGGCGTAGGGCAATGTTCGCCTAAAACTTCTGCAATAGCGCTGCCTAAACCGTTGATAATGTTGTGGTTTTCAGCGGTCACAACGGCCTTGGTTTGCTTGGCGGCTTTGATGATAGCTTCTTGGTCAATCGGCTTGGTGGTATGTAAATTGATAACGCCTGCATCAATGCCTTTTTCTGCCAATAAAGCTTGCGCATCCAAGGCTTCTTTAAGCATGATACCGGTGGCAAAAATAGTAACATCTTTACCTTCTTTGATTGTCTTCGCTTTGCCGATTTCAAAGGTTTCTCCTTCTTTAAAAATCGGATCAAAATCTTGACGTAACAAACGAATGTAAACGGGACCTTGATGGGCGGCGATTTGAGGTAACAAGCTTGCGAGTTGAACCCCATCAACCGGTTCGACGATGGTCATGGTAGGTAGGTTTCGCATCAACCCGACATCCTCAAAAGACATGTGGGTTCCCCCATTTAACTGGGCCATAACACCAGGGTCTGAACCAACCATCTTAACGTTTAGACCCGCATAAGCTACGCTTAAGGTTACTTGGTCAAAGACGCGGCGGGTCGCAAAAGGGGTGAAGGTATGGGTGAAAGGCAGTTTGCCCATGTTGGCAAGCCCTGCGGCCACCCCTATCATGTTTGCCTCTGCCACACCTACGTTAATGGCGCGTTCTGGATGTTTTTCAAAAAACTGGTTATTTTTGATCGCTTTGGTTAAGTCCGCCTCTACAACCACCAAATTGGGATTGTTCTTCGCTTCTTCTACCAATAAATCTGCATAAATTTCTCTTAGTTGTCGGTTTTTTAAGTCCATATTATTTCAACCTCTCAATCGCTTTTTCTGCCATTTCCATCGTCACAGGCATGTTGTGAGAACCTGGGTCGCCTTCACAAAAATAAGCGCCCTTGCCTTTGATGGTATTTAAGATAATCATAGATGGTTTGCCTTTAGCTTGTTTGGCCTTTTCAATCGCTTCATCGATCGCTTTTACATCATGACCATCGATGCTTTGTACGTGCCATTTGAAAGAAGCCCATTTGTCTGCGAGTGGATCGACATCGTTGATATCGATGGTAGGGCCGTCAATTTGAGCTTTGTTATAGTCGGTAAAGGCAATCAAATGATCTAATTTGCGGTTACCAGCAAACATGGCAGCTTCCCAAATTTGGCCTTCTTGGCTTTCGCCATCGCCAATAATGGCATAAACGCGGTAAGGCGCTTTATCCATTTGAGCGGCTGTGGCCATGCCTACTGCGGCGCTAAAGCCTTGTCCTAAAGACCCTGTGGTCATATCGACGCCTGGGGTTTTGTTTTTGTCGGTATGACTAGGTAAGTTGGTATTGGATTGATTAAGCGTTTTAAGCATATCCATTGAGAAATACCCTTTTAAGGCCAGCGTTGAATAGACCGCTGGTCCGCCGTGTCCTTTTGAAAGCACAAAGCGGTCACGGTCAGGTTTTTTAGGATCTTTTGGGTCTATATTCAACTGGTTATAGTATAAGACCGATAAAACATCGGCGATTGATAAACTACCTCCAATATGACCAACGCCTAAATGCCCAATACATCTGAGTGTGTTAATGCGTATTTCTTTGGCTTTTTGTTTAAGTAACGTTTCTTTTTCCATAATTTCCTCCTAGTATTTTACTACTTCTATATTTAACATTTCCGCTAGTATTTCAAGCGGCTTGATGACATCATCATATAAGACGGCGTAATGGGGCTCCCAACCATCTTTAACCAAACGCGTAATCATCGCTTCTACGGGGTTTTCAACTTTAACGACCATCGAGGTGCCTAAAAATTGTTTTGGTTTATCTAATATCTCACCTGGGGCTAAGAAAAATCTAAAGGTCCCATCGGGTTTACGCCCAATTCTGAAAATTGTGGCCTTGGGATTTGATTTTAAACCAAACTCCATAGTCGGGCCGATTTTGCGGTTGGGATGCACCCCGGTTTGAGCGCCTGTATCTTTGCGCGCTAAACCGCAAGCACTCGTACCACAATGCCAAAAGGTGATGGTGTTTTCGGCTTTATCCATGTAAACTGGATCGCCTAAATAGGTTGGTTCTTCGCTTAATTGTTGGCCAATAAACATACTTAGTGCCCCGTAAGCATCCGCTTCACAAGCCGCGGCGATATTCAAGTCATTTAGCATGCCTAATACGCCACATACGGGCGTGCCATAATCGTTAAAGAAATCGGGCCAGCACCGCGAGGCAATCGCATCGATATTATTGTTTTCAACATAGTCTTTATACGCTTGAAACAGTTTAATGAAATCTACTTGGTTTTTCTCTTTAGTCTGCTTAAGACCGACCATGCTTTCGTGCGCTAAGTCAGAAGCCTCTTTTACGTCTTCATTGCTGTAGGATCTAGCTTTATTGGTTAGTTCTCTAGATTCAATTGCTTGTAAATTGACGCCGAATACATCGGCCATTTCTAAATCCAAAGCTCTACCAAAGCCAAAGCCTTCAGGCGTATGACCAATCATAGCAAGCTTGGTATGTTTTAATCTATATTTCATGCGAGCCGCTTTAATGACATTATCTAAGGTTTCATACACCGCTTTTTCTTCTGGTGCCCCATAAATGTATTGTAAATTATCGTTGCGCATTGCCTTGTGGGCGAAACCAGCCGAAAAAGCACCGGTTAAAGAATTTAAGCGCAGTCTAGAACCATCAACGACGGGTTCTTTTAAAGTCCACAATAAAATAGGACCTTCTAGGGTTTTTAAAATTTCTGTCATGTAAGCAGAATGGGCAAACGTGACGTTTTGTACAATGAGTAAGTCTGGCTTTTTATCTGCCATAAAAGCCTGTAAATCATCAATAGATAAAAGCATCTGATCGGGGACAATGGCGTTAGGCTCATATTTTTTTATCAAATCTTTGGATGCATCGAACGCTTTTTGTGCCGATTCTAAGTGGAAGGTTGGTACCCCTATGGGTAGATAAATCACTTCGAATTTCTTCATTTTTGACTCCTCTTAAGACATTTTTTCAAAAAAAATAACATAATGCTAAATTTGAGTAATCGGGTGCCTTGTTCATGGCACCCGACCACCTCAAACGTTTTTAAAGCTTTAACTGCTAAATAGGTTACTCTAAAGCGTCTAAAATAGCTTGTTCAGCTTTTTCTAAAGCTTCAACGGGATCCATACCACCAGCAACATCTTGAACCATGTCATTGATAATCGGATAAATACCTACAACTTGAGTCATTTGTAGCCAATCGGTAACGTAATCTGCAGGGGTTGCATTGATTTCATCTTGGAATACGGTGTAAGCTTCTGTTAAGTCACCAAAATCAATGTCTGCACCGACGCGTGCGCTTAGGAATGGCACGCCATTATTAAACTCATCATGGTTTTCAGCTTCTGCAAGCCAATCGATGAAATCAAGTGCTTCATCGACGTTACCATTATCCATAACGCTCATAGATTTACCACCTAATAAGGTAGCACGTTGACCATTTTCACCAATAGGCATTGGGACTACGGTCCAATCAAAATCAAGGTCATTGTAATCACTAGCAAACCAGTTTCCTGACATATGGAATCCATAGTTTCCAGTTTCAAAGTTTTCTGGTGCATCACCAGGAGACCAAGAAACGATTGGATTCGCATCAACTAATGGACCATCATAGAAATCTTTTAAGAGCGTAACTGCGGCAATCGCTTCATCTGAAGTTAAGTTGGTTGAGACAAACGGCTCATCCCAAATCTTAATGCCTTGTTGATAAATAAGTGGCATAAAGCGGTGACCTTGTGGGTCAAACGTACCTGGGAAGGTTACGTCATCTTGGCCTTCAAGTTTTTCCATTTCAGTTACGAACTCATCCCAAGTCCAAACGCGATTTTCACCGTTAAATTCCCAATCAGAGCCATCATGGACAGGATAATTTACGTCATATTGATTTAATAAATCAAGGTTGACATAAAGACCATTCGCGGTAACGTCCATAGGCAAACCAATTGGTTCATCATCATCGTTATAGAAGATGTTGGTAAAATCGCCTTGGGCATACGCACCTTCTAAACTGACAAAGTGTTCTTTGAAGTTGTTCATGACGCCTTCTGTAGTACGGATTAAATCAGGTACGTCATCGGCATCTACCATCGTACCGAGTCGGGTTTCATAATCATCCCAACCTACTTCGAATAACTCAATCCAAACGCCTGTTTCTTCACGGTAACGCTCAAGCATTTCTTCCATAACTTCGCCTTCGATACCGTCACTAAACCACATCATCTCTAGATCTGGTTCCTCGCCGCCACACGCTGTAACCATTGTGGCAAGCATGATGATACTAACTAATGCTAAAAACTTTTTCATACAAATCCTCCTATTTTTTTTAATCCTCTTCTAGTTTTTATTTGAAGAGCGATAGTGTTTCCTTAACCTTTGAGTCCAGATTCCACTGAGCCTTGTACAAACTGTCTTTGGAATATCAAGAATACAATCAGCATCGGAATCATGGATATGGCACTGGTAGCCAACATATTGGCCCAATCGGTTCTATACTCCCCACTTAGGGTAGCAATATATAATTGTACGGTATACAAGTTCCGATCACTAATGGCTATCAGGGGCCAAATATAATCATTCCAACGCCACATGAATGAGAAGATAGCGATGGTGGCAATAGCGGGTTTTGCATTAGGTACAATAATTTTTAAGAATATGCCCCATTCTGAAGCCCCATCAATGCGGGCCGATTCAATCAAATCATCTGGCACTTTAAGTAAGAATTGTCGCATCAAGAAGATGCCCGCTGGGGTGGCGGCAGGTGGAATAATCAAGGCCCAATGGGTGTTATACATACCGAAGAAACGAATAACACGAGAGATTGGTACCATGATAACCTCAAGGGGTAACATGATCGTAGCCAAGATCAACAGCAATATAATCGTGTCGCCTTTAAATCTAAATTTTGCTAAGGCATAACCTGACATCGTATTGATGATCACAGCTAAGATGGTACTTAAAATCGCAACATAAAAGCTGTTAAAGATAAACCTTGTCATGTTGCCTCGGCGCCAATTACCTCGACTCCAAATATCTCTAAAGTGTTCTAATGTCCACTCAGATGGTAAGAAATTCGGTATGGCCTGACGTAAATCTGCGGCCGATTTAAACGCGGAGAAGACCGTATAAAGCACGGGCCATAAGAAGATAAGGGCTATGATAGTAGCTAAAACATACGTCCAAAATTTAGGTTTATCGCTCATGCTTCTCCCCCCCTTCTAGACATCAACAGAACTGCGCCTGTAAAGGTCATGACCATGAGGATCATAACCATGCTCATCGCACTGGCGCCTCCAAGATTCCTATAGGTGAAAGCTTCTTCATATATATATTGAACTTGGAAAAGCGTCGCACCGGTACGTGACCCTGTCAAGATAGGCCCACCTCCGGTAAAAGCAACAATGTGCGGGAATATTTTGAAGATCTCCATCGCCGCTAAAATCATTACCATGGTTCGAGCGGGCTTAATCGATGGATAGGTGATAAAGAAGAAGCGTTGAACGCGGTTGGCTCCATCTAGTTTGCCTGCTTCATATAAAGCGGGAGGGACACTGAGCAAAGCCGCGACAAACAAAATCATATAATAGCCTGCTCTACTCCAAACAAACAATAAGACCACGCCCCACCACGCTAAGGTAGGATCAGATAAGATGGCAATGGGACCAGGATTAATTCGGTTGAGCAACGGTAGCTCAAATAAAGCCATGTCCCATAGGCCCCAATCACCAATTCTAGTTAACAGACCATTTACATACCCTCTGGTATCATGAAAAATCCAACGCCCAATCAAACCCGCAACGATAAAGGAAATCATGACGGGCCAATAATAAACCGCTCGATATAATCCGCGGGCCCTTAAAGGCTTAGATATGATAACCGCAAGGCCTAATGATATGATAAATACAACTGGCAATGTGACTAGGACCAAACGTATCGTGTTCCACATGGCGGCTAAAAAGTGTTCATCACTGACCAAAGCTCGGTAGTTGGCAAGACCAATGAATTCTGGTGAATCCCCAAGCCCTCTAAACGAAGTCATTGAAAAGTAAATACCCATGATGGCTGGGGTGATGATGAAAAGCCCAAAAATAATCAGATTCGGCAACATAAACAAATACGGTACCAGTTTTTGTTTCAGCAAATAGACTTGATAGGATTGTTCTTTCTTTGCCATAATATGACCCCTTAAGTAAGTGCAAATTTTGAAGCTATGTTATCAAACAACTCAGCAAATTTTGAATGCTTCTTGTAAAAGACCGGTGGATAACCAATCGGTGCTGGGATGGTGATGGTGCCACCAGTGTAGGTTTTTCCAGTAAATAGATGCACCCATTGATCCTTAGGCAAGTATATTTCTTGTGCATCAACATCTTCTTTAATAACGGGCTTTACGTATAAATCAGATCCAAACATAAACTCATACTGCTTATCATAGACGTTTTCATCTTCAGGATAATGGAAAAACAGTGGTCTTTGCAGGGGATAGCCTTTCTCGCTTGCTTCTTTGACCATCGCTTTAATATAAGGTTTTAGATGAACACGCAATTCAGACATCCGTTTCATTAACTTAAGCGTTTCATTAGATTGATAATATTGGAAATTTTCATTGGGACGATTTCCTTCATGGGTTCTCATAAAAGCAGAGAAGACTCCCATCTCAAGCCATCTTTCGAACAACTCTTGAGAACGTATATTACCATGAAGACTCGTATACCCACCAATATCACTATGGATGAACGGATTACCGATGATACCGGCTGAAAGACTGGCGGGAATCACCGATGGAATACCATCGTGTATCTCCCAATTAACGCTTTGATCGCCAGCCCAAAGCGAGGTTGCATAGCGCTGTGAACCGTGTCCGCCAGCACGCATGAAGTAGACGACTTCATTGAATTTGCCACTTTCTTTGACGGCTTCATAATTACATTTAGCCCATAAAACTGGCCAACGGTTATGCATCAGTTTCGCATCAACCCCATTATGTAAAACCGCATCCACCGGCAAGTATTCACCAAAATCGGCCATCCAGCCGCTAACGCCTAGATCAATGAGATTTTTCTTAATGATGCCTTTATACCAATTAAACGCTTTAGGGTTGGTCAAATCGACCAAGCCGCTATAAAACTCTCCAAAATCAACGGTATAAGGGTTTCCTTCTTGGTTCAAAACCAAGTATTGTGAAGCTTTTGCTTCATTATATAAGGATTTTCCCTGCAACAAAAACGGACAGATATAGGTTAGAAATTGAACGCCACGGGCTTTAATATCTTTAATGGTTTGTTTTAAATTGGGATAAATTTCATCATTGCAAACCCAATTCCAATATAACCGTTTACCAAAAGTAGTATAACGATATCCAGCCCAGTCTTGTACCCAAAGCCCACTGACTTTAATATCGGCTTCTTTGGCTTGGTCTAAATAATCCAAAACTTGTTTCGTACCACCTTGAACTCCAAGGATGACACCATCATGTACAAAATCAGGCAGTTCTGGTGGTCGCCCGGTATAATCGGTTAAGCGGTTGATTAACTTTAGATAATCTTCTTCAAACTCTAATACCATTTTGTTGGGGGTCTGCCAAAAATGTAGTTCATGGAAATCGAGGTGTTTAAAATTGAAATCTGCGTAGGCGTGTGAATCTACGTGCAGCCAATACTTTCTCGTAGAAATAAATGTAGGTTCAGGATAATAGGTATTATAATAGTCGCCACCCGCTTTGTCGTATAGGTCGGCATAAAACTTAGTTAAACTGTTTTTATCACGACCCACACCAGGTTCTGAGGTCCAAAGCGGAAAATTTCTACCCCGTAAATTGAAGTATGAAGCTTGAATACCACATCCATAAACCTTTTCTTCTTCTAAAGCATAAAGGCGCATCCAAAAGCGATTATTGGCTTGATGGGTTTTAAAATGAACGACCAATCTTTCTGCTTCTATACTAAAACAAGTGGTTAATTGATAATCACCCTGTTTAAATAAAACGGTATTTTGATTTACAATTTCGTAGTCTTTTAAAGGCATTCTGACATCGACATAATCATCAATAGTATAATTCCCACGATAGGCTGAAATACTTTCTTTGCCTTGACCAAGATAAAAACAAGGGTTGTTAAAGCGGTGTTTAAAAATTAATCGGTTGTCATAAAACACATCGAGTCCATCTTTTAGTTCTTTAAATTGAAACATTTTTGCACCTCAATCATTTAGTAAATATTATATTGTAATTTTTAACAACCTTGATAAACCGCTATTTAAAGACCTTATAAGGGCTTTCATGCTGATCGTGTTAATTTTATTTTGGCTAAAAGAAAAGAGAAATAATAGCACACTGAAAAAACACTACGGTTTACAAAGTCACTAATTTCTCTTGCTTTAATGGATATTAACTTAAGGTCATTATACAAAACTTCATCCTATTTCTCAAGGAATAATTGGAAGAAATAAAGGAAAGGTTTCCATTTTTTGGTAGCCTTTTCACCCTTTAATCCAGTATATAGCTAAATTGTTCATCGTTTGAGATGGACCGTGAGATATGATCGCTAGGCCTAAAATACCATTTTGATTAATGTAGTTACAAATGGTTAATAATGCTTAATTAAGGGTTTTAAAGGACTTCATTAATACAGATTTCTACAATATCTTTATCAAACTGTGTACCTGCATGTCGCTTGAGTTCTTTGATCGCATCGGTTTTTAAAAGCGCTTTCCGGTAGGGTCTATCAGAAGTCATCGCTTCATAGGCATCAACGACGGCTATAATTCTTGAAAATAGTGGAATATCATCGCCTTTGATACCGTTAGGATACCCTTTGCCATCGATACGTTCGTGATGACTCATCGCATATTCAGCAATATTGGAATAATGATCAGCCGCTCTTAAGATTTGATAGCCATTTAAGGTGTGCGTTTTCATTGTTTCCCATTCATCTTTGGTTAGTTTGCCGGGTTTATTTAAGATGGCATCAGGAATCGAGATTTTACCGATATCATGATAAAGGCCTGCCAATTGTAGTTCTTTGATTTCATCGGCTCTTAGATTTAAAGCTTCGCCGATTTGCCTGCAATAATCACTGACCCACTGAGCATGGATTCTTTCTTCTTCATATTTGGCTTGCAACGTTTGTAAAATTGACTGAATGGCATCGTTACGGTCGCTTTTACCGGTCAATACTTTGTTTTTATACATGTTGTTTTCCGCAGTGATAAAGATATTTCTGATGCTTTCATTGTTCTCTTTTTTGATGTCATATCCAACCGCGAGCGAAAGTTGAATATCTTTAATATGGATATTACTGATGTGTTTTTCGATGGTCTTTAGGCGTTTTTCCATCATTTTGGTATTGGTGTTAAGGCATATCATCGCAAACTCATCGCCACCTAATCTAGCGACAAAATCATCGTTATCTTTAACTTCATTTAACGTATCCGCAATCGCTTTTAAGGCCTCATTACCCACGTTATGACCATAAGCATCGTTAATCAGTTTTAAGCCGTTCATATCCATCATTATAATCCCTAAAGGCTAACGTTTAGACCTATCATAGCGATTGACCATCTCTTGATAATAGCGTCGATTAGGCAAATTTGTGAGCTAATCGTGGTTGGAGGCATGGGTAACTTCGTCTTCTTTGTGTTTCATGTCTGTAATATCAATAGAGACTGACATGACATGGGTTTGCCCGTTGATTACGAGAGGGTGCAAAGTCACTTTGTCATATAAGTATGAGCTATCTTTATGTTTTGAGCGCCAGATAAATTGTTGCACGCCTTCTTCTAAACTGTCAAAGCCATAAAACTCCCATGCGGCCTTGTTAGCAGTCAAGACTTCCCCTATGTCTTTATCGTGCAACATAATAGAAGCTGGGGAGTTTTCAAATAAAGCGCGAAATCGACCTTCACTTTCTTTAAGATTCTTATTAAGGCGCTTTATAATAACAAGCAACGTCGTAGTCGTTATGATACCTAAGGTAATCAAACCAAGCGTTCCAATCATCAACCACCGACTTCTACTCTCTGCAGCTACTAAGGCGGTCTGATCGATGATAATCGAATATAAATAATCTTCATCGTTTATCGTTACGGGATAAGAATAGACATGGACAGGCCTAATCTCCCCATCCGCTAAGCGGTGTTTAAAAACAAAAAAGTTGCGCTCTTCATTGGCGGCTTTTAACCTTTCCGCCGCAACTTCCTCAGAGCTCAACTGGTTTATATCATCAATATTCATGTTTTCTAAAACCGCTAAAGAATAACCGTAAAAATCGGCTGCGGCTTCATTGGCATAATAAATATCCCCGGTATCAGGATGAATAATCAACATGACCGATTTGTGATTGTCAAATAAATCTTAAAAATCGATAGTCCGCTCGGCGTTTAGGTCGGTAGGGCTCAAGATGATTAACGCCAATAGTGTCAATACCAACAATGCTCTTTTCATACCATCACACCCTTAAATCCTTACCTTTACTTAATTATAATCGTTTTTAAATTTTTTTCAAAAAAAGGACCAATTTATATGTCTTTTAAATATTATCATTTTCACTTCATAACTATTTATAAGGGGGATGAATACGTATGCTATAATAAAGATAAGTTAAGGAGGTGGTGAGATTGCGCAAATGGATTGGTCCTTCCTTTGAACATTTTTCTAAAGGCCAAAAAGGCATCTTCTTAAATCAATTGACATTGTTCTATGCAAGTCTTGCTTTAAGCATTTTATATCTTTTGGTTTTTATCCTCTATTTTAATCATGCCAGTGGAATACAGGTTTATTATCTTATTACAACGGTTTTTATGGCTTTATTGACGGGATTGCTTTTTTTCATCTTGCACAAATCTATTTTGAAACCTTGGGCTAAAATCGTTGTGCTTATGACCCCGTTTGTTATGATGAGTTTTGCGCTGGGAAGCTTTTTTATTGGGGTAGATTATTTTACCGAACATATGATATTTATAATCATAGTCTTATTGCTTGCTTTTATCGTAATTAATGGCGCCCATTACACCACAAGCCTTTTTGGATATGCTTTCTTCGCTTTCTTAATATTAAGCCTACTTAAACACGGGTTGAATTTCACCTTGCTTATGCCTTGGCTTTTACTGATAATTTTTTGTGCCTTAATCAATCTAGGATTACACGTCTTCTTGCATCGATTATGGGTGGCCAAACAACAAAGTACGTTTTTTAAGCACAAAGAAAACGACACGATGCAAAAGTTAAAACAAGTCAATTATGAACTTGAACAAACACAAAATATTGCCGAGATGATGATGGAAATTACCTCTGATGTCATCACAAGTGATGATTTAGAAAGCTTGCTTTCTGTGATTATCAAACGGGCGGTTGAAGTGATTCCCAATGCCATAGCGGGGACCATCTTATTAAAAGAAGAAAATCAGATGCGCTTCATTGCAGCTTATGGTTATGATAAGGATAAGTTAAATCAAATAAAGATACACTTTAAAGATACGTTTCAGTATAAAACAGGCAATCTTAAAACCCCTGTGATCATTCAAGATTCTGAGGCGTTTAATCGCCTCAACACTTCAACTGAGTTTACCCAACAATTCATTGACTTAGACATTCCCTCAAGCAAATCGGTCATCAGCTCTCCTATTATTGTTGATGATGAAATTTATGGGTCGATTAACTTAGATAACTTTAATTATGAAATGGCCTTTAAAGAAAGCGATAAACCTATCATTCAATATTTGGCCGAACAGATCGCCTTGGCCTTAAATAATCAAATGTTATTACAAAAGGCTTTATATTATACAAAACACGATATGTTGACCGATGCTTATACAAGAATTCATCACGAAAAGCTTTTAAACGAGGTGTTTGAACAAGCCAAAGAAAGCCAAAAGCCTTTTTGTATCGCCATCATCGATATCAATTATATGAAATACATCAACGATACTTTTGGCCATCAAGCCGGAGATGAAGTACTTAAAACCTTTAGCAAACACACCCAAAAAATCTTAGATGACCATCACTATTTAGCTAGATTCGGTGGCGATGAATTTTCGATTCTTTTTGAAAACACCGAGTTTAAAGCCGCTGAGAAAATTATCGGTAAATTGCGTGAGCATTTCAAAGCGCATCCCCTTTATTTTGATAAGCAAGCTTTTGTCATTAAATTTGGTCTGGGGTTGGTTGCTTATCCTAAAGATGGTAATCATCCAGATAGTTTGATGAAGCAAGCGGATAAACAAATGTATCAAGACAAAGATAAACAAAAAAGGCAAACAAAATGATTACAAACAAAAAGATGTTAGCGCTAAAATAACGCTAACATCTTTTTTGAAGCTTTAAAAAAGGGGGTAAGGGTATTTAATTAAAATCCAGCAATTTGTCCGCCATCGACGATAAACTCTGAGCCAGTTGAGAAACTGGATTCATCTGAGGCTAGATATAGGACTAAATTGGTTACTTCGATTGGGTCGGCAATCCGTCCTAGTGGATTGTTTTGTCCCATGGACTCAACGAGTTCTTTATCGACATCAGGATTATCCATGGTCATCGGTGTACGGATGACCCCTGGGTGTACGGAGTTAACACGGATATTGTGTTGACCCCATTCTATAGCCCCTGTTTTAGTCATACCACGAACGGCAAACTTCGTGGCCACATACGGCATAGAATTAGCGCCGCCACCCATACCAGCTATGGAAGAGATGTTTACGATTGAACCTGCGCTAGCTTTCTTCATAGAAGGTACCGTGATTTTCATGCCAAGATAAACACCAAGTTGGTTTATACGATAATGCAAATCATAGTTATCATCGCCTTCTTGGTCCCAAGGCATGAGTTTTGCGATGCCTGCGTTGTTAACGAGTACACTGATGGGGCCATAAAGTTTCTCTGTCTCAGCAACGACGCGCTCCCAATCCTCTCGTTTTGTCACATCATGCTTCATAAACGTGCAGTCTCCACCAATTTCTTTGGCGGTTTTTGTACCATCTAAGATGTCTGTGATTACAACTTTAGCGCCTTCTTTTACAAAGACTTCGGCATGTTTTGCGCCCATACCGCGTGCGCCTCCGGTGATAATTGCAACTTTGCCATTTAATCGGCCCATTGCAAAACCTCCTTATATTTTATAATTCTATATTATGCCTAACTTTTATAAATGTAAACCCTTACGCATTTTTATTTTTAAAGCACCACAAAAAAAGATGAAGCCATCAAACTTCATCTTTTTTAACGTATTGATTAAAGGGTTTTTCGGCCATCTGGGTGTTTTTTACCTTTGTATTGACCGGGTTTGCCCGTTTTAAAGTCATGTTTCATATAGTCAATTACTTCTTGAGTACTCAGGACTTTAGCTACGGTGCTCCCTGCGACTTTTAAGGCGGTTTCTTGATTGTCCGTTGCCGTTGCCACGGCATCAGAAACCAACACAACATCATACCCTCTTGAACTACCCGCATAAGCCGTGGCCAAGACACATTCATCGGTCCAAAGGCCTGTGATTATAATCGTATCAATGTCATGAGCTTTGAGTTTTTCATCTAGATAAGAGGTCCCATCTTCATTAAAAGTCCAAAACATATCTAAATGTTTGCCGTGATAAAACCAACCTTCATCCTTTTCTTTTTGATTTGGCGCTATTTCACGTAGCGGCTGAAGCCCTTTGGTCCCTCCAAAAATATAAGCCGCATTTTCAGGATTTTCAGGATGAAGACCTCTAGGGCCATACCAACGGTCCATCGCATTTGAGATGCCATCATCAAACAAACGGCTCCATGAGCTCCAAGCGATACAAACACCGTCATGGGTTTCTTTGCTTTTTCGAAACGTTTCTACGAGTTTTTCTAAATTAGGTAAAATACCTTGTGCATAAGGACGGTACTCTTCTTGACAATCATCCAAGAGTAAAGCCACGCGTCTAGGCCGGTCGGCTAAATCCCACGAGGCCCAAAACGAAAGGGGCATCCCATGGGGTCCGTCTTCGGTGTAACTAAAATTTTTCATCGGTTTTAAGGCTAAGTCCATATCCCTGTACTTGCACTTGGATTTCAAGGCTTCTTCTAGCGTCTTTGCTTTCACAATCATCTTCCTTTCTTAAAAAACTTGTTAGGTAAAATATAACAAAATCATCTATATAAGTCCATAAGGCTCAACACGCTCAAACGTTGGTGATATAAAGATAAGATTAAAAATTATGATTCTTGATTAAACACCTTATAACCGCGGGTGATATACCCTTCTAATAGGTCTTTCTTCGCCATTTTAGGTCTTGGATCGATTGCCTCATAGTTGTTTATCGTTTCTAGTTTGATATTTTGAAATTCAATCGGCAGTCCATTACTGAAAAAGAAGCTTTTATGGTCTTGTAGTTGAAAATGCAGATGTGGTTCGGTCGAATTGCCTGTATTCCCACATCTAGCAATCACTTGGCCTCTTTTGACCTTATCCCCTTTTTTTACTGTGATGCTGTCTTTTTTCAAATGCGCAAGCGTCGTATATTCCTTGGCTTTATGTTTCAGTATGATGTGATTGCCGGCGATATGATTTGATTTTGATAAAAATTTACCAGGTTTGAATAGGATGCTGTCTTGAGCCTTATTATAAACTTTAACCACTTCACCGTCTGCAGGGGCCAATATTTTCTCATCATAACAATAATAATCGCTCATTTGGGACCAATCGTTTTTAAAACTTTTAGGATTTTCATCTAATTGTATAAAATCATAAGCATAACGCTGTGGTGAGATTCCCCAAGAATGGGATTGAGCTTTTTCATAGCTGCCATTAATCACAACCCATTGGCCTTCAAAGGGCAAGCTAAACTTAGTTTTGGTTTTTATCATATCATTTGATATTGCCTTAGGCGAAGGTTTAAACCTATTTAATAGTTTCGCTGTATATTGAAATAAAGCGGCTTTTAAAAGCGAAAAATCCAAAGCCATCTCAACGATGACAAATAAAGCCAAAAGCGAAAGCCATGCAAACGCGCGGTGATCGAAAGCAAGGGTAAGAATCGCGGCTAAGACCCCAAGATACTTTATCTGTCTTGAAAACTGCAGTGTGTAATATTTCAATTTATCCTTCTTAGAAATAGTCCCTTTATCGATATAAAACACCTCCATGTCAATACTTTTTTAGACGCTTAGTAAAAAAATCATATCACTTTAGGTGTAACTTATCACACTTTAAGTTTGTTTTCAATAAAGGTTTCTAAGTGGTTTAAGGTTTTTCAAAACAAAAAACCAAAACCGATGATTAGAAGGTTTTGGCTTTAATACTGTTTGTCTTTAGATGAGGTTAAAAGTTAATATCGTTATTTAAAGGATAAATCCATAGACAAGGCGTTAATCTATCTTGTTTTGAGATTAGCCTACAATCATATCGATTTCGGGATAACGGATTGTATCCGTTTCGCCTTTGCGCTTAAACATTAATAGAAGAGAAACTAAGCTAACTCTACCCACAAACATCGTAGCAATTATCAAAGTGCGAGAGAAATTTGAAAGCTCACTGGTGATGCCAAGAGACAAACCCGTGGTCCCAAAAGCACTGATGACTTCAAAGGCCGTTTCCTGATAATTAAAGTTATCCACAATTAAAATCAATAATATGACCGTACTTACCCAAACAAATGCCATGATCACCATCACCATCGATTTCATCACGGTCTCAGGTTTAATGGTTCTTTGATGATAAACAACGGCATTTTTACCCCGCGCAAATGAAACGATCGATAAAAGCGCCACAAACATCGTAACCGTACGAATCCCGCCACCCGCACTATTAGGAGATGAACCTAAAAACATTAAAAACATCAAAAACAAGCTGGTGGCTTCGCTAAATTCTCCCACATTCATGGTAGAAAAACCCGCATTTCTAGTGGTCAGTGACATAAACATGGTCGTAAATAAAACATCGATACGATCTGAGGTGGCAAAATACGCTTGGCGTTCTAATAAAAATAGACCCAAAGCACTGATAAGCCACACAGAAGCATGCAGGGTAACGAGTAGTTTGGTAAAAACCGTAAACTTAAACTGCTCTTTTTTGAGTTTCGCATCCACCCACATTTTAAATTCCGCCAAAGGCCAAAAGCCTACAGCACCTAAAAACATTAAGCCCATGCTTAAAACCAATAAAAAATAAGAGTCTTTAAACATGCTGAAACTACTACCGATGGGGGCAATGTCAAACCCCGCATTGGTAAACAGCGATATCGTATTAAAAAGAGCTTGGAAAAGGGCTTGTT
>CAZCSL010000012.1:34322-38234 GCA_964501415.1 uncultured Candidatus Izemoplasmatales bacterium
CCCGCATTGGTAAACAGCGATATCGTATTAAAAAGAGCTTGGAAAAGGGCTTGTTGGAAAGGAAAGGTATTTGTAATGATAAAATAAACACTCATCAAAACAAAGGCGATGGACTGAATGGTAAAAATCATGATTAAAACGTTGCGCACAAACCGCACGACGCCTGATTTGGTAATCTGGTTTTGATCAACCATAATCATATCGCGCTGTTTAAAGGTGATTTTATGCCCAATAATAAACCAAAAAAGCGCTACACCCATGATTAAACCAATGCCGCCAAACTGAATGATTACAAGCAAGATGACCTGACCCGCTGGGGAAAGCACGTCTTTAACTATAATTGGTGTCAAACCCGTAGTGGACAAAGCACTTGCCGAGACAAAAACGGCATCGATAAAACTAAGTGATTGACCACTTTTAATGCTGATAGGCAGTTATAAAAAAAACGCCCCGACAAACATGGCAATCAGATAACTCATCACAAAGGTTCTAAACGTAGAACCAAAAACGATTTTTTTAAACGTTCTCAATTTGTTCATAAGCGCCTCTTGGAATATAATAATGTTGATTATAGATTTTATCACAAAACCATGAAATAGCAAACTTATTTGAATTTTTACAATCTTCATGCTATCATGAAATTGTCTTTATGTAGTGACTTATTACATGGACATTAGATGGGCTTAAACCTACTTTGAGGTATGGATGAGCCCTTTTTGTTTTTAAAAATGATGGGGGGAGCGTGACATGTTTAAAAGACATTTGAGTGGATTATTATGTTTGTTTTTGTTTGCGATGATGATGGCGGGATGTGGTATGATTCCTGATATTCCTGACATCCCTGATTTACCCGGTATCGGAGAAGGCGAAGGCGGACAATTTATCGCGTATTTTGAAGATACCTACGGCCTTACCATCGGTATTGAGTATGAAGACGAAGCAGCCGGTGTCGTTAGAATTCATCTATACGCGACTGAATATCTTGAAGAGTGAGTAAGGCTAAACCATGAGACATTATATGAGACGTAGAATTCGGCGCTACATCCGCAAAATCATAGTTATCGTCATAGTGGTGATTGCGGCTTTAATCTATTGGGTGTTTTTCACTTAAATTTTTGACTCTAAAAATGATTTTGAGTAGTAAATAAAAAGGCACACTTGATTTGAAATTCAAGTGTGCCTTTTTTGATTAATTGAATAACCTGCTAATTAATTTAGACGCTTTATCAAATAGTTAATATTTGATATTTGTCATAATTTAAGCTAATAAAATGCCTAAAAAAACAACCCAAGCCAAGATTGATTTGCCAAATAAACTGAGCCATACATACATCTTTTCTCCATATATATAGGTTTTCCATGGACCAATTTGCTTATATTGAGCGTATTGGTTTAAAGCAAATAAATTAAAGGTTACAAAGTAAAAGATTAATCCTGGAATAACAAACCAAGGCAATTGGGATAAATCCCCATTATTGAACATATAAATCACAATTAGCACCCACGGGGTGATTCCTGCAAGCCAGCCAAACCAATAAGGCGTCCAATCCGTTTTTTCCCTTGTGATGGGATTCATTTTTTCCATCAAAAGACCCAATAAATTCATCAAAGCGTTCATCACAAAAATTAAGATAACCGCTTCAATCGTAAGCAACCCAAATAATGACGCCAACAAAACGATCATAATCGACGATGATAAAGCATATTCATACCATCGCATAGGATTTATACCTTCTTCGATCCATTTGATGTATCGTGTTTTTAAAGGCCCAGAAATTAAAAAATGAAAAAGGGCACTTAACAATAAAAACAGTGCGACTAAAATACCAAAGGGCAAATCAAAAAGCGTTTGGGTTTCCGGTCCATAGGCTCCATCGTCATAAACCTCAAAAAAGCGGCCAAAGATCGTAGGACGAAACTCATTGAAAACATCTACGGTTAAAGCAAGTATAAAGATGGCGGTTCCTTGTATGAGATGTAAAAATCCCATTTTTTTGTTAAAGAAAAGCAAGTCGTTTTTCATAAATATTCTCCTTCTATCGTTTGACATAATTATAGCATCAAATCGGTTGCTTATATTTAATGATGTTTTTTTTTGAAACAACGTATAGTCTGTAATCAACAAGGCTTTATTAATTCTAAATTTATTATATTTACTCGGTGAGTCTTTAAAAATCTTTAACTTAAAAAGACAAAGAGTCATATGAAAAGATACATAAAAAATAGCCAATTATTTTAAATTGACCATTTTTCAATAGACTATTGAATTGATGAAACTTACGTTTAAGTGTTTCATGGTTGTGGAATGGATTCTGTATTTAAAATCGATAAAAAGGTTTTGACTAAGTTTGGATCAAACTGACTTCCAGCGCAGCGATTGAATTCAGCGATGATTTCTTCTTTGGTCTTAGGTTTTTGATACGGTCTGCCTTCTTTCATCACCTCATAAGCATCCGCGATAGCCACGATACGTGCAAGCAAAGGAATATCATGGGCTTTAAGCTTTCTGGGATACCCCTTACCATCCCAACGTTCATGGTGAGATAAGATGCCTTCAGCCACAGGCACAAACGCATCTGTAGATTTAGCAATACGCCATCCTGTGGCGGGGTGTTTCTTAATTTCTTTCCATTCATCTTCGGTAAGAGGACCTTTTTTCAATAATATGTTTTCAGAGATATTGATTTTACCAATATCATGAAGACTGCTCAATAGCTGTAAGCGGTTCAGTTCGGTACGATTAAGGCCTAGCTTTTCTCCGATTTTTAGCGAAACGGATTTTATGGTTTGACTATGTTGTTCAGTCTCATAACTTTTGACGCGCAACGTTTTTAATAATGAATTAACCACAGCGCTTCTTGCGCTCTCACTACGAACCAGTTTGTTTTCATGCATTTCTTCTTCAGCAGCACGTAAAGCTGTAGCTAAATCCACATCGCTGGTTTTTTTGGTAGCCGCCCCTAGAGTTAAAGATATCGGGATGTCTCCCAATTGAGCAGTTTCAATATTCTTTTCTATTCTTTCACATATCCTAATCACCGTTTCGGCCCTTGTTTGTGGTAAAAAGATTAAAAACTCATCACCGCCCCAGCGGGAAATCAAATCTTCTTCTCGCAAAGAAGCCTTAAGAATATTGGTGACTGCCTTTAACAACGCATCACCTTTAGTGTGTCCATAGCTGTCATTGATTAGTTTTAGGCCATCCAAATCAGCCATGATGATGCTGATGGGTAACTGCCGCTCGGTATCCAATCGTTTCATTTCTACATCCAGAAATTCGCGATTATAGAGGCCTGTAAGACTATCGTGATAGCTCATATACAAGATTCTTTTTTCCGCTTCTTTTCGTTTGGTGATGTCCCTGACCCATTCTGTCACAAGCTCGACGGAACCATCTTCTCCCTTAATGGGGATGATACGTAAATCCACCCATTGGCCATTGGGTAACTCGACTTCATCTTGAAAGTGTTCACCCGTTTGAAAAACCGATTTAACGCGACAATCGGGGCATACATCTTCTAATCCACGATAAACTTTATAACATTTTTCTTGAAGCTTTCTCATTTCCTCTGGTACAGCCCCAAAGCCATTCCAATTACTGTAGACGATATTAAAGTTTTCATCATGAATAGAAATCAAATCCGGTATGGTATTCATGAGTTTACGAAACTGTAACGTCTCTTCTTTATTCCCCTTTGACTGAGCCATAGCATCCTCCTTCATATTGGAAACATCCCACTATTATTTTTAAACTTTTCAAGTGTGTATCTTAATTTTTGACAGTATCATATTATGAAAATTCTGTATTTTTATCATGATATCAGCGCATGATTTCTAAAAGTATATTTGTCTTTTTAAAAAATACATTATAGCAAATTGTCTTCCTTGTTACAATCTTGTTAAAACACATTT
>CAZCSL010000013.1:0-36336 GCA_964501415.1 uncultured Candidatus Izemoplasmatales bacterium
CATAGGTTGAGATGTGTTTTTTTGTCGGATCAAGAAACTAAATAGGAGGATTTAGCGTTTATTTTTTGTCGCGACATCAAACCAAACAGCAAGCAAGAGGACTAACCCTTTAACAACTTGTTGCCAGTCGATACCTAGACCTAATAGACTCATACCATTATTGATAACACCCATAACAAGGGCTCCGATTACTGCGCCCATTACCGTACCGACACCGCCGGCCATAGAGGCACCACCAATGAACACTGAACCGATTGCATCTAGTTCGAAGAGCTCACCAGCTTTTGGTGTTGCCGCATTTAATCGAGCTGCATAAATGATACCACTGATTGCCGCTAACATACCCATGTTAGTGTATGCGAGGAACAAAGTCTTTTTCGTATTAACCCCAGATAATTCTGCGGCATGTTTGTTTCCACCAACGGCATAGACATGACGACCAATTTTTGTTTTTTTCGAAATGAAGACATAGACAAGGATGACTATGAATAAAATAATAGATACATTGGGCAAACCACGATGAGAAGCCAATGTAAAGGTAAGCAAGTTGATACCGATTAAAATTAATGTAGTCACAATGACACTCACCCAAACGGGTATGACCTCAAACTCGTATTTCAAGCGTTTTTTTCTTTTCATAATCGTTGAATAAATGACAAAAACACTCGCCAATAAACCGGCCACTATCGTGATTAGATGCATGTCTGTACCATTACCTGAGAGGAAATCGGGAATAAACCCACTACTGATACGATTAAAGCCCCCAGACAATGGTCCAATCGTCTGGCCACCAAGCACTAGAAGTGTTAAACCACGGAAAATAAGCATACCACCTAAGGTAACGATAAAGGCAGGAATTTTTATAAATGCAATCCAAAACCCATTCCACATGCCCGCAAGGATACCAATCATAAGCGCCATCATGGTTGCAACTTGCCAAGGGATACCTAATCGGCGCATGAAGATTGCTGCCATGGCACCAACAAAGGCCGCTACTGAACCCACCGACAAGTCGATGTTACCGGTGACGATGACAAAAAGCATCCCAACAGCCAACACGATGATATGGGCATTTTGCAAAATGATGTTGTTGATGTTTAAGGGTCTTACCGAAACACCATTGGTCATGATATAGAAGAATATCATAATGATAATCAAAGCCATAAACATCCCGTATTGTCTAATGTTATCTTTTAAGAGCCTACCTAGCAGTGCGGTTTTTTCATTTTCCTTTAACCACTTGAATAATTTGTTATTCAACAGATTTTGTTTGAATTTCGTCATCTCTTAGAACCTCGACTTTCTTCGATAAAATCATTTTCATAATCGCTTCTTGCGATATGTCTTTTCTATCAATTTCACCTTTTATTTGACCTCTATCCATGACATAGACCCGATCGGACATGCCGATGACTTCTGGCATTTCAGATGAGATGATGACAACGGCTTTACCCATTTCTGCAAGTTGATTTATAATGGTATAAATTTCATATTTTGCACCGACATCAATACCTCGTGTTGGTTCATCGAGTATCAATACTTCAGGGTCAGAATACATCCACTTACTCAAAACAACTTTTTGTTGATTTCCACCACTTAGATTTAAGGTGTCTTGATTGATATTCGAGTATTTTAGCTTTAACGACTTAACTTGCTTTTCAGTATCAACAACTTCCTTGTTATCATCAAGTACGCCATACTTCAAAACTTTATCTAATCTTGCAAGTGAAACGTTATTCTTGATTGAACTAATGAGGATAAGACCATAAGTTTTTCTATCTTCAGTCGCATAAGCTAAACCATGCTTGATTGCATCCTCAACTTTGTTCAACTTTACTTCAACGCCTTTAATTTTTACCGTACCAGAGATATTACGGCCGTAGGATTTTCCAAAAACACTTCTCAAAAACTCGGTTCTTCCTGCCCCCATCAATCCGGCAAAGCCAACAACTTCCCCAGCTTTGACGGTAAAACTGGCATCCTCAACAATTCTACGCTCATAAAGTGGGTGATCGACAAACCAATTTTCGACTTCAAGCAATGTATCGCCGATTTTGGCATTGCGATCAGGATATAGATTCGTAATTTCACGACCAACCATACTTTTGATAATGCGGTCTTCATTAACTTCTTCTTTTTTCATATCTAGATAATCTACCGTTTTACCATCACGCAAGACGGTCAATGAATCACCGATTTGTTCAAGCTCGGAGAGTTTATGACTGATGATTATGCTCGTTACGCCTTGTTTTTCTTTCAGGTCTTTAATTAGTTGAAGTAAGTTTTGGGAGTCTTCCTCGTTTAAAGAACTAGTAGGCTCATCTAAAATTAGTAATTTGATGTCTTTGGAAAGTGCTTTTGCGATCTCTACGAGTTGCTGTTTTCCCACACTTAAGTCTTTGATGAGCTCTCCTGGGGCTTCATCAAGTCCAACCTTTTTAAGTAAAGATTTAGTTTGTTGATTAGCCTCGTCCCAATCGATAACTCCACGTTTGACGATTTCGTTTGCCAGGAAGATGTTTTCCGCAATAGACAGATCCTGGATTAATGCAAGTTCTTGATGGATGATGCCAATCCCAAGCTTTTCACTTTGCTTGACATTTTTAAAAGAACAGAGATCACCGTTAAAGTATATCTCTCCATCATACTCGCCAACAGGAATGACGCCACTAAGAACTTTCATCAATGTCGATTTTCCCGCACCGTTTTCACCACAAAGTGCGTGGATTTCGCCACGTTTTACCTTAATATTTACCTGATCCAAAGCGCGAACGCCAGGGAAATCTTTTGTGATTTCTTTCATTTCAAGCAGAAGGTCGTTTTTCATGTTAACCCAACTTTCAAAATAGATTGGTGGTTGGTGGCAAAAAGCCACCAACCATCCACTAACTATTAAATTAATTTAATCTAGGTCAAAGTCATCGATGTCGTGATAACCTGAATCAATAAGCTCTTCTTCCCAGTTTGTGATGTCAACATAAATAGGAACAAGTAGGTAAGAAGGAACAACTTTTACATTGTTATCATAAGTTTCTGTGTCATTAATTTCAGGATCGCTGCCTTCAAGAATAGCCTCAGCCATACTAACGGCTACGCCTGCAAGTGTACGAGTGTCTTTAAAGACTGTAGAAGCTTGATAACCTTCGATAATCAATTGAACAGAAACTTGTTCAGCATCTTGACCACCAACATAAGGCATGGGGATGTCTCCTGAACCAAGACCGTAACCATTGGAACGAAGGGCAGAGATGATTCCAACTGAAAGACCATCATAAGGGCTCAATACAGCATGAACAACTTCATCACCAGAATAAAATTGAGTAATAAGGTCTTCCATACGGCTTTGGGCAACTTGTCCATCCCAACGCAAGGTGGCTACTTCTGAGATTTCGGTTTGACCTGATTGGATAACGATGGTGCCGTCATCGATGTATGGTTGAAGAATATCCATCGCGCCGTCAAAGAAGAAATAAGAGTTGTTGTCATCTGGGCTACCCGCAAAAAGTTCTACGTTGAAAGGCCCATCTTCGTTGTCGAGATCAAGACCATCAACCACGCCTTGGCCCATCAATTGACCAACAGCAAAGTTGTCAAACGTCGCGTAGTAAGAAACATTTTCTGTGTCCATAATCAAGCGGTCATAAGCGATAACTTCAATGCCTGCTTCAGCTGCGTTCTCAAGAACATTATTGAGTGATTGGTTGTCAATCGCAGCAATGACAAGTACTTGAACACCTTGTGTAACCATATTTTCTACTTGGTTAACTTGGGTCGGAATGTCATCTTGAGCATATTCAAGGATAACGTTGTAGCCAGCATCCTCAAATAATTCTTTCATTGTTTCGCCATCGGAAATCCAACGAGCACTTGATGTCGTAGGCATCGAAATACCGATGTCAGGTGTGTCTCCACCACAAGCAGAAAAAGTAAATACTGCCAGTAGGGCTACTGCAAATAATAATAGCTTTTTCATAATTCTCTCCTCTATAAAATATTTTTTTATATCCAGTTCTTTTTTAGAACTTTGATGCCAAAGCTAATCTTGACCATAATAACTGTTCTTACCATGCTTGCGAGTAAAATGTTTCTTAAGTAAGTTTTGATTCATTGCTTGAAAACTGCCTTTTAACGCAATCGTCCGATGCGCCATCTCGGCAATTGTATCCAAGACTACTGCATTGTGTACCGCATCTTTTGCATCCTTACCCCAAGTGAAGGGACCGTGTTCATGGACTAATATGCCTGGACAGTGAAGTGGGTTGATATTCTTCTGATTGAATGTTTCTACAATCACGCGGCCTGTGTTTTTTTCATAATCGTTAGCAACTTCTTTATCTGTCATAGGGCGAGTTATGGGAACCTCTTGGTTGAAATAATCGGCATGTGTAGTTCCAAGCGGAGGTATGCCTTGTGCACTTTGTGCAAAGATCGTCGCCCATTTGGAATGGGTATGGACTACAGCATGAACGCCTTTGAAGTGTTTATAGATTTCTAAGTGCGTCATGGTGTCGCTACTAGGTTTTAGTTCTCCTTCAACGACGTTGCCTTCCAAATCAACCACAACCATATCTTCAATCTTCATCGTCTCGTACTTTACACCAGAGGGCTTGATGACCACGTAACCACTCGCTTTATCATAAGCACTGACGTTTCCCCAAGTATAGATTACAAGGTTTTGTCTCACTAAATCCATGTTTGCTTCATAAACTTCTTTTTTGAGTTTTTCAAGCATGATTACTGCCCCAACTGATTAAGTCTATAGGAAACATCATTCCATTTGAGTTCTTTTTTCAAAGCTTCGACATCCGTATTTGATCCAATATGGATAAATTCAATATTTAGCATTTGTGCAAAGTCACGAAGGGTTTCAACATCAAGGTCATAGCTCATCACCGTATGATGAGCACCGCCTGCGTGAATCCATGCTTCTGTGGCTACATTAAAATTAGGTTTCAATAGCCACATCGCTCGAGATACTGGTAAATTTGGCATATCTTTTAATGGTTTAATCGCTTCACACTCACTTACTATCATCCGGAAACGACCCCCAAGATCAACAAGTGATACCTGTAATGCTGATCCTTCTTTTGCATCAAAGACCGCTCTAGCTGGCGCTTCTTTACCGCCAATACCAAGTTCATGCACTTCTATCTTTGGTTTTGTAGCTGCAATGGTTGGACATACCTCAAGCATGTGAGCACCAAGGACGTAACCTTTACCACCTTCAAAATGGTAGGTATAGTCTTCCATAAAAGAGTTTCCGCCTCCTTCACCATTTGCCATTAGCTTAATAATTCTAAGCAATGCGGCGGTCTTCCAATCGCCTTCTGCAGCAAATCCATAGCCTTCATACATTAAGTCTTGTGCTGCGAGACCTGGCAGTTGTTTTAACCCGTTTAAGTCTTCAAACGTTGTAGTGAAGCTTTTGGCGTTATTTTCTTCGAGCAATTTACTAATACCAACTTGAAGTTTAGCTTGATAGGTTACAGAAGCATTATTATCGGTATTTAAATCATATCGTTTTTCGTATTTTAATAATTGTTCTCTTAATTCGTTTTGACTTACCGAATTTATTTTTTCAGCAAGATCGCCTGAACCAAAAGTATTTACACTCCAGCCAAAAGCAATCTCAGCACTAACTTTATCGCCCTCTGTAACTGCAACATTCCGCATGTTGTCACCAAGTCGCACCACATTGAGTTGACGGCTCTCTAATACCCCAGCGGCACTTCTGGTCCACTTACTTATTTTGTTAAGAACTTTTTCATCTTTGTAATAACCAGATACAACCTTACGGGGGATATTCATTCTAGTATGGATATGGCCATGTTCCCTATCGCCGTGAGCACTTTGATTCAAGTTCATGAAGTCCATATCTATATCATCCCAAGGGATTTGTTCATTATATTGAGTATGAAGATGTAAAATGGGTTTTTGTAATCTTTTTAAACCTTTGATCCACATTTTAGAGGGACTGAATGTGTGCATCCAAGTTATGATTCCCGCTACTTTGTCATTATGGTTTGCTTCTTTGAAAAGCTTATCGATTTCATCACTTGTTTTAAGCAGTGTTTTAAACTGAACCTCCGCGAACGGATGAACGGCTTTACTAATCGTTTTAGCCATTTCTGTACCACGTTTTTCAATGGTATTGAAAATAGCATCTCCGTATAGGTGTTGTGTCCCAATCACAAACCAAAACTGATATCTTCTCATCATAATCATCCTAACCTTTCAACCGCTTTAAGCGTTTCATGATATCGTTTGTGCCTTGACCAAAGTAATCATGGAGCATTTTGAATTCTTGATAAATCTTGTCATAGATTTTGACGTTCTCAGCTATAGGTTTTATCGTTGTCTCTTTAACTTTGGCCATGTTTTTAGTCGCTGTAGCAACATCTTTATGTCCTTTAGCGGCTACACTGGCAAACAAGGCAGCACCGAGTGCTGAAGTGTGTTCAGAATCAGCTATTTTTATTTCGGTGTTGAGGACATCGGCGTATATTTGTAATAGCATACGATTTTTGTTTGGTAATCCTCCACTGACAAAAATTTCATCAACGGGTACGCCATGTTCTTTAAAGTTATCGATAATGACGCGTTTGCCAAATGCGGTTGATTCAATTAATGCGCGATAAATTTCATGAGGTTTTGTGTTCAAATGCATCCCAAGAATCAGACCTTGAACATCGGCATCCACTAGAATTGAACGGTTGCCACCAAACCAATCAAGGGCTAACAGTCCGCTTTGACCAACACGAAGTTTACTGGCTTCTTTTTCTAAATAGGTATGGATATCAAGCCCAGCTGATTGGGCGTCTGATTTCATTAAATCGTTGATATAGTTATCTACGAACCAAGCAAAGATGTCGCCAACGGCTGATTGACCAGACTCATAAGCGTAAAAACCTGGCACTGATCCGTTTTTAACTACCCCACACATACCAGGTACTTGTTTCTCACCATCACCTAGCAATATATCGCAAGTAGAAGTACCCATAATCATTAACATTTGATTGCTTTTACTTAAACCAGCTGCAGGCGGTGATACATGCGCATCAACGTTACCAACCGCAACCACGGTGTTTTCACTCAAGCCAAGCTTTTTTGCCCACTTTAGCTCTAAGGTTCCTGCCACATCGCCCACGTCTTTAAACTCACCCTTAATTTTCTCATCAATGACATTTTCCATACGTGGATCGAGTTTTTTAAAAAATGTTTTTGATGGGAAACCTTCTTCGTGGTGATACATTGCTTTATATCCCAATGTACAAGTGTTGCGTATGATATTACCGGTCATTTGTGATGTAACCCAATCGGTGGCTTCTAAAAAGTTATCGATTTCTTGATACAACGCGTAATCTTCACGCAAAACCTGCATAATTTTTGGGAACAGCCACTCACTAGATATTTTACCACCATAACGGTGAATCCAAGATTCATGTTCCTGGTGAGCTAGTTCATTTAGTTCATCTGCATATTTTTGCGCCGCATGATGTTTCCATAATTTTATCCACGCGTGTGGGTTATTTCTATATCTATCATCAAAACAAAGTGGTACGTTATTTTTATCAACTGGCACTACCGTACAAGCAGTAAAATCGATAGCTAAACCAATTACATCATCTCTTTTCACATTAGTTTCTTTGAGTATAGATGGAATAGTAGTCGTTAATACATCTAGATAATCCTGCGGATCTTGAAGCGCGTAATCAATGGGTAACTTTTTATCATTACCAGGAAGTGTTTCTGTTATAGCACCGTTTTTGTAATCATGAACACTTGAGGCTAGGACTTCACCGTTTTCTATATTTACAAGTACAGCTCGTCCTGATAAGGTGCCGAAATCTATTCCTATTGTATATTTTGCCATAGTATCACATCCAATTTGTAAATGCTTACACTGCAAGATTATCATAATTTTACTAAAATAGCAAGACAAAAAATTAAAATTTTAGTAAAATTACTCTATGGGATATAGTAGTTTGTGAATAAAACGGAACTAAAAGAGCGCGTTAATCAATCCTTACTGTATTCTTAAAACCGCTTTATAGAGATCTTTATAGTGTCGTGATGATGATTCTTTTTCGTGTTTAATTGATTTAGAGTTCACATGAATAAAAAAATATTTCATTTAAAACATGTGTTGGAAATTATCACGTTTATTCTGTCTTTCTACTAAAATAATTTACTAAAAAAATATTCTCTTTTTATTAAAACGCTTACAGTTTGATTATAGCTTACATATTAGATTAAACAACATCGTTAAGCGAAAAGAATATAACTAAATAAACGTGTTTATTGTTGTAATTAAGTAGTAAGGTTGGAATTTTTTTAGTATTGTTGGTGCTTATTGACTTCATGAAACAAGTTCGTATGTTAAACTCAAACCATCAAGTCACGTGAGGTGTTTTATGGAACTTGAAGCCATATGGACGGTATTAATTGTAGGGGTTATAGCTTTTTTGTTTTCAGTAGTTGTGACGTTCATCGTGAAAAAGATTCACCGAATTTTGGTGTTTGGTTTACCTGCTGCTTTATCTTTGGTAGCTATTGTAATGGCGCTTTATATTTTTAGTAATGATGCGGGTTTTGGCGTCATAATCTTAGTGGGTTCATGGTGATATTTGCAATTGCAGCTTTAGTATCGTGGGCTGTGGCTGTTTTTGCTTATTTGAAAGATCACTCAAAGTCTCGGGATTAATCATTAAAAGGAGTTCAAAAGCAGGTATAAATTGGATTGATTCATGCTTATATAACCAAAATATTAAACAGCAACTCCTACATAGAAGTTGCTGTTAATATTAGGTTGACATATTTGAAAATGTAATGATAAGGTAGAATAATTTATCATAGCGTTCATATAAACTTTAATCTATAATGCTAGCTTATACTCTTCGCTGTCGTTCTCTTTAATTATTCTACCAGTAGCTACAAATCCTAATTTCTTCCAAAAGTCTCCAACATCATCACACGTTAGGTAGATTTCTGTGATGTTTCTTCGAATAAAATATTGTTTAGTTAGATTAAATAAATATCTTCCATAAGCTTGATTACGATATTTTAAAGCTACATAAAATTCTCTAATACCCCCGGCTCCTTCATGTAAACACCAAGGGTTCTCTTTAGTATCTATCTGAAACATGGAAAAACCAATAGGATTGCGCTTTAGATAAAGCAAGATAATTTGTATATTGTGGGCTTTAATGTCTTGGTCCATTGTCATAAAGGCTTTAATAGGAAAGGCCATATTAAACCCTTTAAAATAATCGATAAAAAGTTGTTGGAACGTTTTGTTTAAAGCTGTATTAATATATTCATATCTTAGGTTCTTCTGCATATTGATATCCTTTTTTATTGTATTTTCAACACATACTCTATTGATTGATTGTGTTATAAAGGCTTTTAATGATTGAATTGCTTTTAAGGTTAAAGTATAAAAAATGATTTTATTAAGCTTCTTGAGGGTCTTTTTGCAAATAAATGAGCCACAATATACTAATAAGGATCAAAATAGTCAAGGATAATATAATCACGAAGTTTAAAATCATCGGTATACCGAAACCAAGATTTGAAAAGGCGTTTATAGCTGCATGAAATAAAATAGCAAGCCCAACACTACCCGTTTTAAAGACCAAGCCGCTTATCAAAAGGGAAAACAGTACCGTCGATAATAAATATATGAAAAAATTATAATCGTAATGCGCAAAGCTATCGATTAAAAATAAAGGTAAATGCCAAACACCCCAAAGTACACCAATGATAAGGCCAATATATACAAGATTTACATGCGTTTCCATTTTTTTCTGCATAATGCCACGCCAACCTAACTCCTCAGCGCCACCAGCGATAATCATACCTAAGAACAACAAGGGAAAACCTATTATATCAGACATTGATAGGTCGATAAAGCCAAGAGATTGTGAATAGAATAGGTTTGTTAAAAACAAGACAGACCATGGGGCTAAGAAGATGAATAACCACCATAAAAAATAGACACGCAAACGGTACACACTAGCCCAAAAACGCTTTTGTTGGCTTTGATCATAGTACCTAAAGATGATAAAAAGTGCACTAAATGCCGGAGCTCCTCCCCCTAAAACGGACAATAATTGAATAGGGGCATCATCAAAAACAAATTGGTTCGTATTAATTAACAAAGCAATTAGTGCGTGTGTTCCATACATTAATAAAAATGTTAAGCACACAAAAATGATAAGTTCTTTTAAAGCTGCTTTTTTCATATTATTCACCTCGAGCTAAATAGTAATGCGAAGCACTCTAAATATCTTTTAAAAGTAAACACCCCTATTAACCGTAAAAGAACCAAGCGGCAAATTGTGGAATATTAAGAAAAGCTAGGTAAACACTACCTATAAATGTAAAGATAAACATAATGATTACAAGGCGTTGGTACCAAATTTTAAAGGGCGTTAATCCTCTATAATAGTAGTAGTATCCCAGACTGCCAGGGATTAATATAATCGCTAAAGAACCCTTTAATGAATGCTTATTCTTAAGGGCAACGATAACGCGCAAGATAAATAGTGAAAAGGCCATAAATAAAGCCATATAAATACTTAAAACAAAAACAATCACAACCAGTTCAAACATGTTTCCGCCCCCATCCTATATAATAAAAGACCCATAAAGGCACTAAGATAAACATGAGTAAAGTCCCAAACAAAAAGAAGCTTAAGACCCCAAAGACTATCAAGCCTAAACAACCTAAAATAAAATCCTTGATTTTCATGGTTGCACCTCGCTTAAGGGTAAGATGTAAGTGCTCATCACCTGGTTTTCATCAATTTCGATGACTCTGCTTCCAATTTCCAAAGAACCATAAGCATTATACCCCGTATATCGGCCGTAGGCTAAGGTAATCCCATCCAACTCAAAAGCAAAATCATTTTCATGGTCATGGCCTACAAAAATACCTTTTGTAAGGCCGTAATCAACGGCTATATCAAAGAAACCCGTATCCACGCCTTGCGGATGAACTGGTTCTCCAAAAATGCCGGTATAGTTTTCAACGTGTTCAAATTGTAATAAGGGCGTATGCATAAACACAAGATTATTTGCAGTGTCTTGACTAACAAACGTTTCAAACCAATCAACTTGAGCAGAGCTTAAAAAATCATAGTCGGTCACGCGTTCGGGGGCTTCAGTTGTAGACTTTGTATCAAGAAAGTAAAGATGATAAAAAGCATCATGGTTTTGTGTGAACGTGATTTTAAAATTACCCGCCCCACCCTCTTTCAGTTCCGGGCCTACTTTAAATTGTAAGTGTTCAGTATCAGCGGTCACACTAAGCAATCGTTTTGCGGAATGGTAATCTCTGTCGTGATTGCCTAAAACAAACGTCCAGTGGACTTCAAGCGACTCCATCAGATTTATCAAACGCTCAAACAAAGGGATGGCTAGGGGGCTCATCACAAAATCACCGGTAAAGACAACCAAGTCCCAATCATCATGTCTCACCAATGATTCAATGGCTTGATAGGTCTTTCGGTCATTATGATCGAACCCAAAGGTAAGATGATTATCGGTTAACTGTAGGATTTTTAAAGAATCATTTTTCATTTCGATGATGATTGGTTCATTGTCGGTATAAAATGGGCTAAGTTCATTGCTGCACCCCACAACGATAACACTGATTATCAGTGATAAAGCGAATAAAACTTTTTTCATCATAACCTCCCATGGTTTTAAATGCTTTGCGTTAAGCAATGATTACTTATACTTACTATATGTTAAGTTTATTTCTATTGTCAATAAACATTTACTCAAGAATTGAGATAGCTTTATTATTTTAGAAGTCATGATAAAGTGTTACAATAAAAAAAGAGGTGATAGGATGAAAAAAGAACAAATCAAAACAAACTTTTATGAAGCCGTTAATGGCAAATGGTTAGAAAAAGCACAAATTCCTAGTGATCAACCATCGGTCTCAGCTTTCTTAGAATTACATCTAGAGATTGAAAAAACCTTAATGGAGTTGACATCACAGTGGCAAAAGAATCCAGAGGACTTAAATGATCATCTAAAGCAATATATCAAACTCTATCAAATGACGAAAGACTTTGATAAAAGAGAAGCGCTTGGCACGAAACCCTTTGATGTTGTGTTAAACAAAATCAACCAGTTACATTCATTAAAAGATTTGGATAAGGCATATGAAGCGTTATCGTTAGAATCATTTGCGCTGCCCTTTTCCTTAAGCGTAAATCAAGATTTTAAGAACAGTAATAACCAAATTCTTTATTTTAGTGGGGCTAATCTATTTTTACCAGATACGAGCTATTATAAAGATGAAGCTAAAAAACAACAATTACTCAGTCTTTTTGAACAAACGACGAAACAACTTCTAACGTTGTATGGTTTTTCTAATGAAGAAAGTGACCAGTTAATCAAAGATGCTTTAGCATTTGATGCCCTATTGGTCCCGGTGACAAAATCGAGCGTTGAAAAAGCCGATTATGTCAAAATGTATAATCCGTTAAGTAAAAAAGAGGTTGAAGCGTTCACAAACAACTTCAATCTTATGGAAAATGCGGAGGCTTTGGTTAAACAACCCGTTGACCAGTTGATCGTTACTAATTTAGACTTTATCAAAGCTTTTGATAAGAACATAAATGAGGATAACTTTCCGTTAATTAAAGCGTGGATGATTGTTTCTAACGCGCTTAAATTTGCCTCAGAGCTCACCGATGAAATCCGTATTGCTGGTGGCGCCTTCAATCGGGCTTTATCAGGCACAAAAGAAGCCCAAAGCCAAGAAAAATTTGCCTTTTATCAAGCCTATAATCCTTTTGGCCAAGCGGTAGGGCTTTATTATGGTGAAAACTACTTTGGCCCCGTTGCCAAAGAGGATGTTAATACTATGGTACATGACATGATTAACGTGTATCAAGAACGGATTGCGTCTAATACGTGGTTAAAAGAAGAAACCAAAGAAAAAGCGATTAATAAATTATCGGCCTTAAGCGTTCATGTAGGTTATCCTGATGAGCTGCCGCCTTATTATGATCAATTTGAAATCAAAGGCTATGAAGAAGGTTCAGATTTGATTCAAGAACGCCTCGAAATGGCTAGAATTACCAATAGATATAATTTTGACAAATACAACCAAGAACCCAATAGAAATATTTGGGGTATGCCTGCAAGCATGGTCAATGCGTATTTTAATCCGTTTAACAATCAAATCGTTTTTCCCGCGGCCATCTTACAAAAGCCCTATTATAGTCTTAAGCAAAGCACATCAGAAAACTTCGGTGGTATCGGCGCGGTCATCGCCCATGAAATATCACACGCCTTCGATAATAACGGCGCTAAGTTTGATGAGACGGGTTCACTGAATAATTGGTGGACTAAAGAAGACTTAGAAGCCTTTAAAGAGAAATCCAAAGATATGATTACGCTTTTTGATGGGGTTGAGACAGGGTATGGTGCGTGTAACGGTGAATTAACCGTATCTGAGAATATTGCTGATAGTGGTGGACTGCGTTGCGCTTTAGAAGCTTCTAAGAAAAACGAGGATCATAATTATGAAGATTTCTTTAAAAACTGGGCTCGTGTTTGGCGCATTAGATCCTCGAAGGAATACAGTCAATTGTTGCTGAAAGTCGATGTCCACGGACCAGCGATTTTACGCGCGAACATGCAGTTGAGTAATCTGCCGGAATTCCAGGATTATTACAATATTAAACCAGAAGATAAGATGTACTTACCTAAAGAAAAGATGGTTAGTATTTGGTGATAAGTCGCTAATCAATGCGACTTATTAACATAACCATCGGTTTATTTAGCTAATTTATGGGTAAATCAAGAAGTCATCAAGGTTTCTTTATTCAATAACTTCAATGATTTCGCCGGGTGTAATGCTACCCGCTTCTAAGACGCGGGTAAAGATGCCTTCTCTTGGCATGACACAATCGCCTACTTTGTGGAATATTTCACATCCGTGGTGACACTCTTTACCTATTTGTGTAACTTCAAGAATCATTTTACCAATTTTTAACTTGGTCCCAAGCGGAAGTTCATATAAAATGAGGCCCTCAGTTGTGATGTTTTCCGCAAAAACGCCAGGTTTAAGGTCTTTTAAATCGCCGAGTTTTGCGAGTTTATCAAAACTTTCTAACCCGAGTAAACTCACTTGGCGGTGCCAAGGACCAGCGTGTGCATCATCTTTTAAACCATGGTCTTTCATAAAGTTTCCTTTATCGATGGGTGTCTTAACGACACCCTTTTTTTTGCTTGAATTGATGGAAATTACCTTAGCCATATTAGTTTTCCTCCTCAAGGTTTTTATAGCGGAACGCCCCACTTTTACCGCCCTGTTTTTCCAGTAGATAGACGCTATCTATGCGCATCGCTTTATCGATGCTTTTGCACATATCATAAACGGTGAGGGCGGCTAGATTAACACACGTTAAAGCTTCCATTTCAACCCCGGTTTTACCTTCTGTACTGATGGTTGAAACTAGTTTCAACGTATGGTTATCAAAATCGGGTTCAAAGCTTAAATCAACGTGATTCAATGCTAAAGGATGACACATGGGGATGAGCTGTGCGGTTAGTTTTGATGCTTGGATACCTGCGACTTGAGCGACGGCTAAAACATCGCCTTTTTTTATTTCACCTTCGATGATTTTGTTTAGCGTTGCTTTTTTCATGGTAATGATGGCTTGTGCTTTAGCCACACGCTTGGTGATGTTCTTATCAGATACATCTACCATACGGGCGCGTCCTTCTTTATTGATATGTGTGAGTGACATTTTTAGCCTCCTATCTTATTCATCGTACGATGAATGGGTTTTTGGTCTTTGTTTAACTGATGGCTTTTTGGTTTTTGTTCAATGGCATGTTTTAAAATATCGTGTAATGAAGCGGCATCGTAATCACGAACCGATATTTCTTCATTGGTATGCAAACAGGGTTTGAGTTTACCATCTGAGGTTAAGCGCAGACGATTGCACTGATCGCAAAAGTGATGACTCATCGGATTGATAAAACCAATTTTACCCCGCTTATTTTTAACCGTGTAATACTCAGCAACTCGGTATTTTTTGACAAATTCAAGTTCTGGGTATCGCTTTAAAACAGCATCTTTACTAATGAAATGTTTTTGATAATCAAAGGGCAGATGACCGATAGGCATCAGTTCGATAAAACGAACATCGATATCATATTGATCAGCGAGTTGAATGAAATCAGGGATTTCATGGTCATTGATATCTTTTAAAAGAACCACGTTAATCTTGATGGGCTTCATATCATGTTCGATGAGTTCTTGAATGAGCTCATGGTGATTAGGATAATATTTGGTTTTGGCAATCGTTTGGTAAGTTTGTGGGTTTAAGGTATCTAAACTTAAGTTTATTCGTTTTAACCCAGCTTCTTTTAAGCGTTTTACGTTGTTTTTTAATAAGAGGCCATTTGTCGTCATGACGACTTCTTCAATGCCATCGATGGCGTTAATGCGCCTGATTAAATCATAGATGCCTTTTCTAACGAGCGGTTCACCGCCGGTAATGCGGATTTTTTTAAGGCCTAATGAAACCGCAGCCTTGACGATATCGATAATCTTTTCGTCCCGCAATATGTCATGATGCGCTTTTTTCTCAATGCCCACCTCAGGCATACAGTAAAAACAGCGTAAATTACACCGGTCAGTAACACTGATTCTTAAGTAATCGATTTCTCTAAAGAAGCGATCTTTCATTCAATCATCCCTTTACTTTACAATCTCACCGCTGTTTTCAAACGTATAACCTCCGAGGGCTTTTAGGCGTGCTTGAAAAGGGCTGGATTTTAGTATGGTGATAAATGCTTGCACGATTTCATCCTTTAAGCTGTCTTTATGCACTAAAAAATCATAGCGTTCAACGCCGATGGGGATAAAATCTAGTCCATAAAGATTAGCGACACTTTCGATTCCAAGCCCGGTATCAAAATCCCCGTTCTTTACCGCTGAGGCGACCATGGTGTGGGTAGGCACTTCGTTTTGATAGCCGGTGATTGTCTTAGGGTCTATGCTTTTTTCTTTGAGTAAATAATCTAAAAACAACCTTGTCCCACTGCCTCTTTGTCGGTTGATAAAACGCACGTTTTCCTTTGATAAATCGCTGATGGTTTTAATCTGCTTAGGATTGTTTGCTTTTGTGTAAAAACCTTGAATACGTCCCACTCCACGGATTAAAGCGTAGTTAGAATCTAGGTATTTGGTTAATAAATAATCATTATAATTACCTTCTTCATCGAGTAAATGAACCGGGGCTAAGTGACATTCTTTTGCCTTGATTGCCATAATGCCCCCGTAACTGCCAACATGATTGCTTGCTATCGGGCGCCCTTGATCGCGCATAAATGTATCCATTTCATCGATTAAAATATCGTGAGAACCGGTTATGGATAACTTGTTTTCTATCTCATGCAAGGGTTTTAAAAGGATAACATCGGCTTGTTCGTTTGCTTTATAGCCTTCTTGGTCCTTAGGTACGATTAAAAGACCATCCGCTTGCACAACGCTCATCATCATCCCGGCTCCTCTAGGTAAGGGCGTTGCGATAAAGGCATCACGGGTTTTACTTAAACCAACGCGAACATATTCTTGGCTATCTAAGGAAGTATACAAGTTTTTACTCAGGGTAGCTTTAATGAGCGGTTCGGAGTAGATTTTTTGTTTCAAGGCTTGTAAGATTAGGGGTTTGATAAACAAGGTAAAAGCGATATAAGTTGAGACGGGATAACCGGGCAAACCAATCACGGTGGTTTCATTTAACTTACCGATTAGTGTCGGTTTCCCTGGTTTGATGGCGACGCCATGAATATAGACTTCGCCATGTTTTGAGATGATATCTTTTACAAAGTCTTTACTGCCTGCACTACTACCTGCACCAATTAAGACTAAATCATAAGCTTTAGATAGTTTTTTTACGGTTGTCTCGAGCAGTTCAAAATCATCTTTAACCACATCATGAATGGTAATATCCACGCCTAACTCACTTAGTGCGTTTTCAACAAAATAGGAATTAGAATCGAGAATCATGCCCTTTTTTAGCTTCTTAACATCACGGACAATTTCATCTCCGGTAGGTACAAAGACTACTTTTGGTTTTTTGATTACTTCAACGGTTTCAACGCCCGCTGCCAGCATAGCGGATATATCAACGGGGCGCAATTTATGATGTTTGGGGATAATCATCGTCTTTTCTACAATATCTTCACCGATAGGGCGGATGTGTTGATAAGCTGAAGCTGAGGCCATAATCGTGACTTCATTGTCGTCTCTTTCAACGAGGTCCTCCATTTTTATGACCGCATTATAAGGCTCTTCGATTGGCTGACCCGTATTGACATAGACAAAATCCGGTGTTTGAAGCGTAAGTGGCGTGGTATCAGTGGCGGTTTCAGTTTGTTTGGCATCGACTGCAATGCCGTCCATGGCACTGGCGTTATAAGCGGGTGAAGAGACTAATGAAAAGACGGGTTCTTTGGTGATGCGGCCAAGGCATTTTTCGGTCGGTATTGTTTCGCTACTTATTTTGAGTTTACATTTGTCAAAAAGGATGTTTTGTGCTTTTTTTAAAGGCATGTTTTTTAAATAAACTGAGGGCATTATAAATCACCTAACTTATAAACGCGTACGGTTTCGCCTTTTTGATAACCTTCTTCGCCCGCGTTTAAAATAACATAACCATAAGCATCTTTTAGCGATGAAATCGTGCCTGATTTACCATGATAAGGCGTAACCTTATAAGGTGTATCTTGACTTAAGCTCACCAATCGATAGGTTGTCCTACCTCCAACACTCGCAATATTTTGGGTTAAAACCCCTTCGACGTAAGGAGTGATGATCGGCTCTTGGATTTGATGGATAGCATGATAAATGATGGGGAAAAAGGTTTGTAAAACCATATAAGCACTGGTAGGTTGACCGGGCAGGCCAACAAAGAGTTTTTGATTGTATTTAGCTAATACGGTAGGTTTGCCAGGTTTAATGTTTACCCCATGCACAAAAATATCGGCCCCAATAGCTTTCATTACGTGATAGGTATAATCATGTTCACCCACCGAGCTTCCGCCTGAGGCGATGACGAGATCATACTTGTGCATGCCTTCGGTGATATGGGTTTTAAAAGTGTCAAAATCATCTTTTATCACAACGGTGTCTACGACATCAATATGTTTTTCGGTTAAATAATGTTTTACCGTGTGGGTATTAATATCCAATATTTCACCCATCTTTAAGGGCAAGGAATCTGTGATTTCATCGCCGGTGGATAAAACCAAAGCCGTTAGTTTTTTATAAACACAGACCTTTTTAATACCAGCGGCTTTTAAGGCACCAATTCGAGGGGGTGTCAATACTTGGTTAGTCTCAATGACTGGTTGGTCTTTGGCGATATCAGAACGTTTAAGTAAAATATTTTCCCACTTAGATACTTTTTTGTTTATGAGTACTTCACTATCTAAGGTATCGGTATTTTCAATCATGACTACCGCGGTGGTGTTTTTAGGTAGTTGTCCACCCGTCGGCACATAAACGGTACTGTTTTCATCAAGCTCATAAGGTGTAGATTTACCCATATCGACGCTGCCTAAAAATTTTAATGGGACCGGCGATTGGGCACTGGCAAACGCCACTGCTTCATGCATAACCGCATAACCATCCACAGTAGAACGTTCAAAATGAGGGATGTCGATCGTGCTATAAGCGGTTTGTGCAGAAACTCTATTTAGCGCTTCATCAACGGGGATAGTCTCGGTTTTTAAGGGGTAGTCTTTACAGTGTTTTTGTAATAAACGCTTTGTCTCTTCAATGGTTTTAACGATGAACATACGTGCCTCCTAGATGGTAGATGTTTTCAGATAATGCATCGATAAACGCGCGATTATGGCTAACAATCACAAAGGTCATGTCTTGTTTTAAGGTTTTTATCAGTTCGATCAGTTGATCGATGGATTCTAAGTCAAGGTTATTGGTGGGCTCATCAAGTAAAATAATTTCGGGCTGAAATAGAATGCTTCTAAGCAGGGAAGCTTTCATCTTTTCACCTGATGAGAGTAGTTTGGCGGACCGGTCTAATAAATGATCGATATGAAGGATGCTTGCATACTGAAGCAACTGTTCTTGATAATCTTCAATATTTTTTTTACGTATCTTAATCGGATAAAGAATATTATCTTTGACACTGCGGTGGAATAAAATGGGTTCTTGAAAGTGATAAGTCGCAAACCCTTCATACTCAATGGTGCCTTCATAAGGCAAAAGCTTTGCGATAGCTTTTAAAAGGGTTGTCTTACCAACGCCATTTCGCCCCGTCACGAAGGTAACTTTGTTTAATGGCAGCGTAGTTTCTTTAAAGCCAATCGAAAAATTTGGGTATTCGACTTTAACGTCTTGAAGCTTAATCATAAAAATCACCTCGGAAACGTGCGATGATGGAATGGATGAAAAACGCAATAACCAAAAGTATAATGCCCATCGCGATCGATGTACCGTAATTCCCCATGCTTGTATTTAAGGCAATAAAAGTCGTCATAACCCTAGTTTCTCCGCGAATATTTCCCCCCACAAGCATCACAGCGCCTACTTCACTAATCGCTCTTGAAAACCCAAGAATAAAACTAAGTAAGATAAAAGCTTTTGTCTCAGTAATCAAAAGTAAGATTTTGTGTCTTTTTGAAGCGCCTAAGGTTGTGGCGGTTTCTAAGACTTGTTTTTGGGTTTTTTCACTCGAAATGATAATGTTTCCGGTAATAATAGGAAAAATGAGTAAGGTTTGAGCCACATACATCGCCGTGCGGGTAAATAGTAAGTTCAAATGACTGAAAGGCCCCGTTAAGAAAAGTAAGACAAATAACCCTAATACTACTGGGGGAATACCCATAAACGTAAAGACCACTTTTTTAATCAGGCGTTTGCCTTTGAACTCCGTGATGCTAATAAAAATCCCAGTTAACACGCCGAAAAAACCAGCGGTAAGTGTGGCGAGCAATGAGATTAATAGCGAAAGACCAATGATGCCGTAAATCTCTTGATCCAAAGAAATCAGCAGGCGAAACGCCTCTAAAATGCCTTCAATAATCATAGTTAGCCTCTATTCATAAGGGTGAAACAGGGGTTCACCCTTTTTGGTAAAGTTTCTTATTAAGTTTTTTGTGCTCGATGATTGCATCCAATCATAAAATATTTCTGCGTAGGTGTCATCGCGCCCATGTTGAATAGGATGAACTTTAATCAACCCGTAATCATTACGTAAAAGGGAATCATTTTCAAAGGCAATAACTAAGTCAAGATTGTCTTTCATCGCTAAAAACGTGCCCCGGTCAGTTAAGGTGTAGTGTTGTTTGATCGAAGCCATCATTAAAGTGGATTCCATGCTTTGGCCCGTTTCCTTATAACGATCATTAAATTTATCAATATCAATAGAAAAATGCGCCCACAACAACTGCTCACGAGCGTGTGTACCCGAGGCATCGCCTCGTGAATAAAACGTATGATTATTGGCTAGGGTGTTTAAGGCGGCTTCTAGTGCGTTTTGTTCAAGTGACTCAGGCCCTACCAAAATAAAATCGTTATACATCAACAAGACACGCTTTTCACCATACCCATCATCTATGAATTTTAACTCTCGCTCAGTATCGTGAACGAGCAAAATATCTGCTTGGCCATTGCGGCCATAGTTTAGTGCTGCACCGGTGCCTACGGCGACCACTTTAACATTAATCCCTGTATCCGCTTCAAAATAAGGAATTAAATATTCGATAAGTCCACTATTTTCAACCGAAGTTGTCGTTACTAACAAAAGTTCTTCTTTTTGACAAGCACTGAGTGTAAAGATGAGCAAGCACAACAAAGCAAAATGTTTTTTCATGATAAACTCCGAAAAAAAGGGTTTCCACGCCAAAAAAGAAGTGAAAACCCGCTTCCTTTCCAAACGTGGGAGGCATAAACATTTCTATTTATACCCATCGGCTAGTGTTCATAGTATGCCTTAGACGCACTAACTCGGAATGCTTTCATAGGCTTATTATAGTAGAAATAAGTAAAAAAATATAGTGGTATCAAGGACTAATTACTTAATTTAGAAAGTGTTTAAATAAAACGATATACGCCGAATTTGTTTGAATCGGTGCTGATTCTTTTATATAATTATAGTATAAAGAAAAAAGAAGGAGGCATTATGATGCATGGTTATATGGGTAAAATTTTAAGGATTAATCTTAACGAGGGAAGCATTAACGTTGAAAATTTGGACTCTGAACTCGCGAAGAAGTTTGTTGGAGGACGCGGTTTAGGGACCAAAATGCTTTTCGATGAAATTGATCCTAAAGTCGACCCCTTGAGTCCTAACAACAAAATTATTTTTATGAACGGACCAATGTCGGGAACACCAACGCCTACAGGTGGGCGCTACATGGTGGTTACGAAGTCACCACTTTCAGGAACCATTGCCTCTTCGAATTCAGGTGGAACATGGGGAGCACGATTAAAGTATGCAGGCTACGACGGTATTATTGTTGAAGGGAAAGCAGACAAGCCTGTTTATGTGGACATCAATGAGGACCACGTTGAAATCAAAGAAGCATCGCACGTTTGGGGCAAATTAGTAGGTGAGACAACCGATGTCTTACAAAAAGACAAAAACACGAATGTTTTGACGATTGGACCTGCGGGTGAAAAGTTAAGCCGTATGGCTGCGGTAATGAATGAACGTGACCGTGCTGCGGGACGCAGTGGTGTCGGTGCCGTTATGGGCAGTAAAAATCTTAAAGCGATTGTGGTTAGCGGTAAGAAAAAAGTTAGCCTTTTCAACGAAGAAAAAACGCGTGAAAACAACAAAGAAGCCACGAATAAGCTTAAGGAAAACCCGGTTACCGGACAAGGCTTACCAACGTATGGGACCGCGGTACTCGTTAACGTGATTAACGCAAATGGCGTCTTACCCACGAATAATTTTCAGAAAGGATTCTTTGAAGCGGCTGATGAAATATCGGGTGAAACCCTTGCTGAAAAATATTTGGTGCGCAAAGAAGCATGCCATCGTTGTCCCATTGCATGTGGACGTTATACCAAGACCAAAAACGTTGAAGGGGGCGGACCTGAATATGAAACCCTTTGGGCCTTTGGTTCGGACTGTGGCGTCGATAATTTAGAAGCGATTATTGAAGCCAACCACTGGTGTAACCAATATGGCGTTGATACCATATCAGTAGGAGCGACACTCGCCGCAGCGATGGAGCTTAAGGAAAAAGGGTTCTTAAATGACGTGGATTTTGAAGGTCATGAATTAGAATTTGGTAACGATGAAGCGATGATTTATTGGACTAAGAAAATCGGGGCTCGTGAAGGCTTTGGCGACAAGATGGCTGAAGGTTCATTAAGGCTTTGTAAAATGTATGGTCAAGAAGAATTATCGATGACGGTTAAAGGATTAGAACTTCCAGCTTATGACCCACGTGGGGTTAAAGGACACGGATTGAACTATGCGACTAGTAATCGCGGTGGTTGTCACGTTCGGGGTTATATGATTTCTCCAGAAATTTTAGGCTTACCCGATAAGCTTGATCGCTTAGAACTTAAGGATAAACCACAATGGGTTAAAATTTTCCAAGATTTAACCGCCTTTATTGATTCAAGTGGACTTTGTCTCTTTACATCATTTGCCTTGGGCGCAGATGATTATGCCAATGTTTACAATGCAATTGTCGGCACAGAATGGTCTGGCGAAGATGTCTTGAAAGCCGGTGAACGTATTTACAACATCGAACGTCAGTTTAACTTAGCTGCGGGCATTACCCCAGAACAGGATACCTTACCAAAACGTCTGCTTGAAGTAGAAATGCCTGATGGTCCAACCAAAGGCCATATTCATGAACTTGACAAATTATTACCAGAATACTATGAACTCCGGGGTTGGGATGAAAAAGGCTTACCAACCAAAGAACGCTTAGCTGAACTTGGTTTAGCATAGAAGGACGGGTTAAGGAATGAATGGTTCGCCATTCATTCCTTATACTATATGAAGAAAATATACTTAGAGCTTACGAATCGCTGTAATTTGAATTGTGTGATGTGTTACCGCCAATCGTGGGAAACCTCACTAATCGATATGGACGAAAAAACATTGAGAACCCTTGCGCCGATGATTGATGAGGATGTCACGGTTGTTTTTGGTGGCATTGGCGAACCTACGTTCTCGAAACAATTTGATTTGGCGCTTGAGCTTTTTAAGCATCACCGATTAGAACTGACGACCAATGGCGTATTATCGCCTAAACGTCTAAAGCAAGTTATCCAAAACTTTGACAATGTTGTCATTAGTGTGGATGGTACTGAGGGCACCTATTATCACATCCGTAAAACCGATGTTAAGCATGTCGTTAAGACTTTAGAGGCTATCAAGAAATACAAAGATGAAAACGACACTAAAATCCCTAGTGTCGAGTTTGCTTTTGTTTTATCGAAACGCAGTAAAGAGAGCTTGAAATCCGTGATTGAAATGGCCGCTAAATACGATGCCAAAAAAGTCCTAGTTTCTCATTTGATGCCACAAAACCAAGCACAAGCCAAAGAAATTTATTACGATGAACACTTTCATGAAGAAGGCAGAAAATTTGCCGAGGAAATGATTAACTTTGCGTATTTTAAGAACCGCGTTGTGCTATCTTTTCCCTATATGGAGATTAAGACAGAGCGTCTTTGTCATTTTGTGGAAAACGACTATACCTATATCGATGTTCACGGTGATGTTGTGCCGTGTTATCGCTTTGCATCAACGTATAAAGAAATCGTATTTGGAAAAGAAAAGCTTGTGAAAAAGCATGCTTTTGGCAACATCAAGGAACGTACTTTAAAATCGATTTATAATGATTCAACATACAAAGACTTCAGGCATGCTGTTAAATACGCTTTGCACCCGAGTTGTGTTGATTGTGAATTGAAAGACGGGTGCGAATATATTGAAACAAGCGAATATGATTGTTCGGGATTCTCGCCGAGCTGTGCGGATTGTCTTTGGAATAGAAAAATAATACGATGTACATAGGTGTGATAATATGATAACCGTTAAACTATACGCATATTTGCGTGATAACCGTGGAAAAGAAGTGAAGATTGAGTACCGTGAAGGCTTAACCATTCGTGATATTGCGGAAGAACTTGAACTTGATTTAGCCGATGTTTCCATTGTCATTTGTGACGGAAAAGACGATCTTCCCAGTCGCATGAAAGACGTTAAAGTCAAAGAAGATTCCCTCGTTCACTTTTTCCCACCTGTTGCAGGAGGGTAACATGTTTTCTGAGAATGAGAAATTATTAGGAAAAGCCCATGGAGATAAAATTAAAACGCATAGTATCCTTATCGTTGGATTAGGTGGATTAGGCGGTTTTATCGCCAATGCTTTAGTACGTCTTGGGGCAAGGCATCTGGTTTTAGTCGATAACGATGTGTTCGAAGAAAGCAATCTAAATCGTCAACTTTTCTCTCATCAAGACGCATTAAATCAACCCAAAGTAAAGGTTGTTAAAGAAGAACTATTGAAGATCAATCCTCAATGTCAAATAGATGCGTTTATCAACCGAATTGAAGATATCGAAAATGAACCACTTATTGAGAAGGCAACGGTGGTTTTCGATGCGGTAGATTCAATTCAAGTACGCCTTTGGATAGAAAGATTTGCCTCTAAGAAGAAAATCCCTCTCGTTCACGGTGCTCTTGGTGGTTGGTATGGGGAAATTGCTTTTATTGAACCAGGCGTCAAGATGTTAGAAATGCTTTATGGAAAGAAAAAACAAGGTATTGAAAAAGATTTAGGCAGCCCAACATTCACACCACCAATTGTGGCTAACATGATGGTCACTGAATTTATCAAATGGCTCCACGATGATGAAGAATTACTACGTAATAGACTATTGATAATCGACCTTAAAAATCACAGCTATCAAGTGGTATTCGACTTGGCAAAAAAATAGGAGCACAATGTGTGCTCCCTTTTTTATTCCCCACAATCGGTATCTAAATGTTTAAGTATTTTAAGGCCGTGATCAAGGACGTTATCCAAACAAGCCAAGTTTTCTTTTACCGCTTTTAAACTACCAGGCAGATTTATGATCAAGGTCCGGTTACGAATGCCCGATACTCCTCGAGATAGATAGGCTTTTTTCGTTACTTTATAACTTTCATAACGCAACATTTCACCAATGCCTGGAATCTCACGAAATATTACTTTTTTTGTGGCCTCGGGGGTATTGTCTCGTGGTGAAAACCCTGTTCCGCCCGTGGTTATAATCAAATCAACGTTTTCATGGTCTGCATATTTTATAAGTGCATTTTCTATCGTCTTTAAGTCATCGCTAATAATGGTTTGGTCAATTATGTAAAAATTTAGGTTTTTTAAGAATTCTTTAATGTAAGGCCCTGATGTATCAATGCGTTTGCCTTTCGCGCCTTTATCACTACATGTAATTACCGCAGCTTTAAACATGTAAACACCTCCTAAGTTTAGTATAGCATTATTGAGACAAAAGTGTGAATCACTTAAATAATTATTCAACTTTTAAAGTCAAATAGCAGTTTTTAAATAATTTCGGTGAAACTTGTTTGTTTTTTTAATAACCATTATAATGAGTAAAAGAAACATTATTAGAGATTAGGAACTATTAGTTATTTTGGATTTTTAGTTGGGAGGCTTATTACATGCTAAGTAGTATACGGTCATGGATCAAAAAGGCTAAAGTACGAAATGATAAAGTTGTCAAAGAAACAACATTATTGAATGTACAACGGTTTTTTCTTATTGGCTTAATTGCCGCACCAGTAAGTCTAGCACATATTATCGTGTTTTGGTTTACCGATAGTGATACTACCAATGAAGCCTTATGGCGAACAAGTATTATTATAGCCCATCTTTTGTTGATGTCTTTAATGCTTTTAGTGATGTGGCTTGGTCGTGTTTTAAACAAGCGTGCGGATTATCAACCAATTTTTAAAATTTATCATCTTGGCTTAATGATTATGGTATTTGCTTTTGGTATCGCGATTACAGCTATTGATCAGCTTATTTTTACCAATGTTACACCGTTTATTATCGCGAGTTTGGTATGTGGGATTGTCTTTTATACAAGACCGCGCGATTCAATCATAATCTATACCTTGGGTGTAATAGTTTTTGTTATAGTGATGGGTATAATAATAACGGATGGTAGTGTGCGTCTTTCAAATCAGGTTAATGGTTTAACAATTGGGGCACTTGGGATGTTTTTATCGTTAATTCAATGGCAAAGAAAAGTCATAAATATCGAACAAGCGCAAATGATTGAACACCAACAAAACGAACTTAAAGAAAGTAATGAAAGACTTAATTATTTGGCTAGTCATGACTTACTGACAGGTTTATTGAACCGCGAGTCTTTCACACGTAAAGTAGAAGAAGAAATTAAGCAAAATCAGATAGGATGTTTAATGTTTCTCGATATAGATTTTTTCAAAAAAATCAACGACACCTATGGTCATCCCGTAGGAGATACGTTATTGCGTAATATCGCTCAGGATTTTAAAAAATTGATTCCCAATAACGGCATTATCTGTCGGTGGGGCGGCGATGAATTTTTGGTTTATTTACCGAATACTTCACTAGATAAAGGTACAAAAATTGGCAATGTGATACGAACGAAAATTAGTGAAAAACAGTATAAACTAAAAGAAAACTCACTTTATATCACCATTTCATGTGGTATTACAAGTGTAAATAACACCGTGAAGGATAGTTTTCATCTAGCGTATGAACGCGCCGATCAAGCCCTTTATCAAGCAAAAGAAAAAGGTAAAAACGGGCTTGAAAAAAGATAGTCTTTCAAAGTATTGGATGACGAAGCGTTTAGTTTAAAAGCTATCACTATTACCAAAGTCTAATGACTATCTAGTTAAACGGGAAAGGATTTTTCACATGTTAAAGATGCACACCAAGGATAATTTGATTAAAACTTATTATGCAAGCACAAGAAAATGGCGCAAGATTTTTCGCTTTACTAGTTTCATATCGGCGATTGTCACGGCTTTTTTGTTGTTGGATTTATTAGAAGTAATCACTTTGTTTCCTGAGGTTAACCAAACCATACTTGTTATTTTGCTAAGTATTTTTTCTAGTTTGTTTTTGCTCGCCACAATACTTTATTTTTTCGGAATCTCTGAAAAACATTATTACCGAATTATACTCAAGGAAATCGTTGAACATTATGCCAAACAAAATGACCAAACGCTCACTTATGAGATAGAGCGTAAAGCCTTGGCACCGGTTCATAAAGCACAAGGGATTTTCTCTAAACACTTATCGGTTACCGATCAATGCTTAATTAAAGGAAAATGGATGGGGGTTGCTTTTACAACCTACGATACTCGCATGATTCAAAGTACCGGCCAAAACAGCCACCAGATATTTGGTGGGTTTTATACGGTTATTGATATTAACCCACCTTCACAGCTTCAAATTCGCTCTAAAAGTAGGCCACGAAAACAAGAACCAAAACTTGAAAAGATTGATTCAACACATAATCTAACGCTCTTTTTGGAAACTAAAAAGCAGCCCACACCCCAAATTAATAAACTGTTGAAGCAATTACAGAAGTACTATGAAGAAAACGATCTAAAAAGTGTATATCTTGCTTGGTTTCAAGATAAAGTTCATTTTGCGCATGAGTTTAAAAACGTAAAAAGACGTTTCAAACTCTTGACCCACGAATCCATCGATCACATATACAAGCAGTTTGAAAAACACATGGCTATGCTTGAGAAGGTCATAGAAATGAGTGAAAAAGAGGATGCTTAATGAATCACCGTAGACTCGTTATCACATGATTTTTTCATATCTTGATAAGCTATTCAACATAATTAGACAAGAATAACCTTGTCTTTTTTTAGGAGTCATGTTAAGCTATTATTGACATATGTCATTAATGGGGGAAAATATGGCAAGACCAAAACAAAAAAAGCACGTTTGTTGTAAAAGAAAAGGATTGCTAATACGTTCAACGAGTGATGAGAACGAAGTCTTAACGTTATCACTTGAAGCGTTTGAAACGTTTCGCTTAATTGATTATGAGCGTATGACACAACTTGAAGCTTCTAAAACTATGGGCGTTGCTCGAACAACGATTCAAGGCCTTTATCAAGAAGCAAGAAAGATTATCGCAAAAAGTTTAGTAGAAGACAAAATGGTTAAGATTAAGGGAGGAGATCATCTTATGCATGAAGAAAAGAAGTGTTGCCACCAACATGACAAAGTTGAAAAAGTGGCGGTTGTATTGAATGAACAAAGAGGTATTGAAGCTTATCATCAAGCAAGACAGTTTTTGCTTTGTACGGTTGAAGAGGGTAAATTGATTCGTCAAGACTTGATACAACCTGAAGGTGAAGAAAAGCAATTATGTCGAAGGTTTATGTTGTCTTTAGGTGTGAATTCTATCATAACTTCAAGTATGTCAAAAAATACTTTTGAAAAATATCAAAATTGTGATATTAAAGTGTATTATTCGGCATCAAGTTTAGATATGACCATTTCAAATTACTCAAATAAAAAATTACAGTCCATTGAAAACCATTTAGTGGATCTTGAGGAAGAATGCCACCAGCACGCACATGAGCACAAAGACCATGGATGTTGTCACGGCGCAAAATAATTCAAAAACATGTAATTAAATATATTTCATAGGAAAAAATCCGATGCACTGATAAATAATCAGTGCATCGGATTTTATGTTATATTGGATTTCTTGTTTAGGCACCTTGACCATACATCATGATAATGAATTCAAGACCTTCTTTATTCTCAGTATAAAATGAATGGGTCATACCTTTTGAAATGTGGTAAAAGGTTTCTATTTTGACTTGATACTTAATGCTTCAATTTTAGTAGTTAATTGATGTTTAGAGAGTAAAATTCCACTTCCACACCAATCCAAGTTCTAAAGCCGGTAAAATTATTTGCAGGACTGACGTTTGATTGAAATATAAAATCATCAAATAATAATTGTCCATCTATATAAACTGATAGAGATTTTGTCAAAGGTACATCTTCAATAACATTAACTTCTAATGTTAGGGTGCGTGCTTCATTCCACCATGCTTCCCCTTCGGTGGTGTTCTTATCAGGTATAAAGCTGTTGCTATAATCAAAACGATGACTTTGAATCACGTTACCTTCAGATCCATTGGTTCTAGGCCTAATCACTACAGAACCCCGGCCATAACCCCGGTCAAATTGGACGATATATCCAGTATCACTAGTACCTAGTACAGATGTATCAAACAATACACCGAAGCCACCATATGATCCTGGTTCTATTTTTCCCGTTGTGGTAATCGTATACTCACTTCTAGGATTATCGATAAATAGTAGTCCTGATCCGCTTTTAATAAAGTTGTCTGTTGAAGACCAAGACCCTGTTTGATTGAAGTTGCTTAAATCAAAGTTTTTAAACGAATAATTGGATTGGGTGCCACTCGCGGTTTCGCTTAAACTGTATAGCCAAAATTCATTGCTATCGTCCCAATAGATTTCTGCATTTCTTGATAGTGGCATAATAATGCGATCAATATACCCATGATCAACCAAGACTTGCATCCGTTCTTCGTCGGTGTCTTTTCCCTCAAAATAGTCTTCGCTCAGTTGATTTGCCATACCTTAGAAATAGGTTGCTTTATTTAAAGCTCTAACATTTGCTAAGTCGGCTTCTATGCGATTATTCTCCACAATTCTACCAGTGGCTGGTACCGCTATGGCTGATACAACCCCTATAATTACAATAACAATTAGTAATTCGACAAGCGTTACACCTTTTTGATTCATAAGAACACCTCTTATAGGTTATATTGGGTTAGTATATGGTTTATAAAGAAATTATACATCAATATTCAATGTAAATCGATGCCATTCGTGTATTTTGTGGCTTTAAATTGTTAGAAAAACAAGTTTTAGCATATATCAAAGGCAAAAATCGCTTTTTTTATTGCATAAAGACTGGATGTAAAAGGATTAATTTTTTTTGATACAAAGATACATTCGATTGTAGTGATCATCTGTAAAATAGATCTTTGTTTGTTTATAGAGGTTGTAATCGTTAGAAAGCTTATCTAACCAAAAGTCATCCGTTTTGTTTAATAGATATAGTCCGCTTGATTCTAAATATAAATCCTTATCTAGATGTTCAAGCTTTAAATCTGTAATGGTTTCTTTGTCAAAATAAGGGTTTAGTTTGATTAACAGCTTACCTTCTTTTTTTAGCATTCTAGTGGTTTTTTCTAAGACGTGCATAGCATCATTGAGTTGCATGTTGTCTAGCACGTTTGAAAGTATGACTGCATCAAAGGTTTCATTGTTAAAGCGTTTCAAACTAGAACCATCTCCGACTTCAAAATAGCCTGTTTCAAGTTGGTTCAACTCAAATAACTCCTTGGCCAGTGTAACCGCGCCCAAAGAGACATCGATGCCATAATAATGGCCCTTTGTTCGTTTGGCTAGATAAGCAAGCATAGCACCGCTTCCTGAGCCAAAATCAAGTACTTTGGATGAAGGTTCACTAAGCCAATCAAGGGCATCATCAAGTAAAGGATAGCCACTTTTTTCACTGTCTAATTTACGAATCTTTGCTTGATTAAAAACCTCATCCCAGTAATCTTTAGTTTTTTTATAATTTGTCATGTTAGCCTCCACGCTATGTTTTACATCTATTTTAGCAAAAAGCATCGGATTGTTAAATCTATTATTATGATATGGATAGTACTATTTTTTCCATACGATTTGAAGTTGTATTTTTCATGCATGAAGAAGTGCTATAAACAAAGGTGAAAAAAACTAAAGACTAACTGAATATTTAATAATTTGGCACAACGAAGGCTTTGACGTGATATAATGGATATGATTGTTTTTGCCAAGGAGGTCGTTATGCAAAAAGGGTTGATTAAACGATTGATTAGCATCTTTCCTAAAAAAGGCTTGTTTATATTAGGACTAACCATAACGGTCATCTTTTCATTCATAATCGTAGGGTTTAGTTATTTAATCCGGGTAGTCATGGATTCAGCCATTGAGGGTAACCGAGAGATGTTTATATTTTTTACACAGTTTTCCGTAGGGATCATCATTTTAAGTTTTGTTTTGGTTTATTTTCGAACCCGTTTAATGCATAGTTATACTGAAAATGGCATGACGGCTTTAAGGGGGGATTATGGTCATAAACTTACGACCATTTCATTCGAGGGTTTAGCGGAGATGCCCTCAGGTGAGCTGTTATCTCGTGGTACGAATGATATGACGCGGGTGCGACAATTTACCAGCGCTACGCTTCCTAGATTGATCGAGATTCCGTTAACCGGTGTTTTGGCTCTGGGTTTGTTGTTGTATTTTAGTTGGCAACTGACGCTTTTTTCATTGGTTATGGTACCGCTGTTGGTCATTGGTTCTAGTATGTTGATGAATCCCATCGCTAAAGCGAGTAAAAAAGTACAAGCGAAATTAGGCAGTGTCAATGCCTTAAGTGTCGATGTCATCAAAGGTTCAGAAGCCATCAAAGCGTATCATCTTGAATCTAGTATGAATGAAAAAGGCGATGCTTTGGTAAATGAAAGCGTGATTGAAGGGACTAAAGTCGCAAAGAAAAGAGCGGTTTTAGAATCGTTTTCAATGGGAGTTTCTATCGTGCCTTTTGTGACTACCTTTCTTTTAGGAGGATATTTTGTCATCAACGATATGATGACAGCTGGTAGTTTGCTTGCTTTTATTAATCTATTAAACTTTTTGACTTTACCCTTATCTAGAATGGCTATGCTTATGGGAGAAGCCAAACGTGATTTAGCTGCGCTTGAACGTATTTATGAAATCATTGATACAGAAGAAGAACGCACCGATGGAAAACCATTAACGATTGAACCGAGTGCACCGATGATAGAGATGAAAGATGTTAGGTTTAATTACGCCGATGGGGATAAAAGCGTTGTGGATGGTGTTAGTCTAACGATTAAACCGCACGAAACGGTGGCTTTTGTCGGACCATCAGGAGGTGGCAAAAGTACGCTTGCAAAATTAATTTTAGGTTATTACGATACCTATCAAGGCAGCATAAAAGTAGGCGGACACGAATTAAGGTCATGGTCACTTGAAGCTTTGCGCGATAAAATTGCGATGGTTTCTCAAGACACCTTTTTGTTTCCTGATACCGTTTATGAAAATATCCGGATGGGTCGGGTTAAAGCGGAAACAAAAGAAATTGAAAAGGCGGCTAAAAAAGCGAATGCCGATGGTTTTATCCATGAAATGGAAACAGGGTATCAAACGCAATTGGCAGAACATGGTAGTTCCCTTTCAGGTGGTCAAAAACAGCGTCTTGCCATCGCTAGAGCGATTCTTAAAGATGCCCCGCTTTTATTGTTAGATGAAGCTACATCCGCACTTGATACAGAGTCTGAGGCCATCGTTCAAGAGGCCTTTGCTTCATTGGCAAAAGAAAAAACGACCATCATCATTGCACATCGTTTATCGACGGTTCAAGATGCTGATACCGTATATGTGATCAATCAAGGTAAGATTGAAGAATATGGTCCTCCTAATGAACTGCTTGCTAAGAATGGGTTATATGCCAAGCTATATCAAAAGCAACGTTTAGAGGAAATGGAGGATGAAGATGAATAAGAGTACGCTTAAAAAGCTGTTTCAATTGATGGAGGGCTACCGAACCATGTATTTTGTGGGGATTATCGGTTTTGCCTTATTGCTGCTCATCTTTCAAGTTCAAATATCGCTTTTGTTTTTAGAATTATTCAATTCGATACAAGAAGGAACTTTTGAAGATATTCTTTTTCCGATTATAAGATTTTCCGTGGTTATTTTGATTTTGATATCCGTTATACCATTTTTCTCCTATCTAACAGCCAAAGCAGCACTAAAGACCACGGGTGCTTTACGTAAACGCGTTTTTGATAAGCTGACCGCTTTGCCAATAAAACAGTTTCGCAAGACCCATAGCGCTGAGCTATCTTCGATTGCGACCAACGATATCAACGAAGTAGAAAAAGCGTACGGCCAGTTACTTTTTCAGTTCTCTGTGCAACTGATTGTTGGTGTGGGTGCCGGTGTGGCCATGCTTATCATCGAATGGCGCTTAGCACTTGTAGCCTTTAGTGCAGGGCTTTTAACGTATATCATCAATACGCTTTATGCCAAGCGTTTACGCAGTGTATCACGCGGTGTACAAGACAGGCTTGCTCATTTAAATACACGTTTGTCTAATATTTTAGCAGGCATGCATGTCATTAGGGTTTTTAACATTCAAAAACACGTTTTGAATCTATTTACCAAAAGCAACAAACAAACCTTGGATGTTTCTTTGGTGCGCGTTAAAAGACAAGCTTCAATCGATGCATTAAACAACTTAGTCTTTACCATCAGTTTTGCAGGGATTACCGTAATTGGAGGTTGGTTCGTACTAGAAGGTCTCATTTTACTAGGGGTCATCGTTGCGATTATTCAACTTCAAAATAGTGTCTTAGATTTAGTTAGTGAACTAGGAACCTTTATATCAAATATGCAAACCTCGCTAGCCGCTGGCGATAGAATCTTTGACTTTTTAGATTATGAAGAGGAACCCAAAAGTTATGAAACTACGATTCACAGTCCCAAACAAGAAACGGCAGTTGGCTTTAAAGACCTCGTATTTGGGTACGACGAACAACCGATTTTAGATAAGATGTCCTTTGAAGTCAAACAAGGTGAAACCGTCGCTTTTGTTGGACCTAGTGGTGGGGGGAAAACGACCGTCTTTAAGTTAATCTTGCACTTTTTTGATTGGCAAAACGGAGGCATCATGATTTCAGGTAAATCGACATCCAATCAACCTTTGTCGATGATTAGAAAACAAATTGCTTATGTCCCTCAAGATGCTTATTTGTTTAACACGAGTGTAAAAGAAAACATCCGGTATGCAAAAGAAGATGCTACAGAAGAAGAGATAATTAAAGCAGCTAAAGACGCAAATGCGCATACATTTATCGAAAAATTAGATCATGGTTATGATACCAAGGTTGGTGAGCATGGCACAAAACTATCCGGAGGTCAAAAACAACGCATTGCGATTGCTAGGGCGATGCTTAAAGATGCCCCAATCCTATTGCTTGATGAAGCCACCTCAGCCCTTGATACAGAATCTGAGCGACTTTTCCAAGATGCCCTAAACCGCTTGAAGGCAACCAAAACCACGTTGATTATTGCACACCGCCTCTCAACCATTAAAGATGCGGATAGAATCTTAGTCATTGAAAAAGGCAAGATTATAGAAGAAGGCAATCATGACAGCTTATTAGAAAATGAAGATTCTCTTTATACAAAGCTCTACCAAACCAGAAAATCTTATGAATCATTTAATAAAGCATGAAATTGACAGACAAGTTATCATGTCTATTGATTAAAAGACTAGAAGAAGACGTTCATTAGAAGGGGGTTATTACTAATGAACGTTTTTTCGCTATTTTTATTGTGATACAATGAAGGCGTTAGCGCTTGACAGATTCTTAATCGGATAAGTGGCGCTTGATGTCATTTAAAACCATTCGGAGGATAGTATGAAAAAGACGGTTGAAACATGGCTTTATCAACACGCACGGGCATTAGAAGTTGCCCGCTATGATTATCATTTTAAACAAGCGAACCAAGACACAGTTATAGAAGCCCTTGAATGTTATCAAAATGAAGATGGTGGTTTTGGCAATAGTCTTGAACCCGATTTTTTCACCAAAGAAAGTACCCCTATAGCCACTTGGGTGGCGAGTAGAATTATTGAAGAGATAGCTTTAGATAAGTCTCATCCGCTTGTCACAAGCATACTTGAGTATTTAAAAAACACGCCTCATCAGAAAAATGGACTTTTTTTCTTTAGTATTCCAAAAAATAACGATTATCCACATGCTATTTGGTGGCATCATCAACCCAAAAATGAAATACAAGGGTATAACCCCACCGCAAGCTTACTTGGCTTCATGTATAAATATTCAAGTGATGAAGAAAAAGTAAAAATTAAAGAAGAAATTGGCAAAGCCATCGAATATTTTCTTAACCACAATGTTAAAGAAATGCATGAACTGCGTATGTTTGTTGAGCTTTATCATTACATAAAACCAGCGCTTTTTTACCAATCGTTTTTTGAAACCCTTCAAACTCGCGTTGAAAATGCCGTTGAAATGGATTCTAACCAATGGTTTGAAACGTACTGTATAAGACCTTCACAACTGATTATTTCGCCTGATTCACCGGGCTATGAGCGTTTAAAAACCATAGTTCAAAAAGAACATGTGCTATTAAAACAACACTTAACTGAAAAAGGCATCTGGGATATTGAATGGTCTTGGGCAGATGATTACCCCGAAGCATTTTTAGAAGCTAAAAAAGCTTGGCAAGGCATCCGTGCACTTGAATATCTGCTTAGATTCAAAGCCTTTGGTGAACTATAACAAGAATGCTTTTTAGACGCTTAAAATAATTGATGAAATCTTTTTATGCATAATACAGCGCTTTATAATAATAAGATTATGAAGTATAGAAGAGATAATGGGTGATTAGTTTGAAGCTTCGACTATTTTGGATGTTTTTATATGGTTGGGCGTTTGGCTACCATGGCTTATTATGGATTCATATTCTCAATGAAGGTAGTAAGGTTGACCTCGCGGTTGTGACCATGGCTTTAGGGCTGCTTTTTATATGGGGCGTGGTTATCGCTTTAATTCAAAGAAGATTGATTCATCTCATAAGCCCAAAACATCTTTCCAAGGTAAAGTTTTTTGTGCTACTCATTTTGGCTATGATTGGTCTTGCTTTAATGGCTGAGGTCGTATCTACTATAATGACTAATACCGCTTATTTTTGGTCTTTATCACCTAATGAAGCTTATATCACCGCAAGCCCAAACTATATTGAAGTCGTTACAAGACATTCGGTTATCGTTTTTATACCTCAGTTTTTGGGTGTTTCACTACTGCATTATCGTTACCAATTTAAAGCATTCACTTGGTTTATTCTTTATGGTTTGGTTGGATATTTTAATGAATGGTTGGCTTTTGGTTCAGCAGCCGCTTGGGTAAGTATCCCTTTTTGGATGATTATCTATGGATGGATTGTATATTTACCTACGCATGTTATTACGCCTATGCATGAGCGGATACAACCGAAGTCTTATCATTATCTCCTTGCTTTGGTGTTGCCCCTTTTATTAAGTATGCCTTGGGCTTTATTCGTTATCGCATCGTTACATAGTTGAAAAAGAAAAACACAAGCCTCGCTTGTGTTTTT